>NZ_JBVISR010000004.1:0-420299 GCF_055575415.1 Streptomyces sp. NPDC034099 | reverse complement strand
CGCGGCGGGGCTCTACGCCCGGCGCAGGCGCAGTCCCGCGAGGCCCAGGGCGAGGCCGAGGCCGATGAGTACCAGGCCGCTGCCCAGCGGGAGGACGTGCGGGAGGGGTTCGGCGGCGGCCCGGGTGGGTGTGCGGCTCTGTGACGGGGGCCGGGGCGGGGTGGCCGGGGGCGCTTCGGCCGCCTTGGTCCGGCCGGGGCGGCGGGGCTCTACGCCCGGCGCAGGCGCAGTCCCGCGAGGCCCAGGGCGAGGCCGAGGCCGATGAGTACCAGGCCGCTGCCCAGCGGGAGGACCCGCAGGAGGGGTTCGGCGGCGGCCCGGGTGGGCGTGCGGCTCTGCGTCGGGGAGCGGGGCGGGGCGGTCGAGGGCACCGCGGCGGCCTCGGTCCGGGCGGGTGGCAGGGCGGCGGCCGGGTCCTCGGGGACGCCGTCGTCGCCGTCGTCGTCCCGGTACCGGCCGGCGTACTCGTTCCTGCCGTCGTGCTCCGGCTCATGCTCCTCGGCGTGACCGGGCCGCTGCCTTTCCTCACCCGGCGGGTTCCCGCCCCGGGAGGGCTCGGGGGCGGCCGTGGTGCCGGAGGCCGACGGCGAGGGGGAGGAGCGCGTGGGCGTGGGCCTGGGCGAACCGCTGTCCGCGGGGCCGGATTCCGCGGGAGGCCGGGCGTCCGGGCGGTCCGGACGGTCGCCGTCGTCGGGGCGCCGGGGGCGTTCGTGACCGCCCCGCCCGTCATGGGTGCCGGAGCCGTCCGGGACGGTGGGCGTCCCCGGCGCGGAGGGCCCCGGTGACGGCGCCGCCACCACCGCGGACCGCACGGCGGCGTGGGCGGGCTGCGCCCCGTACGGCGCCACCACCGCACCGGCTCCCAGGGCCCCCACCAGTCCCGTCATCCGCAGGGCGCGCAGCCATGGCGTCACGTCCGTGACCCCCTCCCGGTGATGTGCGGTCGTGGAAAGCGTCGTGGAAATCGACGAAACAAGCCTCACATTCGGTGGCGACACCGGCATTCCGGGCGCCGCCGAACGCGCCGGGACGGTTTCCGCGGGGGCACCGCCCGTCCGGCGCCCGGGGGTGCGAGACAATGGCGGGTATGGAGATGCCGAGGAACGACAGGTCGCCGGAGAACCCCCAGATCCTGGTCGTCGGCCAGGACGGAATGGCGCTCAGCGGCGGCGGGGACGACGACTCCCGCGAGATTCCGGTGACCGAGCAGGTGGAGCAGCCCGCCAAGGTCATGCGGATCGGCAGCATGATCAAGCAGCTGCTCGAAGAGGTGCGGGTCGCGCCCCTGGACGAGGCGAGCCGGGTCCGGCTCAAGGAGATCCACGCCAGCTCGGTGAAGGAGCTGGAGGACGGTCTGGCCCCGGAGCTGGTGGAGGAGCTGGAGCGGCTCTCGCTGCCCTTCACGGACGACGGCACCCCGACCGACGCCGAACTGCGGATCGCGCAGGCACAGCTGGTCGGCTGGCTGGAGGGCCTCTTCCACGGCATCCAGACCACGTTGTTCGCCCAGCAGATGGCCGCGCGGGCCCAGCTGGAGCAGATGCGCCGCGCGCTGCCGCCGGGCACCGTCCCGGAGGGCGAGGAGGCCCCGCACCCGGGCGGCCGCTCCGGCGGCCCCTACCTGTAGGCACGCCTCCCCGCAGGGACGACTCCCGCAGGGACGGCTTCCACCGACCGACGACGCGAAGGGCCCGGCAGCACCGCTGCCGGGCCCTTCGACGTCAGGCGTCCGTCACGTCGCCCGTCACCGTCGTCACGTGCTCACTCCGACGGCGGGTTGCCCGTCGAGACCTTGAGCTGGATCTCCGGCATGTTCTCCGGGTCGACGTCCGTGCCGGCGGTGGGGAACTGGTCCCGGACCGAGCCCTCGCCGTAGGTGTTCTCGTCGACGTCGACGACCTTCATCTGCCAGCCCGCGGCGTTGAAGCACTCCTTGACCGAGCCGATGTACTTGAACGTGAAGTCCGGCACCTTGATCTTGTCGGGGTCGTTGTACGACTCCTCCGGCTCGGTGCACTTGTCCTTCTCGATCGTCTTCGTCCTGTCCGGCCCGCGGTAGCCCGCCGCCTTCGACGGCGACGCGGACACGCTCGCCGTGCCGCCACCGCCGGCCTCCGGGTCCTCGTCCCCGCCGCCGTTCATCAGCAGCGCGCCGACCAGTGCGCCGACGGCCACGACGGCGACCACGATCGAGCCGATGATCACCGGCTTGTTCCTGCCGCCGCCCGAGGAGCCGGAGCCCTGGGCCGAGGGCGTCAGGTTGTACGGCGGCGGCGTGGACGCGCCCTGCTGCTGCGCGTACGGCGACGAGGCCGGCGTCTGGTATCCGGCCTGCTGCGGATAGCCGTACGCCGGCGAGTGCGCCGCCGGGGCCGGGGTGCCGTACGGGTTGGGGCCGGGGGCCGGTGTCGGCTGGTACGGCGTCTGGACCGGGCCCGTCGGCGCCGGGGCGCCCTGGTCGACCGGCGGGAACACCGCGGAGCCGACGCCCGCGCCGCTCGACGTCTGGGCGCCGGGCACGATGCTCGGCGGGGCGGCCTGGAAGGAGGCCGCCACCCGCAGGCACTCGTCGCGCATGGCCTCGGCGCTGGGGAAGCGTTCGTTGGGGTTCTTCTTCAGCGCGCGGGCCACCAGCGCGTCCACCGCCGGGGGCAGCGCGCGGTTCACGGCGGACGGGGCGACCGGCTCCTCCTGCACGTGCGCGTACGCGATCGCGAGCGGCGAGTCGGCGTCGAACGGCAGGCGCCCGGTGACCAGCTGGAACAGCATGATGCCGACCGAGTACAGGTCGGAGCGGGCGTCGACACCGCGGCCGAGGGCCTGCTCCGGCGAGAGGTACTGCGGGGTGCCGACGACCATGCCGGTCTGCGTCATCGAGGTCACGCCGGACTGCATGGCGCGGGCGATGCCGAAGTCCATGACCTTGACCACGCCGCGCTTGGTCATCATCACGTTGCCCGGCTTGATGTCCCGGTGGACCAGGCCCATCTCGTGGCTGATCTCCAGCGCGGCCAGCACGTCCGCGGTGATCTTCAGGGCCTTGTCGGCGGGCATCGCGCCCTGCTGCCGCACATCCTCGTCGAGCACGGAGCCGAGCGGCCGGCCCTCGACGTACTCCATGACGATGTAGGGAGTCGTCAGGCCGTTCAGATCGTCCTCGCCGGTGTCGAAGACCGAGACGATGTTGGTGTGCGTGAGCTTGGCCACGGCCTGGGCCTCGCGGCGGAAGCGCTCGCGGAAGGCCTGTTCGCGACCCAGCTCGGTGTGCAGCGTCTTGATCGCGACCTGACGGTCGAGGACCGAGTCGTACGCCAGGTGCACCGAGGCCATACCGCCCTCGCCGAGCAAGTCGCGCAGCTGGTAACGGCCGCCGGCGAGCGCCCGCCCCGCGTACCGTCCCTGTCCGGCGGCGTCCTGGCTCATGTCTCTGCGTCCCCCATAGACGGCGGGCGCCGGTGGCGGCGGCACGCGCGCTCGTGATCGAAAGTGCTATTCCCGGCCAAGTCTGCCCCAGGGCACCGACACGTCAAGCGCGGTGCCCGTTCCGTGACCGTACGCGAAAGAAGCGTCGCGGAAGCGTTACAGCCGGCGTACCGCCGGTACACGGAATTTGCACGAGAGTACGGAACCAGGGTTTCATGACCGGTCCGTCTCATGTCCGGTCCCGGCGCCCCATCTCGGACCGGAGGCCCCCGCGAAGGCTGTAGCGTGGCCGACGGAGACCGTAACAACACCGCGCGTACCGCGGGCAGAAACGACGGCGAGGACTGATGGCACAGCAGCAGCGCGCCCAGGGCCCGTCCGAACCCGAGGCATCTGGCGGCGGTATGTCTGACGCGCCGGAGAACTGGGGCAACGGCGGCCTGGTCGGCGACGGCCGGTACCGGCTGACCCGCAGGCTCGGGCGGGGCGGCATGGCCGAGGTGTTCGCCGCGGAGGACGTCCGCCTGGGACGCACCGTGGCGGTCAAGCTGCTGCGCGCGGACCTCGCCGAGGACCCCGTCTCCAAGGCGCGGTTCACGCGCGAGGCACAGTCGGTGGCCGGGCTCAACCACCACGCCATCGTGGCCGTGTACGACTCGGGCGAGGACGTCGTCGGCGGCCAGTCCGTGCCCTACATCGTGATGGAGATCGTCGAGGGGCGCACCATCCGCGACCTCCTCCTCAACGCCGAGGCGCCCGGGCCCGAGCAGGCGCTGATCATCGTCTCCGGCGTCCTGGAGGCGCTGGCCTACTCGCACCAGCACGGCATCGTGCACCGCGACATCAAGCCGGCCAACGTCATCATCACCAACACCGGCGCGGTCAAGGTGATGGACTTCGGCATCGCGCGCGCCCTGCACGGCGCCCAGTCGACGATGACGCAGACCGGCATGGTCATGGGCACCCCGCAGTACCTGTCCCCCGAGCAGGCCCTCGGCAAGGCCGTCGACCACCGCTCCGACCTGTACGCGACGGGCTGCCTGCTCTACGAACTCCTCGCGCTGCGCCCGCCGTTCACCGGGGAGACCCCGCTGTCGGTGGTCTACCAGCACGTGCAGGACATCCCGACGCCCCCGTCCGAGGTCTCCGACGCCACTCCGCCGGAGCTGGACGGCCTGGTGATGCGCTCGCTGGCCAAGGAGCCCGACGACCGTTTCCAGACCGCCGAGGAGATGCGCGGCCTGGTCCAGTACGGGCTGCAGATGCTGTACGAGCAGGGCGGCCACACCGGCACCTGGAACACCGGCCCGGTCGCCGCGCACGACGGCCGGCACACCCCCTCGGCCGGCCTGGCGGGCACGACGGTGCTGCCGCACTCCGACCACCACGGGGCGTCCGGCACCCAGCAGATCCCCCAGCCGATCCTGCCGGGCGGCTACGGCGGGAGCGACGAGGGCGGCTTCGAGGGCCACGGCAACAAGGGCAGCGGCCGCGGCAAGCTGTGGATACTGGCCGTCTTCGCGGTGATCGCCATCGCGGCCGGCGTCGCGCTGGCCCTGAACAACGGCGACGGCGACAAGGGCGGCACCGAGACGGACAAGAGCCCGTCCGCGACCACCTCGCAGAGCACCGGCCAGGAGTCGCCGAGTTCCTCGCCCAGTGACGAGGCGACGCAGGAGACCACCGACCCGGGCACCGAGCAGGGCTCGGGCGGGGGCGGCAACGGCGGCGGGGGCTGGGAGCAGCCGGACACGCCGTCGTGGACGCCGTCGAACACCGCGACGAACGATCCGACCGGTGACCCGACGGGCGATCCAACCGGTGATCCGACCGGTGATCCGACGGGCGACCCCACGGGCGGTGGTGAGCCGACCGGTGGCGGTGAGCCGACCGGTGGCGGCGATCCCACGGGTGGTGGCGAGCCGACGGGCGGCGCGACCGGCGCCCCGGGCGGTTCCGAGGGCGGCGAGGGCTGACCCGGCCCCGTCCCTACGCCTTACGCGCGCGTGCGGCCCGGAAACGGGCTCCACGCGCGCGTCGCGTTGCGGGGGCGTCGTCGCGGGGCGTCGTTTTCGGCGAGGTCAGAGCGGCCCGGCCGACCCGTCCGTGAAGTGCACCGTGCCGAACTGCGGCTCGACGCGCAGATAGGCGGGCTCGAACGGCTCGCCGTCCACCCGGTCCGGCGCCGGACCGAACCGCTCCAGCTCGGCCGTGCTCGGCTCGTGGTCCTCGCACCGGCCCACGACCTGCACGGTCCACAGGCTCTCGCCGGGCCCCGCGGAGGTCAGGTTGTCCGCCCCGTACGCGACGACGCTCCCGGCGCACATCCGGTGGTACCCCCAGCTCCTGGGCATCCGCAGCAGGACCCGGCCGTCGCTCACGATGTGCCGCGCGTGGGCGAGGAAGGGAAGGGCGCGCAGGGTGGTGGCCGCCCGGCCGTAGGCGGTACGGCCGAGCAGGCCGACGGCGAGCTGTTCGTCGGAGGGCATGGACTCACTGTGCGGGAGCGCGGGGCACAGGACCAGGGTCGCCCGCCCCGGCGGCAGGGGACGTAAGTCCCGAGTAAGGCCGCGGCCGGTGACACGGGGCCCGTCAGCGGTTCTCGGCCTCCAGCCGGGCCACGAAGGCCGCTGCCTGGGAACGCCGCTGCATACCGAGCTTGCCCAGCAGGCTCGACACGTAGTTCTTGATCGTCTTCTCCGCCAGGTGCAGCCGTTCGCCGATCGCGCGGTTGGTCAGTCCCTCGCCGATCAGCTCCAGGATGCGGCGCTCCTGGTCGGTGAGCCGGGCCAGCCGGTCGTCGGGCTTCGCCCCGCCGTCGCGCAGCCGCTCCAGCACCCGCGCGGTGGCCGCCGGGTCGAGCAGCGACTTCCCGGCCGCCACCTCCCGTACCGCGCCGAGCAGCTCGGCGCCGCGGATGTCCTTGAGGACGTAGCCGGAGGCGCCCGCCATGATCGCGTCGAAGAGGGCCTCGTCGTCGGCGAAGGAGGTCAGCATCAGGCAGCGGACGGACTCGTCCCGGGAGCGGATGTCGCGGCAGACCTCCACGCCGCTGCCGTCCGGCAGCCGCACGTCCAGCACCGCTACGTCCGGACGGGTGGCCGCGACCCGGGCCTGCGCCTCGGCGGCCGTACCGGCCTCGCCCACCACCTCGATGTCGGCCTCGCCGGCGAGCAGATCGTGCACCCCCCGCCGGACCACCTCGTGGTCGTCGAGGAGGAATACCCGGATTTTTCCGTCTTCGCGCACGCGGTCAGTGTCACACACCGACTCTTCCCGTGCCCGGGGTGGCCGGGATAACGTGCCGTTGTTCCGGCCCCCTGCAAGGCTGTGACCAGTAAAACTTCCGCCCTACGCCGATTTACTTGGAAATCCGAGTAAAAACGCAGGTCAGGAGGGGTTTCACAGAAATGTGGAGCACTGGGTAACGTGCTGTTCGCAGGGCGCTCGCCGGGGCACCTGTCACGCCTGTTCCCGATCGGGCCGCACCCACCCTTGTGCGTCCGCCGGGCCGCAGGTGAGCCGCACTGGCTTCCGGCGAACCCGGGGGCCGGACCGACGGAGGAGCACACGTGACCGAGAGCACTGCCGCGCGCAAGCCGCGACGCAGCGCCGGAAGCAAGGCGGCCGGCACCACCGGCACCAAGGCGGCCGGGACCACCGGCAGCAAGGCCGGCACCGGCGCAAAGCGCACCACTCGCACCACCCGTACCGCTGCCCAGAAGGGCTCCGAGACGGAGCTGGTGCAGCTGCTGACGCCCGAGGGCGAGCGCGTCGGGACGGCCAAGAACTCGCCGTACGCCGAGTACGCCTCGTACGTCGCCGACATCAGCCCCGACGAGCTGCGCGGCCTGTACCGCGACATGGTGCTCACCCGGCGCTTCGACGCCGAGGCCACCGCCCTGCAGCGCCAGGGCGAGCTGGGCCTGTGGGCCTCCCTGCTGGGCCAGGAGGCCGCCCAGATCGGCTCGGGCCGGGCCACCCGCGAGGACGACTACGTCTTCCCGACCTACCGCGAGCACGGCGTCGCCTGGTGCCGCGGGGTGGACCCGACCAACCTGCTCGGCATGTTCCGCGGCGTGAACAACGGCGGCTGGGACCCCAACAGCAACAACTTCCACCTGTACACCATCGTCATCGGCTCGCAGGCGCTGCACGCCACGGGCTACGCGATGGGCATCGCCAAGGACGGCGCCGACTCGGGTGTGATCGCGTACTTCGGCGACGGCGCCTCCAGCCAGGGCGACGTCAGCGAGGCGTTCAACTTCGCCGCGGTCTACAACGCCCCCGTGGTGTTCTTCTGCCAGAACAACCAGTGGGCGATCTCCGAGTCCAACGAGAAGCAGACCCGGGTGCCGCTCTACCAGCGCGCCCAGGGCTTCGGCTTCCCCGGCGTCCGCGTCGACGGCAACGACGTGCTGGCCTCCCTCGCGGTCACCCGCTGGGCGCTGGACCGCGCCCGGCGCGGCGAGGGACCCGCGTTGATCGAGGCGTACACGTACCGCATGGGCGCCCACACCACCTCGGACGACCCCTCCCGCTACCGGCACGACGACGAGCGCGTCGCCTGGGAGGCCAAGGACCCGATCCTGCGCCTTCGCCGCTTCCTGGAGTCCGCACACCACGCGGACGAGGGGTTCTTCGCGGAACTGGAGGCGGAGAGCGAGGCGTTGGGCAAACGAGTGCGCGAAGTGGTCCGTGCCATGCCGGACCCGGACCGGTTCGCCATCTTCGAGCACGCGTACGCCGACGGGCACGCGCTCGTGGACGAGGAGCGGGCCCAGTTCGCCGCCTACCAGGCATCGTTCGCAGACGCAGAGGGGGTCTGACATGGCCGAGGAAAAGATGGCGCTGGCGAAGGCGATCAACGAGTCGCTGCGCCGCGCGCTGGAGTCGGACCCCAAGGTCCTGATCATGGGCGAGGACGTCGGCAAGCTCGGCGGTGTCTTCCGGGTCACCGACGGTCTGCAGAAGGACTTCGGCGAGGACCGGGTGATCGACACCCCGCTGGCCGAGTCCGGCATCGTCGGCACCGCCATCGGTCTGGCGCTGCGCGGCTACCGGCCGGTGGTGGAGATCCAGTTCGACGGCTTCGTCTTCCCCGCCTACGACCAGATCGTCACGCAGCTGGCGAAGATGCACGCCCGGTCGCTGGGCAAGGTCAAGATGCCGGTCGTCATCCGCATCCCCTACGGCGGCGGCATCGGCGCGGTCGAGCACCACTCCGAGTCCCCCGAGGCGCTGTTCGCGCACGTGGCGGGCCTCAAGGTGGTCAGCCCCTCCAACGCGGCGGACGCGTACTGGATGATGCAGCAGGCCATCCAGAGCGACGACCCGGTGATCTACTTCGAGCCCAAGCGCCGGTACTGGGACAAGGCCGAGGTCGACAGGGAGGCCATCCCGGGCCCGCTGCACGCCGCGCGGGTGGTGCGCGAGGGCACCGATCTGACGCTGGCCGCCTATGGCCCGATGGTGAAGCTCTGCCAGGAGGTCGCCGACGCGGCCGCCGAGGAGGGCCGCTCCCTGGAGGTCGTCGACCTGCGCTCGATCTCGCCGGTCGACTTCGACACGATCCAGGCCTCGGTGGAGAAGACCCGCCGCCTGATCGTGGTCCACGAGGCGCCGGTGTTCCTGGGCTCGGGCGCGGAGATCGCGGCCCGGATCACGGAGCGCTGCTTCTACCACCTGGAGGCCCCGGTGCTCAGGGTCGGCGGCTATCACGCGCCGTATCCGCCGGCGCGTCTGGAGGAGGAGTACCTGCCCGACCTGGACCGGGTGCTGGATGCCGTCGACCGCTCGCTGGCGTACTGAGGAGGGGAGCGTGACGACGATGACGGACAGCTCCGTGCGTGAGTTCAAGATGCCCGACGTGGGTGAGGGGCTCACCGAGGCCGAGATCCTCAAGTGGTACGTCCAGCCCGGTGACACGGTCACCGACGGGCAGGTGGTGTGCGAGGTCGAGACGGCCAAGGCCGCCGTCGAACTGCCCATCCCCTACGACGGCGTGGTCCGCGAACTGCACTTCCCCGAGGGCACCACGGTCGACGTGGGCACGTCGATCATCGCGGTGGCCGTCGGTGGCGGCGCGGCGGCGGCCGCGGAGCCGGTGCAGGAGGCCGTGGCGGACACCCCGGCCGCCGCCGAGGCGGAGGAGCCCAAGCCCCAGGGCCGCCAGCCGGTCCTGGTCGGCTACGGGGTCTCCACCTCCGCGACCCGGCGCCGCCCCCGCAAGGGTGCTCAGGCCCCGGCCGCCGGGCAGGAGGCGTCGGCGGCGATCCAGGCCGAGATGAACGGCCACGGACCGGCCGCGCCCGCGGCTCCCGCGGCCCCGGCCGCTCCGGCCGCTCCGGCCGCTCCGGCCGGCGGCGAGCGTCCGCTGGCCAAGCCCCCGGTGCGCAAGCTGGCCAAGGACCTCGGCGTCGACCTGGCGACCGTGGTCCCGTCGGGCCCGGACGGCATCATCACGCGTGAGGACGTCCACGCGGCGGTGTCGGCGGCGGCCGAGCCGGCGCAGCAGGCCCCGCGGCCCGAGACCCCCGCCCCGGCAGCGACCGCGACCGCGCCGGCCTCGTACGACACGACGCGCGAGACCCGCATCCCGGTCAAGGGCGTGCGCAAGGCGACGGCGGCGGCGATGGTCGGCTCGGCGTTCACGGCGCCGCACGTCACCGAGTTCGTGACGGTCGACGTGACGCGCACGATGAAGCTGGTCGAGGAGCTGAAGCAGGACAAGGAGTACACGGGCCTGCGGGTGAACCCGCTGCTCCTGATCGCCAAGGCCCTGCTGGTCGCGATCAAGCGCAACCCGGACATCAACGCGTCCTGGGACGAGGCCGCCCAGGAGATCGTGGTCAAGCACTACGTCAACCTGGGCATCGCCGCCGCCACCCCCCGGGGCCTGATCGTCCCGAACATCAAGGACGCCCACGCCCAGACCCTGCCGCAGCTGGCCGGCTCCCTGGGCGAGCTGGTCTCGACGGCCCGGGAGGGCAGGACCAGCCCCGGCGCCATGCAGGGCGGCACGGTGACCATCACCAACGTGGGCGTCTTCGGCGTCGACACCGGTACGCCGATCCTCAACCCCGGCGAGTCCGCGATCCTCGCGGTCGGCGCGATCAAGCTCCAGCCGTGGGTCCACAAGGGCAAGGTGAAGCCGCGTCAGGTGACCACCCTCGCCCTCAGCTTCGACCACCGCCTGGTCGACGGCGAGCTGGGCTCCAAGGTCCTCGCCGACGTGGCGGCGGTCCTGGAACAGCCGAAGCGGCTGATCAGCTGGGCGTGAGAGGCACGAACCGGGTAGGTTCATGACGGAGGGGCGCCGCAAGCTCGAGTTGCGACGCCCCTCTTGTCGTGCCGGGCTCAGCTCTGGTGCAGCACGTACACCGGAGCCCCGTCCTCGGACCCGCCCCGCGAGCGGATGCAGGCGTGGGTGCGCAGCAGCCGCAGGCATTCGTTGACCCGCCGCACGGAGAGCCCCGTACGGGCGGCGATCGACTCCAGCGGCTCCCGCAGCTCACCCTTCTCCACGAGCACCGGCGCGATGACCAGGGCGACCGTCCACACGTCCTCCGTCACGGCCAGCCGTTGCCGCCAGTCGGCCAGCACGGACTCCGTGGTGGGCACCGCGGTGAGGTGGCCGCGAGGCGCCCCCTGGTGGAGGACCAGGGTGTCGAACCGGTCCGCGATGCGCTCCAAGGCGTGCACCATGGCCTGCTGCACGGCGAGGGTGGCCTGCTGTGCGGCGAGGGTGGCCTGCTGCGTGGCCAGCATCTCCTTCTGCAGTGCGATCGACGTCCGTTGTCCCTCGGCCAACTCCTCGTCCAGCTTGAGGTTGTGCGCCTCCAGCCGGACGATGGCCTCGGCCACCTGGACCGGCATGGCATAGGCGATGGGGGCGCCGGGTTCGGCGGGCTGCACCTCGGCCTCGTCCAGGGAGTACGAGCCCTCGCGCTGCACGGTCTCGATGACTTCGGCGACCCACTGCTTGAAGGGAGCGCAGGCCGGTTTGGTGCAGGCGTTGACGAGGAGGATGAGACCTTGCAGAGAGATGACCTGCAAGTCTCGACGCCACTCTCTACCTGCGGGAACGCTGAGACCGTAACTTCCAGTTACGGTCTCGAGCAATTCTCGGTGCTCCTCGGGAACGTGATCTGCGAGCGCCTTTCGGGAGTTGCTGTGCCCGAGTTCCTTGCACACGTCCACCGCCGGGAATCAGTGGCTCCCGCCCGGCATGGTCAGCCGTCGCACCCGGGCGCCGGTGGCCGCGTACACGAAGTCGCTGACGTCGATCGCCTCGTGCCGTGCGCCGGAGTTCTGTCGTTTGCTGGGTTCGTTCATGTGAACCACCTCCGCCGCGGAACGTAGGGCGAAGCCATGGGCATATGCCAGCCGGATCGACGGATGTTCACGACTGCGAGCGAACATGATCGAAAGTGCTGCTCGGGGGCGCCGCGTACGTGTATAGCGTCCCCGGGCCGTTGGGCTCAGCCCCGGGGCGGATCCGGGCGCAGGGCGTTGAGCAGGGCCGCGCCACGCTCGGCGTCGTCGACGCTCACGGCGAAGTCGCTGCGGCGGCCCCGGGGCCGTACGACCAGGCATTCGCCGGCGCGCACCATCACGGTGGTGCCGAGGCCGCTGAGGCGGTAGCCCCAGCCGCCGACCTGGGCGGGCCTGCGGACCTCCATCCGTGCCGTGTCGATGTCGCCGGGCGCCCAGCGGCGTCCGGGCCAGCCGAGGGGGCCGAAGGAGACCTCCAGGCCACGCTCCGAGACGCGGGCCTGGACGGCCGAGAACAGGGCACAGGCGAGGGACCCGGCGGCGCACCCGGCGAACAGGCCCCACAGGCCGCCCGGCTCGGCCAGGCCGCCGACCAGGGCGACGAGCGCGCCCACGGCCACCAGGCCGATCGCGGCCGCCAGCAGCTGGAGCCAGGGGTTGGCGGTGCGGGAGAACCAGACCATGCGCCGGCCCTTCGGGATGTCCAGCGCGGGGGCGCCCTCGTCGGGCGTCGTGGCGTCGTCCGGGGCGCCGCGCCGGGTGACGAGCAGCCACGCGGCCACTCCCGCGAGGGCGGCCGCGACGAGGATCGCGACGATCCAGGCGGTGGGCTGACGGGCCTCGTGCCAGTCCGTGCGGTCCAGGTTGGCCCGGATGACCGCGGCCTGCGCGCCGGTGAGGACGATGCCCATGGGGAGCAGGGTCGCGGTGGTCCACGGACGGGCCGCCGGACCCGCCCGCATCAGCGGGACGGTGACCGCGGCCGCCGTTACCAGCCAGATCAGCGCGGGGGCCAGGGACGCCGCCCACAGGGGCATGGAGCCGTCGGGGGCTTCGCCGTTCAGGCCCCAGTGGGTCGCCAGCCGGTCGGGCAGCCGGTCCCGCGCCAGGAGCGGCATTCCGGCGAGCACCGTCGTGACCCCGGCCGTCCAGACCGCGGCCGTCGTCCGCCGTGCCGTTGTCGTGTCCCTCATGGCATCCCCCTGATCATGTCGATGAGATCGGTCCTGCTGTAGCCCAGCCGCGCCGCCTCGGTGAGCAGTTCCCTGACCCGGATCTGCAGCTCGGAGTGGGGGCGGGCGTCCTCGGCCACCGTCACCCCCCGGCCCCGGCGGAACTCCAGCAGGCCCTCGTCCCGCAGCCCGCGCAGGGCGCGCAGCACGGTGTTGACGTTGACGTCCAGGGCCTCGGAGAGGTCGCGGGCCGAGGGCAGGCGGTCCCCGGGGGCGCACTCCCCCTCGGCGATGGCGCGCCGGACGGCGCCGGCGACCTGTTCGTGCAGGGGGCGGGTGTCGGTCTTGTCCAGACTCAGCAGCATGGTGCTAATGAAACTATCACCATAGGTTCCATCGGTACAGGCGACCCGGCGCAGCGCGAAGGGCCCGTCGCGCAGGCGACGGGCCCTTCGAGGTGGTGGTGTGCGTGCGTGGCGACAGGTCTACTTCGCGAAGCCGTAGTTCATGAGCTTCGTGGCGTCCTTGGCGCGCTGGGTGGACGACGAGGACGCCAGGACCGTGCCGATGACGGTCTTCCCCTTCCGGGTCGCGGCGAAGACCAGGCAGTACTTGGCCTCCGGTCCCGAACCGGTCTTCACGCCGATGGCGCCGCTGTAACTGCCCAGCAGCGTGTTGGTGTTGGTCCAGGGCGCCATCGTGCGGGTGCCGCCCTTCTTGGTCCTGGTCTTCGCCGTGTACTTCTTGGTCTTCACGATCGTGCGGAAGGTGGAGTTCTTCATCGCACTGCTGGCGAGTTTCGTGAGGTCGCGCGGCGTGGAGTAGTTCTTGCCGTTGCCGATGCCGTCGAACGAATCGAAGTGCGTGTTCTTCAGGCCGAGGCTCTTGGCGGTCGCGTTCATCTTGCCGATGAACGACTTCACGCGCGCCGCCCGGGTCTTGCCCGAGCCGAACTTGTCGGCCAGCGCGTACGCGGCGTCGCAGCCGGACGGCAGCATCAGCCCGTAGAGCAGCTGGCGGACCGTCACCTTGTCGCCGACGATCAGCCGGGCGGAGGAGGCGTTCTTCGACACGATGTAGTCGCTGTACGCCATCTGGACCGTGACCTTGGCGTCCAGGTTCAGCTTCGGCTGGGAGAGCACGACCTTGGCGGTCATGATCTTGGTCGTGGAGCCGGTGGAGCGCTTGGTGTCGGCGGCCTTGGTGTAGAGCGACTTGCCGGTCGCGTTGTTCATCACGAAGCCGCCCTTGGCGACGATCGAGGGCACGGCGGGTGCCCGCACGGCGGGGGCCAGGGTGACGCGTCCGGGTGCGGCGGCCTGTGCGGGTGCGGTGGCGAGGACCCCGG
Source organism: Streptomyces sp. NPDC034099 (assembly GCF_055575415.1). Classification (NCBI taxonomy): domain Bacteria; kingdom Bacillati; phylum Actinomycetota; class Actinomycetes; order Kitasatosporales; family Streptomycetaceae; genus Streptomyces; species Streptomyces sp. NPDC034099. Next base: position 406,079 of record NZ_JBVISR010000004.1, on the reverse strand, counting down.
TGGCGAGGACGGCGCCGCCGGTCAGGGCGACGGCGAGGGCCCTGCGCAGACGGACGCCCGAAATAGTGTTCATTGAGTTTATTACCCCGATTGTGGTGAATTCCCCTGGGACGCGGCCGAGTTGTGGTCGGCAGAGCGGTGGCCGCGTCAGTGCGACATCCGAGGGGGGTGAATGGTTGCGCGGTGGGGCGGGGCGAATTCTCGGTTCCCCGTTACGAGTGGGCCGACGTCCGGATACTGGACCGGATCCCTCTTGTGTCCCTGTTGTATCTATCCTGTCGGCATGACCACGGCAGTGAAGCAACCCCCCGCGGCGGACCGCGTCTACACCCACGTCAAGCAGGGCGTCCTGGAGCGCCGTTACGAGGGTGGGACGCTGCTCACCGAGGGCGAGCTGGCCGAGGCCGTGGGCGTCTCCCGCACCCCGGTGCGCGAGGCGCTGCTGCGGCTGGAGGTCGAGGGGCTGATCCGGCTCTACCCCAAGAAGGGCGCGCTGGTCCTGCCCGTCTCCGCGCAGGAGATCGCGGACGTGGTGGAGACCCGGCTGCTGGTCGAGGAGCACGCGGCCAGGAAGGCCGTACCCGCCCCGCCGGGGCTGGTCGAACGACTGGAGGAGCTGCTCGCCCGGCAGCAGGAGCAGGCCGCCGCCGGTGACTTCGCCGCCGCCTCCGTCACCGACCGCTGCTTCCACGCCGAGATCGTCCGCAGCGGCGGCAACGAGATCCTCTCCCGCCTCTACGACCAGCTGCGCGACCGCCAGTTGCGCATGGGCGTCGCCGTCATGCACTCCCACCCCGACCGGATCGCCAAGACCCTCGCCGAGCACGAGGAGCTCCTCGACGCGCTGCGCTCCGGGGACGCGGAGGCGGCCGTCGGCGTGGTGGGCCGGCACGTGGGCTGGTTCTCGCACCTGGCACGCGGGGAGGTCCGATGAGTACGGCCACCTCGTCCGGCCGCGTCCTGCCCGGTGACCCGCCGGGGGGCCGGCGTGCGATCGCCGTGTGGGGCATCGGCGTCTCCGTCTACTTCGTCGCCGTCATCTTCCGTACGTCCCTCGGGGTCGCCGGTCTCGACGCCGCCGACCGCTTCCACGTCAACGCCTCCGCGCTGTCCACCTTCTCCATCCTCCAGCTGCTGGTCTACGCCGGCATGCAGATACCCGTCGGCCTGCTGGTCGACCGGCTCGGCACCAAGAAGGTGCTGGGCATCGGCGTCGTGCTGTTCACGGCGGGGCAGCTGGGCTTCGCCTTCTCCCCGTCGTACGGCATGGCGCTGGCCTCGCGGGCGCTGCTGGGCTGCGGGGACGCGATGACGTTCATCAGCGTGCTGCGGCTTGGCACCCGCTGGTTCCCGGCCCGGCGCGGGCCGATGGTCGCCCAGCTGGCCGGGCTGGTCGGCATGGCGGGCAACCTGGTCTCCACCCTCGTCCTGGCCCGGCTGCTGCACGGCGTCGGCTGGACCGCGGCGTTCGCGGGCAGCGCGCTGGCGGGTGTCGTCGTCTTCGTCCTGCTGCTCCTCTTCCTCAAGGACCACCCCGAGGGGCACGAGCCGGAGCCGTCGGCGCACCGGGGGGCCGCGTACGTGCGGCGGCAGATCGCGCTGTCCTGGCGGGAGCCGGGGACGCGGCTCGGGCTGTGGGTGCACTTCACCACCCAGTTCCCGGCGATGGTGTTCCTGCTGCTGTGGGGGATGCCGTTCCTGGTCGAGGCGCAGGGGCTGTCCCGGGCCACGGCCGGCACGCTGCTCACCCTGGTCGTCCTGTCCAACATGACGGTCGGTCTGGTCTACGGCCAGATCATCGCCCGGCACCACGCGGCGCGGCTGCCGCTGGCGCTCGGCACGGTGGGGGCGACGGCGCTGCTCTGGGCGGCGACGCTGGCCTACCCGGGCGAGCACGCGCCGATGTGGCTGCTGGTCGTGCTGTGCACGGTGCTGGGGGCGTGCGGGCCGGCATCGATGATCGGCTTCGACTTCGCGCGGCCGGCGAATCCGCCCGAGCGGCAGGGGACGGCGTCCGGGATCACGAACATGGGGGGCTTCGTGGCGTCGATGACGACCTTGTTCGCGGTGGGGGTGCTGCTGGACGCGACGGGGGACGACTACGGGGTGGCGTTCTCGTCCGTGTTCGTGCTGCAGGCGTTGGGACTGACGCAGATCCTGCGGTTGCGGAAGCGGGCCGCGTTGCGGGAGCGGGAGCGGTTGGTTGTCAGCCGGGTGGAGACGGTGCACGTGCCCGTGTAGGCGCCCGGCGGGGGGTGCGGGGCGGGGGTGGGTGGGCGGCCCGGCATGGCGGGGTGCCGCTGCGCCCACCCGTGCCGCCCCAGCGGCACGACTGCCCGCAGCTAGGGGGTCACCGCGAAGTGGCGCAGGATCGCTGCCGTCAGGTCCGGGTCGCCCTCCGTCTTGATGCGGTCCGCCGCCGCCTCCGGGGTCACGCGGCCGCAGGCCAGGCGGAAGTACGTCTCCCAGTCGAGGGTGAGGGTGGCGGCGGGGCCGAGGGCCGGGGACGACTCGAGAGTGCCGCGGCCCTGGATGTCGACGCGGATGGTGCGCAGGAACTCGACCGGGCCGTGCACGTCGAAGACGACGGCCGAGCTGCGCGGCGCGTCCGCCCGCTCGGCGACGACGGCGGGCAGCTCGCCGAGCAGCACGTCCCGCGCGACGTACGCGCCGGGGGAGTCGAGGTTGCCGGGGCGGCCGAGTGCCGTGCGCAGGTCCTGCTCGTGCGCCCACACGTCGAAGGCGTGCCGGCGCATCGACTCCTCCAGGGTCAGCTCGGTGCCGAGCGGGCCGCGCACCTTGGTGCCGGGGTCCCGCGACTCGTTCCGCAGCTGGCGGTTGCGCCGGATGATCATGTACTCCAGCTCGGACGTCATCTCCGGCGCCGTGTGGTGGCGGCGGACGTCGACCTGCATCTCCATGTAGCGCTGGTGGTCGTTGGTGACGTGGTAGAGGTCGCGCGGCAGGGTGTGGATGGGGCGGGGGTCGCCGAGCATCTCGGAGTCCAGGCCCAGGACGTGCGAGACGATGTCGCGCACCGACCAGCCCGGGCAGGGGGTCCGGCGGTTCCACTCTGCCTCCACAAGCGGCTGGACCAGCTCGGATATCGCCTCGATGGAGTGAGTCCAGGCGTCGGCGTAGGGCTGGAGGGTGGGATGCAGACTCACGGAACGGGACCCCTCGGCGGTCGGTACACGGGCGGTTGGCGGCAGCGGTGCCAGTGGCGGCGGCGGCAGTCGGCGGGCGTCTTGGGAGGCTAAGTTACGCTGCTGTGCGGCACCCCGGCAGTGCTTTCGTGTGACGATCGTAGGCCCGTGTGGACGGCTCGAATGCCAGGACGGTGGTAGTGTGCGTGCCTCTCTGATCCAAATCGCCGTGAACGAGGACGAAACGGTCGAAGCGCGTCGTCTGCGGGCGGCGACTCTGGTACGGGCGCAGGCGGGCGCGGATCTCGTGGTGCTGCCGGAGCTGTGGACCACGGGCGCCTTCGCCTTCGAGGAGTTCGACGCGGCGGCCGAGCCGCTGCGCGGACCGACGTACGAGGCGATGGCGAAGGCGGCGAGCGACACGGGCGTGTGGCTGCACGCGGGGTCGGTGCCCGAGCGCGGCCCGGACGGGCGGCTCTACAACACCTCTCTCGTCCTCTCCCCCGCCGGCGAGCTGGCCGCCTCCTACCGCAAGATCCACCGCTTCGGCTTCGACAAGGGCGAGGCCGTGCTGATGGGCGCGGGGCGGGAGCCGGTGACGGTCCGGCTGCCGGACACCACCACCCTCGGCGTGGCGACCTGCTACGACCTGCGCTTCCCCGAACTCTTCCGCTCCCTCGTCGACGCCGGTGCCGAGATCCTCGTCGTCCCGGCGGGCTGGCCGGAGCGCCGCCGGTCCCACTGGACGCTCCTGGCACAGGCGCGGGCCGTGGAGAACCAGGCGTTCGTCCTCGCCTGCGGAACGGCCGGGACGCACGCCGGAGTTCCGCAGGCCGGTCACTCGATCGTGGTCGACCCCTGGGGCGAGGTGCTCGCGGAGGCCGGTGCGGACGAGGAGGTCCTCACGGTGGAGTTCGACCCGGCGAAGGTGGCGCGGACCAGGGAGCAGTTCCCGGCCCTGAAGGACCGGGTGCTGGGTCTGGAGCCGCCGCGCGGCTGAGCGCGCTGTGTGAGGTTCCGTGACACAACGTGTTTGGTACCTGGTCGCGTCGCCCAGAATTCCGGTATGGCTCGCACCAGCACCTCCGCCATCCGCCGCGTCCGGGTGGAGCCCGCCGGTGCCCACTTCGCGTCGGCGTTCGCGCTGCCGCTCGCCGGACTGCCGCGCCGGTCGGCCGAGGAGTGGGCCCGGGGCACCTTCGAGGACACTCCGGCGCTGCTGCGCATCCTGCTCCGGACGGGCTGGTCGGGTGTGCTGGGGCTGCGCCTGGGGCCGAGGACCTCTCCGCGGCATGTGATCGGATGGCGCACGGTGGAGTCCCGGCCGGGCCGGATCGCCGTGGCGGCCCGCGCCCCGTCGCTGACCGTCCGCAACGTGGTGACCGTCGACGACGCACGGCTGGTCTGGGCGACGTACGTGACCTTCGAGGGCCGGGCCGGCCGGGTGCTCTGGTCGCTGGCCGCGCCGGTGCACCACCTGGTCGTGCCGCTGCTCCTCGGCCGCGCCGTCCGCCGCACGGCGTGAGGTGCCGCCGGGCCGCCGCTCCTCAGTCGTCCTCGCGCTCCTTCTCCGCCAGGTGGATCACGCACACCGTCAGGGCGATCAGCAGCGCCGGGTCCGCGTCGTCCCGGACGACGTCCAGGCCGTAGGTGTCCCGGAGGGTGAGCCAGCGCCGGGAGGCGACGGCCAGCAGTTCGCCGTCGTACTCGATGGCGAACTCCCGGTCGAGGATCTTGCCGCTGACGTCCAGTTCGGTGCCGTCGGCCAGGGTGACCCGGTAGTGGTTGCGGAGCAGGGACAGACGTTTGCGCTTGATGCGGGCCAGGGGCTCGCCGGCCCGTTCGATCACCATCGTGTCGCGCAGGGCGAACATCTTCTGGTGGATGTCGATGAGCACGTGCCCCTGGGCGTCCTTCAGCTCCCAGGTGTCCCGCAGCCGCATCGCCTTGCCGTCGACGAGGAAGACCTTGTTGCCATGGTCGTCCTCGATCCAGTAGTCGTCACCGATGCCGAGGAGCCGGTCGTACACGAGGAATCTCATGCTCTGACCGCTTCCCCGCCGGCCGTCCCGGGACGCGGCCGGTAGGCCGACAGGCTGAGTGCGGGGGGTGTACGCGCGGCCGGCTCAGGCGCCGTAGCCGTTGTGGTAGCCGTCCTGCGTGTGGTGGGGCCGGTCCTCGACTACCGGGGTCGACGGCGGCATCACGACGCGGCGGCGCCGGGCGATGCTGCTGAACGTCGCGACACCGATCAGGCCGACGACCATGAAGATCACACCGACCAGGTCGAGGTTGACGCCCTGCATGTCCCAGTCGGTCGCGAACGTGAGGATGGCTCCCACGGCGATGAGGATGATGCACCCGCCGAGGCCCATGAGTGTTGCCTCCCTGTCAGAGCCGGTCGGTTCCGGGATTCCGGTCGATCCGGTTCCGTGCGGGTACCCCGCGCCTCAACCCTCATGCCGTGGGGCGGTGTTCCGCGCTCCGGCCTACCCCTGGAGGAAGGCCACCAGCGCGTTGGCCAGCAGGTGCGGGTCGTCGGCGCCGCACAACTCCCGGGCGCTGTGCATCGACAGGATGGCCACGCCGATGTCCACGGTGCTGATGCCGTGCCGGGCCGCGGTGATGGGGCCGATGGTCGTGCCGCACGGCATGGCGTTGTTGGAGACGAAGGTCTGGAAGGGGACCTCCGCCTTACCGCAGGCGGCGGCGAACACCGCGCGGCCCGAACCGTCCGTGGCGTAGCGGTTGTTGACGTTGACCTTGAGGATGGGGCCGCCGTTGACGCGCGGGTGGTGCGTCGGGTCGTGCCGTTCCGCGTAGTTGGGGTGGACGGCGTGGCCCGTGTCGGAGGAGAGGCAGACGGTGCCGGCGAAGGCGCGCGCCCGGTCCTCGTAGGAGCCGCCGCGTGCGAACACCGAGCGTTCCAGCACCGTGCCGAGGAGCGGTCCGTCGGCGCCGGTGTCCGACTGGGAGCCGGTCTCCTCGTGGTCGAAGGCGGCGAGCACGGGGATGTACGGGAGGTCGCCGCCCGAGGACGCGACCGCGGCCAGCGCGGCCGTCCCGGCGTGCACGGACAGCAGGTTGTCCATCCGCGGGCCCGCCACCAGCTCCCGGTCGCGGCCCAGGTACGCCGGGGGCTCCACGGAGTGCGTCATCAGGTCCCAGCCGGTGACCTCGCCGCGGGCGAGGCCCGCCTCGTCCTCCAGGAAGGCGATCAGGTCGCCGTCGCGCACGGTGTCGCCCAGGCCCCAGACGGGCTGGAGGTGGCGCTGCTTGTCGAGCTTGAGACCCTCGGTGGAGACGTTGCGGTCCATGTGGATGGCGAGCTGCGGGACGCGCAGCAGCGGGCGGTCCACGTTCACCAGGCGCGTCGAGCCGTCGCGCAGCGAGAGGCGGCCGGCCAGGCCCAGGTCGCGGTCGAGCCAGGAGTTCATCAGCGGGCCGCCGTAGATCTCCACGGCGACCTGGCGCCAGCCGTGCGCCCCGGTGTCCGGGCGGGGCTTGACGCGCAGGTTGGGGGAGTCGGTGTGGGCGCCGACGATGCGGAAGGGGGTGTGCGCCGCGGCGCCCTCCGGGACGTACCAGGCGACGATCGCACCGCCGCGCAGCACGTACTTGCCGCCGCTCGTCGCCTCCCAGGCGTCGGTCTCCGCGACCTGGCGGAAGCCTGCCTTCTCCAGCCGCTCGGCGGCACTCGCCACGGCGTGGTACGGGGTCGGGCTCGCCGACAGGAAGGTCATCAGGTCGTCGGTGTGGCCGCGGTCGAAGCGGGAGGGTGCGCTCATGGGGTTCACCTTAACGACGTACGAGGGCCCGCTTCCCGTCTGGCGGGAGCGGGCCCTCGTGGGGGTCTGCGGAACCGGGCCGCGGTGCGGGGCCCGTCCTAGAACGCGGCCTCGTCCAGCTCCATCAGGTCCAGCTCGACGCCCTGGGCGACCTTGCGGGCCAGGGTGAGGCCGGGCAGGACGTTCGCGGCGAAGAACTTCGCGGCGGCGATCTTGCCGGTGTAGAAGGCCTTGTCCTTGGCGGAGGCGGTCGGCAGCTTCTCGGCGGCGACGGCGGCGCCCTTGAGGAGCAGGTAGCCGACGATCACGTCGCCGGAGGCGAGCAGCAGGCGGGTGGTGTTGAGGCCCACCTTGTAGATGTTCTTGACGTCCTGCTCGGTGGCCGCGAGGTCGGTCAGCATCAGGCCGACGATGGCCTCCAGCTCGACGGCGGCCTTGGCCAGGTGCTCACGGGCGCCGGACAGCTCCTCGCCGCCGGTGGCCAGCGCCAGGAACTTCTTGATGTCCTCGGCGAGCGAGTTCAGCGCGGCGCCCTGGTTGCGGACGATCTTCCGGAAGAAGTAGTCCTGGCCCTGGATCGCCGTGGTGCCCTCGTACAGGGTGTCGATCTTGGCGTCGCGGATGTACTGCTCGATCGGGTACTCCTGGAGGAACCCGGAGCCGCCGAAGGTCTGGAGCGACTGGGCGAGCTGCTCGTAGGCCTTCTCCGAGCCGTAGCCCTTGACGATCGGCAGGAGCAGGTCGTTGAGGGCGTGCTCGGTCGAGGCGTCCTCGCCGTTCGCCTCCTTGAGCTGGATCTCGTCCTGCACGGAGGCGGTGTACATCACGAGGGCGCGCATGCCCTCGGCGTACGCCTTCTGCGTCATCAGGGAGCGGCGCACGTCCGGGTGGTGCGTGATGGTGACCTTGGGGGCCGACTTGTCCATGAAGTTGGCCAGGTCGGGGCCCTGGACGCGCTCCTTGGCGTACTCCAGGGCGTTGAGGTAGCCCGTGGAGAGGGTGGAGATCGCCTTCGTGCCGACCATCATGCGGGCGAACTCGATGATGCGGAACATCTGGCGGATGCCGTCGTGCTTGTCGCCGATCAGCCAGCCCTTGGCGGGGTGGCGGTCGCCGAAGGTCATCTCGCAGGTGTTGGAGGCCTTCAGGCCCATCTTGTGCTCGACGTTGGTGGCGTAGACGCCGTTGCGCTCGCCCAGCTCGCCGGTCTCGAAGTCGAACTCGTACTTCGGGACGAGGAAGAGGGACAGGCCCTTGGTGCCGGGTCCGGCGCCCTCGGGGCGGGCGAGGACGTAGTGGAGGATGTTCTCCGACATGTCGTGCTCGCCGGACGTGATGAAGCGCTTCACGCCCTCGATGTGCCAGGAGCCGTCCTCCTGCTGCACGGCCTTGGTGCGGCCGGCGCCGACGTCCGAACCGGCGTCCGGCTCGGTGAGGACCATGGTGGAGCCCCACTGCTTCTCGACGGCGATCGAGGCGATGTGCTTCTGGACCTCGTTGCCCTCCTCGAAGAGGATGCCGGCGAACGCCGGACCGGAGGAGTACATCCACACGGCCGGGTTGGCGCCGAGGATCAGCTCCGCGTAGGCCCAGATCAGGGAGCGCGGCGAGGTGGTGCCGCCGATCTCCTCGGGCAGGCCGAGCCGCCAGTACTCGGAGTCCATGAAGGCCTGGTAGCTCTTCTTGAAGGACGCCGGGACCGGCGCGGTGTTGGTCTCCGGGTCGAAGACCGGCGGGTTGCGGTCGGCGTCGGCGAAGGACTCGGCCAGCTCGTTCTCGGAGAGGCGGGTCAGCTCCTCCAGCACGCTCTTGGCGGTGTCCGTGTCCATCTCCGCGAACGGGCCGCTGCCGTAGACCTTGTCGCGGCCGAGCACCTCGAAGAGGTTGAACTCGATGTCCCGGAGATTCGGCTTGTAGTGCCCCATGGCGACGGCTCCGTTGAGAGATCGGCGAGGCACTCGCTCCTCGCATCCGTACACGTACCAACTAGTAGCTCCGATGATGCTACCCGTCGGTAATAAGAAGCAACCCCGAGCCGCCCATCTGTGACTCGTTACTCGTTACTCTGTGCTGCATGTACGGCTACGACCAGACCGCGGGCCAACAGCAGCAGCAGTACGCCCCGCCGCAGCAGCCGATGGGCGGCGGATACGGGCAGCAGCCGCCGCTGTACCCCGAGCCGTCCCCGCCCTCGCTCGCGGACGCGGTGCGCGCCTTCACCACCGGCCAGATGTCCGCCGAGGACTTCCAGCAGATCTTCGCGACCTCGAAGGTCTACTGCCCCCGCGGCGACAACCCCGGGTTCCTCGCGCTGCACAACACCCAGCAGCCGGTGATCCCGATGTTCACCGGGCTGAAGGAGCTGCGCCGGTACGCGGGCAAGGAGTCGAAGTACTTCGTGATCACCGGCGCGGAGGTGATCGACCTGCTGCCGACCGGCTACGGCTTCGTCCTGGACATGGAGGGCGAGCACCGGATGGTGTTCGACGCGAAAGCCGTCGAACAGATGGTCGATTTCGCCATGCGCCGCATGTACGGCTAGCGGCCGCCGAACGGATGTCCGTGAGCCCGGAGGGAATGCCCTCCGGGCTTTCGTGGTTCCACGTGACAAGAAGTTCAATGCTCAACTAAAGTGGGGCGCACGCCGCCCGAGGAGGCCGACATGCCCGCCGTGACCGTCGAGAACCCGTTGACGCTGCCCCGCGTATCCGCGACCGCCGACGCGGTCGCCCGTCCCGTGCTCACCGTCACGACCGCGCCAAGCGGTTTCGAGGGCGAGGGCTTCCCGGTGCGCCGCGCGTTCGCCGGGATCAACTACCGCCACCTCGACCCGTTCATCATGATGGACCAGATGGGTGAGGTGGAGTACGCGCCGGGCGAGCCCAAGGGCACGCCCTGGCACCCGCACCGCGGCTTCGAGACCGTCACCTACATCGTCGACGGGATCTTCGACCACCAGGACTCCAACGGTGGCGGCGGCACCATCACCAACGGCGACACCCAGTGGATGACGGCCGGCTCGGGCCTGCTGCACATCGAGGCGCCGCCGGAGCAGCTGGTGATGTCGGGCGGTCTCTTCCACGGGCTCCAGCTGTGGGTGAACCTGCCGGCCAAGGACAAGATGATGGCCCCCCGCTACCAGGACATCCGCAGCGGCTCCGTCCAGCTGCTCACCTCCCCCGACGGCGGCGCGCTGCTGCGCGTCATCGCCGGTGAGCTGGACGGGCACGAGGGCCCCGGCATCACGCACACGCCGATCACGATGGTCCACGCGACGCTGGCGCCGGGCGCCGAGGTCACCCTGCCCTGGCGGGAGGACTTCAACGGCCTGGCGTACGTCATGGCCGGGCGCGGCTCCGTGGGCGCCGAGCGGCGTCCGGTCCACCTCGGGCAGACCGCCGTCTTCGGCGCCGGGGGCTCGCTGACCGTCCGCGCGGACGAGAAGCAGGACTCGCACACCCCCGACCTGGAGGTCGTGCTGCTCGGCGGCCGGCCGATCCGGGAGCCGATGGCCCACTACGGCCCGTTCGTGATGAACACCAAGGACGAGCTGATGCAGGCCTTCGAGGACTTCCAGAAGGGCCGCCTCGGCACCGTACCGGCCGTGCACGGCATGTCCGGCGAGGGCCCCGGGGCCTGACAGCGCGTCACCCGGGCGGGCCGTCCGCACAGGACAGCCCGCCCGCCGCGTGATCGGGTGGAGGCGTGCAGCTGCTCCCCGGTCCGGTACGGCGGTTCGCCGCCTGGTGCGCCGTCATCCTGCTCGCCAGCGGTGTCGTCTACGTCGCCATCCGGCTCTGCGTCGAGTTCCGCACCGCGGTGACGCCGGCGCTGCTCGCGCTGCTCGGCACCGCCCTGCTCCGGCCGCTGCACGCGCGGCTGGTGCGGGCCCATGTGCAGCGGTCGCTGGCCGCCGGGCTGACCTGCGTGGCCGTGCTGGCCGTGGTCGGCGGGGCCGTGTACATCGTGGTCTCCGCGCTCGTCGAGACCGGCGACCAGATCATCGCCTCGCTGCGGGACGCGGCCAAGGGCGTCGCCGACCACTTCGGCGCCGCCGGGACCTCGCTGGACGACGTGGCCTCCAACGCGCGCGAGCTGCTGGGCAAGTTCGGCGGTACGGCCGCCTCGGGCGTGGTGACCGGGATCAGCGTCGTCGGCGAGATGCTGGCCATGGCCGTGCTCGCCCTGCTGCTCGTCTTCTTCTTCCTGCGCGACTCCGACCGGGCCGTCGGCACGGTGCGCGCCCTCGCCCCGCCCGGCGCCGCCGACACGGTCGAGGCCATGGCCCGGCGGGCCTTCGGGGCCGTCGAGGGCTTCATGCGGGGCACGACCCTGATCGCCCTCATCGACGCGGTCTGCATCACCGTCGGGCTGCTCGTGCTGCGCGTCCCCGGCGCGGTCGGGCTCGGGGCGCTGGTCTTCGTCGGCGCCTACATCCCCTACCTCGGCGCGTTCATCTCCGGTGCCGTCGCCGTCCTGGTGGCGCTGGCCGACCGGGGGTTCGTCATCGCGCTGTGGGCCCTCGGCGTGGTGCTGGCCGTGCAGGTGCTGGAGGGACACGTGCTCCAGCCGATGGTCCAGAGCCGGACGGTGCAGATGCACCCGGCCGTCGTGCTGCTGGCGCTCACCGCGGGGGCGTCGGTGGCGGGCATCCTGGGGATGCTCCTCGCCGTGCCCCTGACCGCGGCGGCGTTCGGGGTCGTGCACGAGCTCCAGGGGCGTTACGAGGCCTCGAACACCACCGCTCCCGCCTCCGGGCCGGCCGCGGGGCCGGAGCCCTCGTCCGGGTCGGGGGACTCGTAGAGCTCGTACCAGATGCTCTTGCCCTCGCCGCGCGGGGCGACGCCCCAGGCGTCCGCGAGCAGTTCGACCAGCATCAGGCCGCGCCCGGAGGACGCCATCTCCCCCGGCCTGCGCTTGTGCGGCAGGTCGTCGCCGTTGTCGGTGACCTCCACCCGGATCCGCCGCTCGCCCGGCTCCCCGGCGACCTCGGCGACGAGCAGCGCGTCGGTGTCGGTGTGCACCAGGACGTTCGTCAGCATCTCGGAGAGCAGCAGGACCGCCGTGTCCCGCTGCTCCTCGACCGGCCAGTCGTGCAGCAGGTCGCGCAGGTGCTGCCGGGCGGTGGCGATCCGGGCGGGCTCGGACTGGGCGACCGACAGCATCGTGCGGCGCACCGGCGCCCGGGTCGCGGTGGATTCGCCGCAGCCGCAGCCCTCGCCCTGCCGGCACAGCAGCACCAGCGCGATGTCGTCCTCCCGGCGGTCGGCGAGCGGCCCGGTGGTGTGGTGCGAGGAGGGGCCGTGCACCGCCTGGACCAGCGCGTCGGCCAGCTCCTCCAGGCCGCCGGTGTGCTCCTCCAGGATCACCCGCAGCCGGTGCCAGCCGCTCTGCAGATCATGGCCGCCGGTCTCGACCAGGCCGTCCGTGCACAGCATCAGGGTGTCCCCGGGTTCCAGGGCGAGCCGCGTCGTCGGGTAGTCGGAGTCCGGGTCGATGCCCAGCGGCAGTCCGCCCGCCGTGGCGAGGATCAGTGCCGTCCCGTCCGCCATGCGCACCACCGGGTCCAGATGACCCGCGCGGGCACTCTCCAGGGTGCCGGTGGCGGGGTCGACCTCGGCGTAGTAGCAGGTCGCGAAGCGCAGGTCGCCGGGGTCGTCCGCGGAGGTGGCGAGGCCGTGGAAGAAGTGGGAGGCGCGGGCCAGCACCGCGTCGGGACGGTGCCCCTCGGAGGCGTAGGCGCGCAGGGCGATGCGCAGCTGGCCCATCAGTCCGGCCGCGCGCACGTCGTGCCCCTGGACGTCGCCGATCACCAGCGCGAAGCGGCCCCCGGGCAGCGGGATCATGTCGTACCAGTCGCCGCCGACCTGGAGGCCGCCGCCGGTGGGGACGTAGCGGGCCGCGATGTCCATGCCGGGGATCTCCGGGCCGAGCATGGGCAGCATCGAGCGTTGCAGCCCCTCGGTCAGCTCCCGCTGGTTCTCCGCGGCACCGGCCCGGGACAGCGCCTGGGCCAGCATCCGGGCCACCGTGGTCAGCACGGAACGCTCGTCCGGCGTGAACGCGACCGGATAGGCGAAGGCGGCCATCCAGGCGCCCATCGTGCGGCCCGCCACGGTCAGCGGCAGATAGGCCCAGGAGCGGCGGCCGAAGCGCTCGGCGAGCGACCAGGTCATGGGGTAGCGGGACCGGTACTGCTGCGGGGAGGAGAGGTAGACCGCGCGGCCGGTACGCACCACCTCCGCCGCCGGGTAGGCGGTGTCCAGCGACATGTCCACGAACGGGTTGCTCTCGTTCGCGGGCTGCCCGTGGTGGCCGATGACGGTGAGGCGGTCGCCCGAGACCCCGAACACCGCGAGGCCGTCCGGGGAGAAGCCCGGCATCGACAGCCCGGCCGCCACCCGCAGCACCTCCTCGGTGGACCGCGCCTCGGCCAGCGCCCGCCCCGCGTCCAGCAGGAACGCCTCCCGCGAGCGGCGCCACTCCCCGGTGACCGCGCTGCGCCCGGCGGGCGTGCCCGGCCGCGGTTCGGCGACCTCCTGAAGGGTGCCGATCAGGTCGTACGCCTTGCGTACGGGGTCGAAGGACGGCTTGGAGCGGCTGCGTACGACCCGGACGACATGGCCGTGCTCGTCCATGATCCGGATCCGGACCTCGGCGAGGGTGCCCTCGGCGACGGCGAGCTGGACCACGCCGGTGATCTCGTTCCAGTCCACCGGGTGCAGCCGGGCCCTCACCTGTGCCTCCGTGAGGCACGCCCGTTCCGCGGGCAGCCCGAGCAGGCGGGCGGCCTCCGCGTCCACCGCGACCTCACCCGTGGCAGTGTCCCAGTGCCACAGTCCGGTCGCGAGGGCGGCAAGGACGTCCCCCACCTCGGGCAGGGGCTCACCAGTGCGCATTGCCCCACTTTAGGAAGAGGTGATCGGACGCTGCCACCGCTCGCCGGGGCGCCGTAGGGGACCGGGAGGGGGCGGGGAGTGGGTTCGTGGCGGGCTCGTCGGGCGTCAATGCGGAGGAAGGCAGGCGTCGCTGCCCGGTACGCTGGGGTTGTTTCACGTGAAACGCGAAACACTTCCCCGATCCGCGAAGGCTGGATGAACGACGATGCATCGGTACAGGTCCCACACCTGCGGCGAGCTCCGCTCCTCTGACGTCGGCACCGACGTCCGACTGAGTGGCTGGCTGCACAATCGGCGCGACCTGGGCGGCATCCTCTTCATCGATCTGCGCGATCACCACGGCATCACGCAGCTCGTCGCCCGTCCGGGCACCGAGGCGTACGAGGCGCTGGACAAGCTGACCAAGGAATCGACCGTTCGGGTCGACGGCCGGGTCGTCTCCCGCGGCGCCGAGAACATCAACCCCGACCTGCCCACCGGCGAGGTCGAGGTCGAGGTGGGCGAGGTCGAGCTGCTCGGCGCCGCCCAGCCGCTGCCCTTCACCATCAACACCGAGGACGGGGTCAACGAGGAGCGGCGCCTGGAGTACCGCTTCCTGGACCTGCGCCGCGAGCGCATGCACCGCAACATCATGCTGCGCACGTCGGTCATCTCCTCGATCCGCAGCAAGATGGTCGCCCTCGGCTTCAACGAGATGGCGACGCCCATCCTCACCGCCACCTCCCCCGAGGGCGCCCGCGACTTCGTGGTCCCCTCCCGCCTGCACGCGGGCCGCTTCTACGCCCTCCCGCAGGCGCCGCAGCAGTTCAAGCAGCTGCTGATGATCTCGGGCTTCGACCGGTACTTCCAGATCGCGCCCTGCTTCCGTGACGAGGACGCCCGCGCCGACCGTTCGCCGGGCGAGTTCTACCAGCTCGACGTCGAGATGAGCTTCGTCGAGCAGGAGGACGTGTTCCGCCCGATCGAGCAGCTCATGACCGAGCTGTTCGAGGAGTTCGGCAACGGCCGCCACGTGACCTCGCCGTTCCCGCGGATCCCGTTCCGCGAGGCGATGCTGAAGTACGGCTCCGACAAGCCCGACCTGCGCGCCCAGCTGGAGCTGGTCGACATCACCGACGTCTTCGAGGGCTCGGAGTTCAAGGCCTTCGCCGGCAAGCACGTGCGCGCGCTGCCCGTCCCGGACGTCTCGGCGCAGCCCCGCAAGTTCTTCGACCAGCTCGGCGACTACGCCGTCTCGCAGGGCGCCAAGGGCCTGGCCTGGGTCCGCGTCGGCGAGGACGGCAAGCTGTCCGGCCCGATCGCGAAGTTCCTCACCGAGGAGAACGTCGCGGAGCTGACCAAGCGGCTCTCCCTGGCCCCCGGCCACGCCGTGTTCTTCGGCGCGGGCGAGTTCGACGAGGTCTCGAAGATCATGGGCGCGGTGCGGGTCGAGGCCGCCCGGCGCGCCGGGCACTTCGAGGAGAACGTCTTCCGGTTCTGCTGGATCGTCGACTTCCCGATGTACGAGAAGGACGAGGAGACGGGGAAGATCGACTTCTCCCACAACCCCTTCTCGATGCCGCAGGGCGGCATGGACGCCCTGGAGAACCAGGACCCGCTGGACGTCCTGGCCTGGCAGTACGACATCGTCTGCAACGGCGTCGAGCTGTCCTCCGGCGCCATCCGGAACCACGAGCCGGAGATCATGCTCAAGGCCTTCGAGATCGCGGGCTACGACGCGGAGACCGTCGAGCGCGAGTTCGCCGGCATGCTGCGCGCCCTGCGCTTCGGCGCCCCGCCGCACGGTGGCATCGCCCCGGGCGTCGACCGCATCGTCATGCTGCTGGCCGACGAGCCCAACATCCGCGAGACCATCGCCTTCCCGCTCAACGGCAACGCCCAGGACCTGATGATGGGCGCCCCGACCGAGCTGGACGAGACCCGGCTGAGGGAGCTGCACCTTTCGGTGCGCAAGCCGCAGCCGAAGTAGAACGCGGCGGCGGTACCGCAGCGAAGGGCCCGGAAGCACAGAGCGCTTCCGGGCCCTTCGCCGTCGTCACCCCTGGTCCTCGCTCCGGTAGAGCGGCAGGTTCTGGGTCGAGATGGTCCAGTCGGCGATGGTGACGTCCTCGCTGTAGACGAAGTCCTTGCGGGTGGCGTAGCGGGGGCCGTCGGGGGTGGTGTGGATGTCGGTGAATACGGCGCCAGTGCCTGTGCGGGGGTCGAAGATCGCGTAGACGGGGATGCCCATCAAGGGGTAGTCGCGAGTCTTGGCGATCCAGTCGTTGTCCGGATTGGAGCGGGACACGACCTCGATTGCAGCGATGAGAGTACGGGGATCGAACGAGCCCGGAACATCCATGTCCTCCATGGTGATCACCATGACGTCAGGCCGGCGCATGAGCCCCCGACACTCGTCCTCGACATCCGGTTCGCCCGTGTGAGCCACGATCTCCTCCGGCATCACCCTCTCCAGGCGTCTCCGCAAGTGCACAGTGGTCAGCTCATGCGGGCCGACGGGCGCCATCATGTCGTGGACGATCCCTTCCTGGGTGATCTCGAACTTGCCGGGCAGGGTGTCATCCGCGGACTGAACGAAATCCCGCATGGCCCGGTAGCGGTGGGAAGCGCCCTGCTGCGCGTGGTCCGGTGCGATGGTCATGGCGCTCGCTCCTCGTCGTCTGTGCCCAGGGGCAAGGATCGTCCCGTTCATGCTAGGCGCCCTCCGGGTGATCGGTTCGGCAGTCGCGGCAGCGGCCCGGCTGCGCGCTCCGGAAGGCGCGGTCGCAGTCGTCGCAGGTCTGGAGAGGGTGGCGGGGCTCCGGGACGGACGAGGGTGACGCCCGGAACGGCGGTGGAGGCGGCAGCTGGGCCGCCAGGCGGTGGGCGAGGAGGGCGGCCGGGCGGATCAGGGGTTCGTCGGGCAGGTGCGCGGTCAGGGCGTGGCGTACGGCGGTGGCGGGGACCTCGCGTTCCAGCCAGGCCGCGACACCCGGGGCGAGATGCTCGGCATCCGTGGCGGACAGGAGCAGCCGAGGGTCGTGGCGGCGCAGGCCGGTGAGGACGTCGACGGCTGCACTGAGGAGGACGGGAGCGGTGCACGACGGCTGGGGAACGGCGGGGAGGCGCTTGCGCGGCGCGGGCGCGTCGGGGGCCGTGCGCCGCCGGGAGGGCCTGCGGGGGGCCTTCTCCCGGTCGGTGGTGCGGTGACCGGGCCTGTTGCAGGAGACCGTGCGGGTGACGATCCGGCCGGTGGCGGTGCGCTCCCGACTGCGGATCAGGTAGCCGTGGGCTTCGAGTTCGTTCAGGGCGGCCGCGATGCGGGTGGGCCCCTCGGGGAAGCGGTTGGCGAGCGTCTTGATGTCGACGGCGGTGCCCGGCCGCACGGACTGGATGTAGCAGCCCAGTCCGATGGCGAGCCCGGACAGCTCCGGATGCTGCACCAGGTCGTTGCCGATCACCGTGAAGTTCTCGGTGTGGCGGACGTGGTCGTGGGTGACGCCGGCGAACGGTCTTCCCCCGGGCCCGTCGGGGTGGTTTTTGCGCGCGATACGGGACTGGGCGCGCAGGGGCGCGCTAGGGTTTTCGGTGTCCATCGGGAAGCCCTACTTCCTCGGTGGTCAGGCCCTCGCATCGGGATGCCAGTCCCGGCGGGGGCCGTCGCATGTCTGGGGTTGTCTGTCGTGTGCTGCTGGCGCCGAGCGTAGGGCACGCAACTGGGCGCATATCCAGCCCACTTGGGCATATTCACTCTCGGGAGTGACGCTGCGTGCCGGGAGGGAGGGGGTGGGGTTTGGTGGGGTTCTTTCTCTCCAGTGAGTAGTGCATAGGGGTCGCAGGTCGGACCGGAGCATGGGACCTCAGGTTCCGGTGGCTGCGGGGACGGGCCGAGGGGGATCTGTCCGGTCGTGTCCGGGCTTGTCGGGCGGTCGTTCACGGGTAGGGCGTGGCTGGCACGAAGCGGTACGACGGAGGGGCGCGCATGTCGGTGGACGGCGAGGTTCGGCAGCTCAGGACCGAGGCTGACGAGCCGGGGTGGGAGGTGGACCCGGACGATGAGTGGGGTGTGGCGGTCATCGCCACCGTGGGGCGGCAGTTGAAGCTGCGGCGCGAGGCGGTGGGCATGCGGGCCGGTGACTTCGGGAAGGCCGTGGGGTACGGCGAGGACCTCGTCTACAAGATCGAGGGCGGGAAGCGGATTCCCCGGCCGGAGTATCTGGAGAGGGCCGATGAGCTGTTGGGGGCGGGTGGGCTGCTCGCCGCGATGAAGGAGGACGTGGCGAGGGTCCGGTATCCGAAGAAGGTGCGGGATCTGGCGCAGATGGAGTCGCGGGCGGTCGAGATCGGGACGTACGTGTGCCACAGCGTCAGCGGGCTGTTGCAGACATCCGCGCATGCCAGGGCAGCTTTCGAATCACGACAACCCCCGTACTCGGAAGGCGAGGTCGAGCGCATGGTCGCCGCTCGCATGGCCAGGCAGTCGATCTTCGATCGGGACCCTGCCCCTGCCATCAGCTTCGTCCTGGAAGAGGCGCCTATCAGGCGCCCTCTTGGAGGCACAATGGTGTGGCGACAGCAGCTCGAACGTCTGTTGGAGGTGGGGCGGTTGCGTAACGTCACCCTCCAGGTGATGCCCACGCACCGCGAAACCCACCCCGGTCTGGACGGCAAGATCGAATTGCTGAAGTTCGAGGACGGAACGGCCGTGGGACGCTCCGATGGTGCTTTCAACGGGCGGCCGATCCACGACCCCAGGCACCTCCGCGTTCTTGAGCTGCGCTATGGCACCATCCGGGCGCAGGCACTCCCGCCGGGGGAGTCGCTGGCCTTCATCGAACGACTGCTGGGAGACACATGATCCACAAGGGCCCCACCGGGGACGCCTCCGAACTGGCATGGTTCAAAAGCAGCTACAGCGACGGCAACGAAGGTGACTCCTGCGTCGAGGTGGCGACCACGCCCGGCACCGTCCACGTCCGCGACTCCAAGCACCGTGACGCGAGCCCACGCCTCGCCTTGTCGGCGCAGACGTGGGCCGGGTTCGTGGCGTACGCGTCCGGGAGTTGACGTCCGGAGTACTACCGGGCCACGAACTGGGTCAGGATGGCCTGGACCTCGTAGATGTCGACGCCCTTGGTGAAGGTCTTCTGGATGGGCGCCTGGGAGCCGGAGAGCCAGATCTTCAGTTCGGCGTCCAGGTCGAAGTGGCCGGCCGTCTCCACCGCGAAGTGCGTGATGCTGCGGTACGGGATCGAGTGGTACTCGGTCTTCTTGCCGGTGATGCCCTGTTTGTCGATCAGGATCAGACGGCGGTCGGTGAACAGGATGGTGTCGCGTATCAGCAGGTAGGCGGCGTGCACCTGCTCACCGTGGCCGAGCAGACGCGCGTACTCCTGCTGCGCCTGGCCCGGATCGATGCTGTGCGCGTTGCCGAACAGTGCCATGGATGTCCCCCCACGTGAGCTGGTTCTTCGTTCGATCTTCGCAAACGCGGAGGGCCCGGGAGAAGCGTCCGCCTCTCCCGGGCCCCTGCTGTAGCGAGCGCGTTACGCGGCCGGCTTCTCCTCGAGACGCGGGAAGAGCACCGCGCCCTTGGTGACCGTCGAGCCCGCCGGCAGTCGGCCCCAGTCCGCCGCGTGCTGGACCTGCTGGTCCGCCAGGGCCCCCAGGGAGGGCTCGGCGCCGAGGGAGTCCCAGAGCTTCTGGGAGGTGTCCGGCATGATCGGGTTGAGGAGGACCGCCACCGCGCGGAGGGACTCCGCGGCCGTGTAGAGGATCGTCGCGAGGCGGGCCTTGCCCTCCGGGCTGTCGTCCTTCGCGACCTTCCAGGGCTCCTGCTCGGTGATGTAGCCGTTGACCTGCTTCACGAAGTCGAAGACCGCCAGAATGCCGCCCTGGAAGTCCAGCTCCTCGCCGATCTTCCGGTCGGCCTCCGCGACCGCCTTGGTCAGACCGTCGTGGATCGCCTTCTCCGCGTCACCGTCGGCCGTCGCGGCCGGCAGCTCGCCGCCGAAGTACTTGTTGACCATCGCCGCCACGCGGGAGGCGAGGTTGCCGTAGTCGTTGGCCAGCTCGCTGGTGTAGCGGGCGGAGAAGTCCTCCCAGGAGAAGCTGCCGTCCTGGCCGAACGCGATCGCGCGCAGGAAGTACCAGCGGTACGCGTCCACGCCGAAGTGCGTGGTCAGGTCCTGCGGCTTGATGCCGGTGAGGTTGGACTTCGACATCTTCTCGCCGCCGACCATCAGCCAGCCGTTGGCGGCGATCTTCCCGGGCAGGGGCAGGCCCTGCGCCATCAGCATGGCCGGCCAGATGATCGCGTGGAAGCGGAGGATGTCCTTGCCGACCAGGTGCACGTCGGCCGGGAACGTCGACTCGAACTTCTCGGGGTTCTCGTTGTAGCCAACCGCCGTGGCGTAGTTCAGCAGGGCGTCGACCCACACGTAGATGACGTGCTTGTCGTCCCAGGGGACCGGCACACCCCAGTCGAAGGTCGAGCGCGAGATGGAGAGGTCCTGGAGGCCCTGGCGGACGAAATTCACGACCTCGTTGCGCGCGGACTCGGGCTGGATGAAGCCCGGGTTGGCCTCGTAGTGCGCGAGCAGCTTCTCGCTGTACTCGCTGAGCTTGAAGAAGTAGTTCTCCTCGCTGAGGATCTCCACCGGCTTCTTGTGGATCGGGCACAGCTTCTGCCCCGCGTACTCGCCCTCGCCGTCGAGCAGCTCGCCGGGGAGCTTGTACTCCTCGCAGCCCACGCAGTACGGGCCCTCGTAGCCGCCCTTGTAGATCTCGCCCGTGTCGTACAGGTCCTGCACGAACTCCTGGACGCGGTCGGTGTGCCGCTTCTGCGTGGTGCGGATGAAGTCGTCGTTCGCGATGTCGAGGTGCTCCCACAGGGGCTTCCAGGACTCCGTGACGAGCTTGTCGGCCCAGGCCTGCGGGGTGACCCCGTTCGCCTCGGCCGTACGCATGATCTTCTGACCGTGCTCGTCCGTGCCGGTGAGGTACCACACCTTCTCGCCGCGCTGGCGGTGCCAGCGGGTGAGCACGTCGCCTGCGACGGTCGTATAGGCGTGGCCCAGGTGAGGAGCGTCGTTGACGTAGTAGATGGGGGTCGAGACGTAGTACGCCTTCGCCCCCTGCTTCTCGGTTCCAGTGGCCGCCATGGGCGAAATCCTACTGGGCCCGTGGAGATCGACTCACACGCGTTTCGGGGGGTGGACGGGGGGTCCTGCTCCCCGTCCACCCCCCGGGGGGTGGTGCGTGATCACGCGGTCGCGGTGCGGTTACGGGCGCCAGGTCGCCAGTACGCCCTCGTAGAGCTCCTTGTCGGTCAGCTCCTTGGGAGTCTCGCCGGCCAGGAAGTGCGACGCGTTGTCCGTCTTGAGCTTGCGGAGGTAGTCGAACGCCTTGTTCTCCGGGTCACCGAAGGCGACGAAGGAGAAGTGGACGTTCGGGTGGTCCGCGGCCGCCTTGGTGAGGGCCTGGGTGGCGGGGGTCTTGGCGTCGGGGGCGCCGTCGGTCTGGAAGACCACCAGGACGGGGGTGCCGGGGGCGTCCTTCTCGGTGTGGTGGGCGAGGACGGCCTCCACGGCGGCGTGGTAGCTGGTGCGGCCCATGCGGCCGAGCGCTGCGTGCAGCTCGTCGATCTTGTTCTCGTGGTCGGTGAGGGTCAGCTCGCCGGTGCCGTCCACTTCCGTGGAGAAGAACGTGACGGGGACCTTGGCCTCGGGGTCGAGGTGCGCCGCGAGGGCGAGGGTCTGCTCGGCGAGGGCCTGGGCGGAGCCGTCCTTGTAGTACGGGCGCATGGAGGCGGAGCGGTCGAGGACGAGGTGGATCTTGGCGCGGGTGCCGGTGAGATTGTATTTCTTCAGGGTGGTGCCGGCTGCCTTGTAGGCGGTGGTGAGGGCGGGGGCGCGGGAGCGGAGCTTCGCGGGGGGTGTGGCCGGCCCTGACGCCTCGGCTTCGCCTTCGGCGTCCGTGTTCCCACGGGGTGCCTCCGGCTGGTCGGTGGGCTTCGACGCCTCGGCTTCGCCTTCGGCGTCCGTGTTCCCACCCGCACCGCCCGTGCTGGTTTCGTTGTCGGGTGCTGGTGGCCCCTGTGGGGCGTCCTCGCCGTCGGCGGGTGCGGGTTCAGGGGTGGTGGTCGGCTCAGCCTTCGGCTCCGCCTCGGCTTCGGGTTCCGACTTGGCCTTCGGCTTCGCTTCGGGCTCCGTCTCCGCTTCGGGCTTCGCCTCCTGCTCGGGGGCTGTCACGGGCTCCGGGGCTGCCTCGGGCTCGGGCTTCGCCTCCTGCTCGGGGGCTGCCACGGGCTCCGGGGCTGCCACGGGCTCCGGGGCTGTCACGGGCTCCGGGGTCGGCTTCGGTTCCGGGGTCGGCGTGGTGTCCGAGGGGAGGTCCGTTGGCTTGGGGACCGTGATGTTGGCGAAGGCGGCCTTGACGAGGTCGTGCTCGTCGGGGGTGGGTTCCGAGCGGGGCTCGGGGATCTGGGAGGACTCCGGCTGGTCCGGGGTCCCGGCCGGCTCCGGGGGTGCGGTGGGCTGGGACGGGAGCTTCGGCTCCGGCTCGGTGACCGGCGGTGCCGTCTCCTGCGTCGCACCCTCCGCCTGTGCGGTCCGTTCCTTGCGTGAGCGGCCGAACGCGTTCCGCAGGAGAGTGAGAATGCCCATGAGCGCAACCCTTCGAGGTGAGTTGGTGCCGTCAATCCCTGGCCAGGACGGACACGTAAGGTTAGCGGTCCCGGCTTGTGATCTTGTGCAGGGTCTGACATGCGGGCGGCGACGCGTCAAGGCGGGATCGAGACGCAGCCGCAATTCCCCCACGGATTCCGCGGGTTCACCCTCCGTTCACCGCGACGCCCGGTCCCCGCACGTATGTGCACCTACGGTCGCGCTGACACCAGGGCATACAGGGATTCTCAAGGGGAGAACACAGTGCGCAAACTCCTGCCGTTGATCGGGACGCCGTCCGGTTCGCATCCTGGCGGCCGGTCCGCGATGACCTGCCGTTTCCGGTGTGGTGACGCCTGCTTCCACGAGGTGCCGAACACCAGCTCCAACGAGTACGCCGGCGATGTCATCGCCGGTGCGCTCAGCCGCCGTTCCATGATGCGCGCCGCCGCCGTCGTGACCGTCGCCGCGGCCGGTGCCGGGGCCGTCGGCGTGGCGGGGGCGCCGTCGGCGCAGGCCGCGCCCGCGGCCGGAAAGGGACACGGGAGGCCCTCCAAGGCGTCCGGTGCGCGGGGGCTGCGGTTCACGCCCGTCGCGCCCAACACCGACGACGCCGTGACCGTACCGGAGGGGTACCGGCAGGACGTCGTCATCCGTTGGGGTGAACCCATTCTGCGCGGGGCGCCCGCCTTCGACGCCGAGCGGCAGACCGCCGAGGCGCAGGCCGGGCAGTTCGGGTACAACAACGACTTCCTCGCGCTGCTGCCGCTGCGGGGCGAGCACGACCGCCGGCTCCTCGTCGCCAACCACGAGTACACCGACGAGGTGCTCATGTTCCGCGGCTACGACCCCGAGAACCCGACCCGTGAGCAGGTCGAGATCGCCTGGGCCGCGCACGGGCTGTCCGTCGTCGCCGTCGAGGAGGAAAGGAGGAGCGGGCGGCTGACACCCGTGGCGCGGCATCGGCTCAACCGGCGGGTCACCGCCACCACCGAGTTCCGGCTGACCGGCCCGGCCGCCGGGTCCGACCTGGTGAAGACCTCCGCCGACCGCACCGGCCGCAAGGTGCTCGGCACCCTCAACAACTGCTCCGGCGGCACCACCCCGTGGGGCACGACGCTGCACGGCGAGGAGAACTTCAACCAGTACTTCGCCAACGCCTCCAGCGCCACCGACAAGCGGTACGGCATCGGGACCGGTGCCACCGAGCGGAAGTGGGAGCGGTTCGACAAGCGCTTCGACGTGGCCCGGGAGCCGAACGAGGTGCACCGCTTCGGTTACGTCGTCGAACTCGACCCGTACGACCCGCAGTCCACGCCGCGCAAGCACACGCTGCTCGGCCGGTTCAAGCACGAGGCCGCGACCGTGCGGCTGACGCACGACGGGCGGCCGGTCGTCTACACCGGCGACGACGAGCGGTTCGACTACTTCTACAAGTTCGTCGGCAGCAAGCGGATGCGGCACGGCACCTCCCGCTGGGCGCGCGAGCACAACCTCTCGCTGCTCGACGAGGGCACCCTGTACGTCGCCAAGCTCAACGGCGACTCCCCGGCGATCGAGATCGACGGTACGGGCACGCTGCCGCGCGACGGCGAGTTCGACGGCGGTGGCGAGTGGATTCCGCTGGTCACCGCCACGGAGCGCGGTGCCGTCTCGCACGTCGAGGGGATGAGCGCCGAGGAGGTGTGCGTCTTCACGCGGCTCGCCGGGGACAAGGTCGGGGCCACGAAGATGGACCGGCCCGAGGACATCGAGCCGTCGCCGACCACCGGCAAGGTGTACGTCGCCCTCACCAACAACACCAACCGGGGCAAGGCCGGTTACGCGGGCCCCGACGAGGCCAACCCGCGCAACGCCAACAAGCACGGCCACGTCCTGGAGCTGACCGAGCGCTGGAACCGGGCCGACGCCACCAGCTTCGGATGGTCGCTGTTCCTGGTCGCCGGCGACCCGGAGGACCCGGCGACCTATTTCGCGGGTTTCCCGAAGGACCGGGTCAGCGCGATCTCGTGCCCCGACAACGTCGCCTTCGACGAGCACGGCAACCTGTGGATCTCCACCGACGGCAACGCGCTCGGCAGCCACGACGGGCTCTTCGGCGTCGCGACCAAGGGCGACCGGCGCGGTGAGCTGAAGCAGTTCCTGACCGTGCCGACCGGCGCGGAGACCTGCGGTCCGCTCGTCCAGGACCGGCGGGTGCTGGTCGCCGTGCAGCACCCGGGCGAGGTCGACGGCGCCTCCGTCGAGCAGCCGGCCAGCACCTGGCCGGACGGGCCCGGGAAGATCGTGCGCCCGGCGGTCGTGGCGGTGTGGCGCGCGGACGGCCGCGACATCGGCGTCTGAGCGACCGCCCTACGCCTGTGTGTGGAACTCCCGGACGACCTCGATGCGGCCCACGATGTGCCGGTTGAACTCCGGCAGCTCCTCCGCGGGGACCCACAGCTCCAGGATGGTCTCGCCGCCCGCCTGGCGTACGGGATAGCGCGCCAGGAAGGCGGTGTCGACCTCGAAGCGGGTGACGTATCCCGAGCCGGAGGCGGGGACGTTCCAGTCGCGGGCGATGCGGACGGCATAGTCCTCGTTGAGGACCGGGTAGAAGATCGGCTGCTCGGGCAGGCGCGGGGGCCAGGCCGTCCAGCCGGAGGCCTCGACGGGCGCCAGCTCCTCGGGGCCGGTGGGCCGCCAGAGGGTCGTCGTGCCGCTCTCGGTCTTCGTCTCGGGCTCGGGCTCGGGCTCGGTCATGCTCGGCGACGTTGGCCGCCGGGGTGCGGGCCCCGCCAAGCGGTTCAGAGCCGGGTGCGGGTGGGCCGGGGCGGGGCGGGCTCGCCGTGGGGCTCCGCGGGGGGCCGGTGGCGCGGCGGGCGCCCGTAGCGGCCCGTGAGCCAGGAGGCCAGGGCGACCGTGAGGCCGAGGGCGACGAGGAGCCAGGAGGCGGTGCGCAGGGTTTGGGTGAGGGCGTCGTAGACGGCGCCCGCGGCGGGGCCGTCCACCGGGCCGGGGAGTTCCGCCACGGTGAGCCGGCGGCCGACCAGTACGGCGAGGGCGAGCAGGGCGCCGCCGAGGGCGGTGCCGATCCCGGCGGCCGTGACGGCGCGGCGGCGGCAGGCGGCGACCGCGATGCCGGTGACCGCGAAGACGACGGCCGCCAGCGGCAGCCAGAAGGCGGCGACGTCGAGCACGCGGTAGCCCTTCCTGAGCCGGTCCGCCTGGTGGGCCGGGAGCACGGTGACCGCGGTGTGCCGGACCGGGATGCGCCGGGCGAAGGGCACGTGGTCCTCGGCGAGCCGGTCCCGCACGCGTTCGGTGACCGGGGCCAGGTCGACGGTGACCGCGCGTCCGGCGGCGCCGTCGTCGCGCAGGGCGCGCAGCACGGCGGCGTGGACGGTGCGGTTGGCCGCGTCCCAGCCCTCGTGGAAGGCCTCGGTGCGGGTGAACGACCGGGCCGCGTCCCGCACGAAGAGCCGCACGGTGCCGCTCACGGGACCGGCCGTGGCCTCGTCGACGAAGCCCGCGAACCCGGCGCCCAGCCGGTCGGCGGCCGCGTCGCGTACGTCCGGGTCGTCGGCGAGCGGGGCCATGGCCGCGACGTACCGGCCCGTGTCGGCCGGCCCGTGCATGGCCCAGCCCGCCAGCGTGGCGCACGGTGCGAGCAGGCTGGCGAGGACGATCAGGACGGCCGACAGGGCGCCCCGGAGGCGGGGGGACACCCTCCCAGGCAAACCCCCGCGCCCCCGCCGGGCGACCGGCGTGACTGCATTTGGCCCCCGGGGACGATCCGGTCAGGTGGTGCGGGTGAGGGTGCCGTGTCTGGCCGCCCGCGCCTCCTCGGCGTCCTGGTGGGTGGCGTAGTGGTAGTACAGCCCGGCGGTCACCGCCGCCGCGAGCAGCAGGGACACCAGGATGCAGGTGAACATGGCGACGCCGCTGCCCGAGTACAGGAATCCCAGCGCGCTGCCCGCGAACGCCCCCCACAGCACCGCGTGGCCCTCGCGCGGCAGCCGGTCGGCCACCGCGCGGACCACGTACCACAGGAGGGCGAACGCGAGCACCGTCATGAAGCCGAACAGCAGGTTCCAGCCGGTGACGGGGCCGCCGTGGCGGCGGATGGACGCGGCCCAGTAGCCGTAGACCAGGCCGATCGCGAGGGGCATCGCCCACTTCGCCAGCAGGTGGGTCCGCTCGCCGAGGACGTCGGGCGTCGTGGGCCCGGACGTGCCCGTGCCCGGGCCGGTGCGGGTGCCGGTGGGTGTTCCGCGTGTGGGTACCGCGTGAGCCATGAGAGCACTCCTCTCGCCTCGCCCCCTCTGCCCCCGTCTACCAGGGCACACCTGGGTGTGCCGGCCGGCAAGTCGGGATGCGGGGCGGTCGGGCGCGTGTTTCGCTGGGGCCCGTGAGGGGTCGTGTCCGCAGGCCGGTGCGCGCCCGGTGGCGGCCGCTCGGGCGGCTCCTGCACGCCGCCGGCCGGGGCGACGCCGTGTCCCGGCACGAGCTGCTCAGTGTGCGCGGGCGCACAGTGGCCTGGGTGTTCCCGCTGCTGCTGCTCATCGGCATCACCGCGGGCGACATCACCACCGGCGCCTTCGAGATCATCTCCTGGACCGTGCTGGTGCCGGGCGTCGCCGCCGCGATCTGCGGGGTGCGGGGCACGGCCGTGCTCGCCCTGCTCGCGATCGGCGTCTACGTCTGCGCCGACACCGTCTGGCAGCACCGCGACGAGACCGGGCTGCCCGGTCTGGTCCTCGTCGTCCTCGGCGGTGCCATCGCCGTGGTGGCCGCCGGGTTCCGGGTCGGCGGGGAGCGGCGCATGCTGCACATGCGGGACATCGCCGACACCACCCGCCGCACCGTGCTGCGTCCGCTCCCGGTGGGCTTCGGCGGCCTCGACCACGCCGCCGTGTACCTCTCCGCGGACAGCGAGGCCCGGGTCGGCGGCGACTTCTACGACATCCAGCCAGGACCGCACGGCACCCGGGTCCTCGTCGGCGACGTGCAGGGCAAGGGTCTCGGCGCGGTGGAAACGGCCGCCGCGCTGCTCGGCACCTTCCGTGAGGCCGCCTACCACGAAGCGGACCTCGGGACGGTCGCCGAGCGCCTGGAGATCCGCATGGTGCGCCACCGCGGGCACACCGCCGCCCTGGGCCGGGCCGACGGCGACCGGTTCGCCACCGCCGTACTGATCGGTTTCCCGCCGGGTCTGGCGGACGTCGTGGAGGCCGTCGTCTTCGGCCACGAACCCCCGATGGCGGTCGGTCCCCGCGGGGTGCGCGTGCTGCCGGTCGTGGGCGGGCTGCCGCTGGGCATGGCCGAACTGGCGCCCACCGGCCGGTCCGGGACGCCGCCGGTGCACCGGCTGCGTCTGGCCGCGGACGAGACGCTGCTGCTGGTCACCGACGGGGTGACCGAGGCCCGCGACCCGGCCGGGGTCTTCTACCGGCCGGCCGACGACATCGCCCTCGCCCTCGCCGTCGACCCGCGCAGCGCCGGGCCCGCGCGGCTGGTGTCCCTGGTACGGGACGGCACGCTGCGGCACTGCCGGGGCCGGGTGGCCGACGACACCACGGTCTTCGCGGTACGGCGGACACCGGCCGGTCCTGATCCGGCCGCCGACGGCTGAGTGCCCCGCTGTGCAGCCGCAGCGGTTACGGTGCTGCCGTACGTGATCGACAGGGGGAGGGGACATGCCCGGAACCGTGCTGCTGCTCGCGGCGTCGCCCGTGGGCCGTGGGTGCCTGGTGGACGCCGCCTCCGTGCTTCCCGTGCTCGCGGCGGTGCCGCCCGCCGTGCTCTCCGGCACGGACACGGCGAACGTCGTGGAACTCGCCGACCCGCTGGAGCCGCAGGCGGTCCTCACCCGGCTGCGGGCCGCGGCGGCGGCCCCCGGGCCGCTCACGGTCTACATCGCCGGGCAGCTCCAGCTGGACCGGCGCCAGCGCCTGCCGCACCTGGCGCTGGCCCGCACGACGCCGTCCACCGTCCGCTACACGGCACTGCCCTGGCACTGGATCCGCGAGGAGCTGCGGCTGCGGCCGAGCGGCGCGACGACGCTGCTGCTCGACCTGCACGCCGACCAGGAGACCTGGCAGTGGCTGCGGACCAGTCCGCTGGACTCCGGGCGCAACAACGCCGTTTACGGTCGCATCGCGCCCCCGCCGGCCCGGCGGACGGTGGCCGTCCCGTCGTACATGCGGGGCGTCGCGACGATCCTGCGCAGCGGGCACCGGCCGCCGCCGGACGAGCTGCACCAGCAGGCGCTGGCCCGGGCCGCGGCCGACACCGCGGGCAGCGGTGCGGACCTGGTGCTGACGGCGCCGGGGCCGGTGGCGGGCGATCCGCACGCCGTCATCGCCGCGGCCGTGCGGTCCCGGCGGCACGGTGACGCCGACGCGCTCGCCGCCCGGCACGAGCGGGCCGCGGCGCAGGCGCACGGGCCCGCGTCCGAGGACGCGCTGCACTGGACCGAGGTCCGGGCCGACCTGGCGATGTTCGCGGGGGACCCGGTGCGCAGCTGCCGGACCTGGCTGACGGTGGCCGAGGCCCGGCTCGGCGCCGGGCAGCCCCCGCAGGCGCCCGCCGTGGAGGCGGCCGTCGACCGGGCGC
This sequence comes from Streptomyces sp. NPDC034099, assembly GCF_055575415.1. NCBI lineage: Bacteria > Bacillati > Actinomycetota > Actinomycetes > Kitasatosporales > Streptomycetaceae > Streptomyces > Streptomyces sp. NPDC034099. Next base: position 377,004 of record NZ_JBVISR010000004.1, on the reverse strand, counting down.
ACCACCAGTGGGGGCTGATCCGCGACGCCGGACGGGCCCGCGAACTGGGCGCGGCCCTCGCCGCGCTGCGCGGCCGGGTACCGGGCCGCCGCGAGGGCGCCCTGGACCACGTCCAGCGCGAACTGAGCCGCCTCCAGACCCAGGGCTGAGCCGACCGGTACCCGCTAGGCGCGTCCGGCCCTGGCCCGGGTGCGGCGGCCCGACTCCAGGATGCCGTTGATGATCTGGGTGTGCCGGCCCTTGAGCGCGGCGACCGGTACCTCGATCTTCCGGTGTTCCTCGTGCTCGCTCTGCCGTTCCTTCACGCTGTCCTTCTCGTGCCAGCGCAGTTCCGGGCCGCCCGCCTCGACGTACGGGATGTCCGGGACGGTCTGGAGCACCACACGCGCGCCGGTGTTCGGATCGGGCAGCTTGATCCAGAAGTGGTCGGGGGCGGCGACACCGGCGCTCACCTTGTAATTGCACACGACCCAGGCCGCCGGGCGGTCGGTGGCGATCCGCAGGCCGTGGGAGGTCACGAAGGCGCGCACCGACTGTTCCATGAACGGCCGGACGTCCCCTTCGGCGGGTGGCCGCACCCTGTCGGGGTCGAAGGCCAGTCCGGCGGCCGTGATGGAGGCCCGCAGCTGGCCCAGTTCGGCCTTGACCGCGGGAGCGAGCTGGTCGAGCTTGCTGTCGTCGACGAAGGGCATGCTGGTCAGGTACTCCCAGCAGTCGCCGTGGGAGATTCCGGTGTCGTCCGTGGCCGCGCGCACCGCCCACTCCCAGCACGCGGCCTGCTCGCGGTCCTTCGGCAGTTTGCGTCCTCTGCCACCCTTGTAGGTGTCCTCGTGCCCGAGCATGCTCACCGCGAGCGGATCGATCTCGCCCTCGGTGCTCTCCTCGTGGCCGCGCTTCGGCGCCCGCTGTACGGGGCCCCGTGCAGCGCGCCCGGATGCCCGGACCGGCGGAGCGACTCCGTGACGGCGTCGTTCCCGGCGCTCTCCTGCAGACCGAGCAGCCGAGCCGTTCCCGGGTCCTGCTCGGCGCGGCGGACGGTTCGCCGTGGTGCCGCGGCGGACTCCCGTTCCTCGTCCCGGTGGTGTGTCCGCACGTCCGTTCCTCTCCGCGCCGGATCCCGTCAGGGCTTGACCTGTCTGTCTGTCGGAGCGCCGACGGGGAGCGGGCAAGGGGCACGATCCGTGCCCGTCGGGGCAGTGTCCGTCGCCCCCGGTGCCGCCCCCACGCCCCTCAACGGTTCACCGAGGCCGGTTCGCCCAGGTCCGAGGCGCTCTCCTCGGCCGGTGCGGGGGCGTGGTAGCCGGTCGCGGCCGTCGGGCCCGCGTTCCCGGCCAGCAGCAGGCAGGCCACGGCGGCGACGGCCGCGGCAAGGGCTCTGGCGTAACGTTCGGCGGTGCGGGAGCGTACGGGCACGGCGTCCTCTGGGGGATGAGGGAGTGTGTCAAGCACGGTTAAGCGCGCTTAATACACCGTTTAACCTAGAGCCGTCCGAGCCGAACGGCAAGAGCCTCATGGGGAGTTGGCAGTGGGGGACCGTGACGACCGAAACGCCATCGGACGCCGGGTGCAGCGGCTGCGGGCCGAGCGCGGGATGACCCAGCGCCAGCTCGCGGAGCCGGCCTACACCCCCGCCTACATCTCCACCCTGGAGGCCGGCCGCGTCCGCCCCTCCGACGAGGCGCTGCGGCACCTCGCCGAGCGGCTCGGCGTCGGCTACGACGAGCTGGCCACCGGACGCCCCGCCCACCTCGCCACCGACCTGCGGCTCAGGCTCACCGAGGCACAGCGCACCCTCGCCACCGAGGGCGCCGAACAGGCCGCCGACCAGTACGCCGGGCTGCTCGCCGAGGCCGAGGCGTACGAACTGGCCGAGGAGCGGGCCGCCGCGCTGCTCGGGCTCGGGGAGTGCGCCGTGGAGACCGGCGAACTGACCGCCGGACGCCAGTACTTCGAGCGGGCCGAACAGTGCCTCGTGGAGGCCGGCGCCCCGCTGCCCGCCCGGGTCCCCGCGCTGCGCGGACGGGCGCTGGCCCACTACCTCGCCGGTGAACTGCGCTACGCCGTCTACCTGCTGGAGTCCACCCTCGACGAGCTGAACCGCGGCGGTCTGCACGACCCCGACGCGCTGCTGCTGCTCTACGCCAGCGCGATCGGCCCGTACATGGACATGGGCGCCCACGCGCGCGCCGCCCAGGCCGCCGAACTCGCCCTCTCCCTCGCCCCCAGCGCCGGTGACCCCGCCCTGGTGGCCCGCATGCACCGCTCCGTCGCCCGCACCCTGCTCGCCGAGGGCCGCCTCGCCGACGCCGACGCCTCGCTCGCCAAGGCGGCCGAGCTGTACCGGACGCTGCAACTGCGCACCGAGCTGGCCAACTGCCACTGGATGCGGGGCTACGTCTGCGCCCAGAACGGTGAACTCCCGCGCGCCGAGGCGGAGATGCGCGAGGCCCTCGACATGCTCTCGGCGACCCGCGCCGCCCTCTACAGCAGCCAGGTCGCCGTCGAACTGGCCGACGTGCTGCACCGGCGCGGCAAGTCCGAGGAGGCCGCGGACCTGCTGCACGGCGTCCTCGACGACCTCTCCTCCGAGCGCGGCGCCGTGCACTCCGCGGGCGCCCACCGGCTGCTCGGCATCATCGCCGAGGACGCCCGGGACACCGAGGCCGCCGAGGAGCACTACGTCCGTGCGCTGAGCCTGCTGGAGCGGGCCGGCGCGGCCGGTGACCTGGCCGACCTGTGCCGGCTCCTCGGCGACCTGCTGCGCCGCACCGGCCGCGTGGAGGCGGCCCTGGACGCGTACCGCACCGGCCTCGGGCACCGCACCGCCCCCGGCACGACCACCCTGGGCCCGGCGCCCGCCCAGCCGCCGCTGTAGCCCCGGCCGGCGCCCTGCCGGGGGATCACACCTGGGCCCGGCCCTGTCGCCGTGCCTCCGTCAGGCGTCCGGTGCCGACCTCGACGGACGTCCGGGTGGCGTCGTCGGCCGGTTCGCCGAGGGTGCCGTTGGTGAGGCTGATCGCGTCGTCGCCGATGCGGACGGCGACGAGGTCCACCGTGAGGACCCCGCCCCGGGGCTCCGCCTCCGGCTCCGCCTCTGTGTCCGTCCCGTCGTCCGCCCCTTCGTCCGGCGCCGCGTCGCCCAGCGTGACCCGCAGGCCCCGGCGGGCGTCCCCCGCGTCCGGCAGCGGCAGTTCGGTGACCCGGACGTCCCGGGTGGTGCCGTGGGCGGCGGCCCGCGCCGCGAAGTGCCCGCACGTCTCCGGCAGCGTCCCGAGCCAGGCCAGCGTCCGTTCCAGGTCGGCGGCGCGGTAGGAGGTGACCCGGTAGTGCAGCTGGGCCCCGCCGTCCGCGTCGTCCAGGGCGGCCGCGGCCCGGGGTGCGGTGGCGGCGTCCGTGCCGAAGAGGTCCTCGGTGTAGAGGACGTCCAGCAGCCGTCGGCAGTCGGACCGTCCGGCGGTGGCCTTGAGCAGCCCGTCGCGCCAGGTCGCGGCACCCCGCGTGGGCTCCCAGGACTCCCCCAGGTCGGCCGCCGTGATCAGGGCCGCCCGCGCCTGCCCCCGGGTGAGCACCGGCGGCAGGCCCGGTGTCGCGAGCGCGGCCGGGGACCGCGCGGCCGGCGGCGCCGTGCCGGCCGGCCCGTCCGTCCCCCGCCCGCCGACGGCACAGGCGGTCGCCGTCAGCGCCAGCACCGCCGCGAGCGCGGCGCCGAGCAGCGGACGGGCGGCGGGGACGGGCGACGGACGGGCGGCGGGGGCGTGCTGCATCGGTGCCTCCTGGCGGGCCGGTGCGACCGGCGCCGTTCAGGATCGGTCACCCCTCCACGGCACCACCGTCCCCGCCGCGCCACCAGCGTGCGCGGCCGTCCGGGTGAGAGCGCCCGGCGACCGCGACCGGCCCGGCTACAGGCCCAGCCACACCGTCGTGTCCGGGCCCAGCCGGCCGTCCTCCAGCGGCGCGCTGCTCAGCAGCACCTCACCGGCGGGCAGGTCCACCGCGGTGCCGGAGAGGTTGGTGACGCAGCGCCAGCCGTCCGAGCGGTCGAACCGCAGCACCCCCGTCGGGACGTCGTCCGACCAGGTCAGCGCCTCGCCGTCGAGCAGCTTGCGGCGCAGCCGCAGGGCCGTGCGGTACAGCTCCAGCGTCGAGCCCGCCACCCCGTCCTGGGCCTGGACGGCGTACGCCGCGAAGCCCGGCGGCTGCGGCAGCCACGCCCCGCCCGCGCCGAAGCCGTACGAGGGCCCCTCCGTCGTCCAGGGCAGCGGCACCCGGCAGCCGTCGCGGCCCTTGCGGACGTGGCCGGTCTGGTCCCAGATCGGGTCCTGGAGGACCTCGGTGGGCAGGTCGGCCACCTCGGGCAGCCCCAGCTCCTCGCCCTGGTAGAGGTACGCCGAGCCGGGCAGCGCCAGCATCAGCAGCGTCGCCGCGCGGGCCCGGCGCAGCCCGGCCGCCGGGTCGACGGCGGGGGCGTGGCCGCCGGACAGCAGCCAGGCGTCGGTGTCCGTGTCCGGCGGCAGGACCAGGCGGGTGGAGTGGCGGACGACGTCGTGGTTGGACAGCACCCAGGTCGCCGAGGCGCCGGCGGCCCGCGCGTCGGCCAGCGAGCCGGTGATGACCTCGCGCAGCTCGGCCGCGTCCCAGCCGGTCTGGAGGTACTCGAAGTTGAAGGCCTGGCCGAGTTCGTCCGGGCGGGCGTACAGCACGCGCCGGGCGCCCGGGACCCAGGCCTCGGCGACGGCCGTGCGGGGCGGGGTGTAGGCGTCGAGGATCTTGCGCCAGTCGCGGTAGACCTCGTGGACGTCGTCGCGGTCGTAGAAGGGGTGGGTGCCCGGCGCGAACTGCGCGAGGGCCGCCTCGCCGCTCAGCTCGGGGGCGCCGAGGTCGCGCAGCGGCTCGGTCAGGTCCTTGACCAGCGCGTGCGCGACGTCGACGCGGAAGCCGTCGACACCCCGGTCGCACCAGAACTTCAGCGTGGTGCGGAAGTCGGCGCGGACCTGCTCGTTCTCCCAGTTCAGGTCGGGTTGCTGGGGGGCGAAGAGGTGCAGGTACCACTGTCCGTCGGGCACCCGCTGCCAGGCGCTGCCGCCGAAGACGGACTGCCAGTCGGTGGGCGGGAGTTCGCCGTGCGCGCCGCGGCCGTCGCGGAAGACGTACCGGTCGCGGGCGGCCGAGCCGGGACCGGCGGCCAGGGCCTCCCGGAACCAGGCGTGGCGGTGCGAGGTGTGGTTGGGGACCAGGTCGACGATCACCTTCAGGCCCAGCCGGTGGGCCTCGGCGGCCATCGCGTCGAAGTCGTCCAGCGTGCCCAGGCGGGGGTCGACGTCGCGGTAGTCGTCGACGTCGTAGCCGCCGTCGGCGAGTTCGGACGGGTAGAAGGGGCTGAGCCAGAGGGCGTCGACGCCGAGGGCGGCCAGGTGGGTCAGGCGCTGGGTGACGCCGCGCAGGTCCCCGAGCCCGTCGCCGTCGGCGTCGGCGAAGCTGCGGGGATAGACCTGGTAGATGACGGCCTGCCGCCACCAGTTGGGGTCCTTGGACGACAGATCGGGGGTGCTGGCGGTGCTGCGTACGGTCACGCGGCCTCCTTCGCGGTACGTGCGGGCGGCACGAACTGATCTGGTACGTCTGTCCAGATCACCCGAAAAGCGAACCCGCGCGCCCGCGACGCGCCGGTGATTACGCCTCCGTGCGCTCGACCGTGCTGAGGTACAGGTCCACGTACCGGGTCACGTCCACGTCCAGGGCCACGTCGACGAGGGGCTGTTCGCGCATGCCGTCGTGCAGTTCGGACTCGCCGACGCGCAGCCGCCGGTCGACGAGGGTCTGGCCGCGGGAAGGGCCGGGGGCCAGGGACACCTCGACGGGCAGCCGGTGGGTGGTCAGGCCCGCCGGGTCGATCACCGCGCAGACCGCGCCCGCGTCGCCGAGGCCGCCGCCGGGGTCCGCGGCGTCGGTGGCGGGGCCGCGGTGGGCGAGCAGCTCCCCGGCGAGCCGGGTGCCGGGCTCGGCGCTCGCGCGCAGCCGCCGTACGTCCGCGCCGGGCACGACCACCCGCTCGAACACGTCAAGGCCGTACATGGTGATCGGCACCCCGGCGGTGAGCAGGATCGCGGCGGCCTCCGGGTCGTGCCACACGTTGAACTCGGCGACCGGCGTCGCGTTCCCGGTGGCCACCGCGCCGCCCATGAACACGATCCGCTCGATGTTGCCGGTGACCTCCGGGTGGGTGCGCAGCAGCAGCGCGATGTTGGTCAGCGGCGCGGTGGGGATCAGGGTGACCGGGCGCGGGGAGGCGAGGATCTCCCGGCGCAGCAGCGTCACCGCGTCCACGTCGGCGGGGGCACGGGTGGGCGCGGGCAGCCCGAGGTCGCCCATGCCGTCGGCCCCGTGCACGTGCCGCGCGGTGCGCACGCCCTCGATCAGCGGCCGCTCGGCACCCCGGGCGACGGGAATCTCCGGAGCACCGGCCCGCTCCAGCACGGTCAGCGTGTTCCGTACGACCCCCGCCACGTCGGTGTTCCCGGCCACGCAGGTGACCGCGCGCAGGTCCAGGCGCGGGTGCCGGACCGCCAGCAGCAGCGCCAGGGCGTCGTCGATGCCGGTGTCGCAGTCGATGATCACCGGAATGGGCTGCTGCTGCTCGGAGACGGTGCTCACGGCCGGGGCTCCTTGTACTTCGCGGGGGACGCCGATGCGGCGACCTTACGCGGACGTGACCGGACCCCCGGCTCGGCGGTGTGCGGGTCCGCTTCGGCTGGAGTGCGGGCTCAGTCGGACGGCCACAGTCCGGGGCCGCGGGCCTCGACCCGTTCGGTGACCCGGCGCAGGAACTCGGCGCCGGGCAGCGGGCCCGGGCGGCGGCCGTCGCGCAGGCGTACGTCGACCAGGTCGCCGTCCTGCGCCTCCCGCGCGCCGATCACCGCCTGGTACGGCACCTTCCGCGCCGCCCGGACCCGGGCGCCGAGGCTGCCGCGCTCCGGGTCGGCGACCTCGGCCCCCAGACCCAGCTCGGCGGCCCGCCGTACGAGGGCGTACGCCGCCTCCCGCTGCGCCGCGGCCACCGGCAGCACCACCAGCTGCACCGGGGCCAGCCACGCCGGGAACGCGCCGCCGTGCGCCTCGATCAGGTGGGCGACCGCTCGTTCCACGCTGCCGATGACGCTGCGGTGCACCATGACCGGACGGTGCCGGGTGCCGTCGGGGGCGGTGTAGCGCAGGCCGAAGCGTTCGGGCTGGTGGAAGTCGATCTGGACGGTCGACAGGGTCGACTCGCGGCCCGCCAGGTCCTCGATCTGCACGTCGATCTTCGGGCCGTAGAAGGCCGCCTCGCCCTCCACCGCCTCGTACGGCAGTCCGTCCAGGGCCTCTTCGAGCAGCGCGGTGGCCCGCCGCCACAGCTCCGGGTCGGCGACGTACTTGCCGCCCGGCCCCGGCAGGGACAGGCGGTAGCGGGCGGCCCGGATGCCGAGGTCGGCGTGGGCGCGGCGGATGAGCCCGAGGGCGGCGCGGGCCTCGTCGGCGGCCTGGTCCGGGGTGCAGAAGATGTGCGCGTCGTTGAGGTGGATGGCCCGCACGCGGGTCAGTCCGCCGAGGACGCCGGACGGCTCGGAGCGGTACATCGCGCCCAGCTCGGCGATGCGCAGGGGCAGTTCGCGGTAGCTGCGGGAGCGGGAGCGGTAGACCAGGGCGTGGTGCGGGCACAGGCTCGGCCGCAGCACGACCTCCTCGGCGCCCAGCTCCATCGGCGGGAACATGTCGTCGCGGTAGTGCTCCCAGTGCCCCGAGATCTCGTACAGCTCGCGTTTGCCGAGGACGGGCGAGTAGACGTGCCGGTAGCCGGCCCGGCGCTCGGCCTCGCGGACGTACTCCTCCAGGGTGTGGCGGACGACCGCGCCGTCGGGCAGCCAGTACGGCAGGCCCGCGCCCATGAGGGGATCGGTGTCGAACAGCGCCAGTTCGCGGCCGAGCCGCCGGTGGTCCTCGTGGTGCATGGTGGTCTCCCTCGGAACGGTCCACAGGACGAGCACCACGCGGCGAAGCCCCGGGGCACTCGCCCCGGGGCTTCGGACTTCTGGTCAGCAGTCAGCGCGCCGGGACGGTCCCCGGCGTCGTCATCGACAACAGGCAGGCGCGCTTCATGAGAGCGACCGTACGGGGGGCCGGGCGCGGGCGCGAGCGGGTTTCGTCCGGACGGAAGCCGCCCCGCACGGTCACCCGCTCGTGTCGCCCGCGTCCTCAGACGTGTCCCGGCCCACCGCTGCCGAAGGCTCCGCTCGACCCAGGCTGCCAGCGGCGCCGTTTCTGGTCGTCGCCGCGGCGGCTGCCCGAGTGGTGCAGCTCGTAGGGCATGAGCCGCGGGCTCCCGTCGCTGTTCAGGGGGATCTCGTCGGGTTCGCGCATCTCCCGCTCCTCGTGGACCGCACCGGTGGCCGGGAGGTGCGGCTGCTCGTCGGCGCGGGGGCGGTCGGGCTCCCGGTCCATGACGCGCATGCCGGTGCGTACGGCCCAGATCAACCCGCCGGCGATCACCAGCCCGATGATGAAGACCACCGTCACCTTGAGCCCGCCCGAAGGCGCGGCCAGCACTACATACGTTGCCGTACTCATGTTCTGATTATGTACCCCCAAATGAGATAAAGCGCCCGATATATCCGCAGGGATGCCCGTGCGGATGCGCCCGCGATTGGGACGGGCCGGTGGCTGGTACCCGGCCGGCACGGGGCGGACCGGCCTCGGGCCGCCGTCCCTCCCGCGCGTCACCGGTGGAAGGAGCAGCCCATGACCGCGCCGTTGACGGCGGACGCCCATGAGTACGGCCTGGTCGGGGACGGGACCGCCGACGACCGCCCGGCCCTGCAGAAGCTGGTGGACGCCCTGGGCGACGCCACCGCCGAGGACGGGCGGCCGCGCACCGTGCGCGTGCCCGCCGGGCGGTACGTGATCCGGAACATGCCGGTGCTCTGGCGCAGCGGCGTCTCGCTGGTCGGCGCCGGACGCGGTGCCACGTGCTTCGCCCTCGCCAATCCGGGCGCCCCCACGCAGCCGGTGCCCCTGGCCTGGTTCACCACCGCGCAGCACGGCGCGGGACGGGACCACCACATCGCGGACGTCACCTTCGCCCACTTCGAGATCGACGGGCTGGGGGTGGCGACCGAGGAGTACGAGGTGCTGGCCAAGGGGCTGGGCCTGCAGTACGTGCTGCGCGGGCGCTTCAGCGACCTGTACATCCACGACACCGCCGCCACCGGCTTCGGGTGCGACTTCCTCCAGGACACGGTGGTGGAGGGGGTCCTGACCGAGCGGTGCGGGCGGCAGGACCCCGGCGAGAAGATGGGCGGCGCGGGCATCGGGATCGGGGTCGGCGGGTGGGGGCCGGTCGAACGGCTGGCGGTGACCGACTGCACCGCGCGCGGCAACGGCACCAACGGCATCTTCCTGGAACTCCAGCAGGAGGAGTGGGTCCCGCCCCGCGGCATCCGCGTCACCGCCTGCCACACCGAGGACAACCGCTACGGCATCTCCGACTGGGGCGCCGACGGCCTCCAGGTCACCGGCTGCACGATGCTCGGCAACCACGTCGCCGGGTTCGACGTGTCGGCGCAGGGCACGACCAGCGTCGGCGGGCGCGGCGGCCTCGTCACCGGGTGCGTGATCGACGGCAACGCGGGGGACGGGATCGCGCTGGGCAACACCCCCGGGCCGTACGGCTTCCACGGCAACCGGGTCGGCAACAACGGCCGGTACGGCTACTGGGAGCACAACCTGGCCGGCGGCGACCAGGAACCCGCCACGGACATCGTCCTGGAGTCCAACGACATTCACGACAACGCGCTGGACGGCATCCGCGTCGACGCCCCGCTGCACGAGCCCGCGATCTTCGGCAACCGGATCCGGGGCAACGGCCGCCGCGCCGCGCCACCGGCGCGAGGGGGCGGCGAGGGCGTCCGGTGCGGGCCGCTGTCGCTGACCGATGAGCGGGCCGACTGGCTTCCGGGCGGCCATCGCGGCAAGGAGCTGACGGTCGGCGGCGACCCCGAAGGGGCCGAGGTCACCGCCGTGGTCGTCGACAACACGGCGACCCGGCTCACCCTCGCCCCGGTGCGCCCGGGAGCCGGCACCGCGTGGCCCGACGGCACCCCCGCGCCCGGCACCGCCTACCGCCTTCCGGACTCCCCGGCCCCGCGCGCCGGTCTCACCGCCGCCGCTGCCGTGACCCACCCGTACGTGCACGGCAACCGCGTCCGGGACGACGGGCACCCTCGCACCCAGATCCACGCCGTGTGGATCGCGCCCGGGGCCGTCTGGACGGGCGGCCGGGTCTCCGGCAACGACTTCAGCGGCAATGGCTCGGCCTCGACCCGCTTCGACTCGGCGCCCAGCGGCGGGCGCTGGCGCGACAACGCGGGGTGAGGCGGCGGCCCGGCCGTCAGGGTGCGCGTAGTGCGTCCACCGCGATCCGGGCCGCGGTGCCGATCACCGCGTCCGCCGCCGGGAGCACGGCCGCCGTGTGGGCGGTGCGGGTGAAGACGGCCACGGCGTAACGGCCGCCGTCGGGGTATTCGACGACGCCGACCTCGTTGCGCAGGGTCGGCAGGCTGCCGGTCTTGCCGGCCACGTGCACGTCGTCGAAGGGGAAGCCCGAGGCCAGGCGGTGCGGCCACACCTGGAGGCCCATGATCCGGCGCATCGCGTCGCCGTACTCGGGCGGACAGACCTCGTCCCGCCACAGGGCGCCGAGCAGGCGGGTCATGTCGCGGGGGGTGCTGTGGTTGGTGCGGGCCGGGTCCAGGGCGCGCAGCCGGGTGATGACGTGCGGGTCGGTCAGCGCCCGGGCACCGGCGGGCCCGGCGTCCTCGCGCATGGTGCCCAGCATCTCGCCGAAGCCGTACACCGCCCGCGTCCGGGTGAGGCCGAGCCGGGCCGTGGTGCGGTTGACGGCGTCCAGACCGACCCGGCGCAGCAGCAGATCGGCGGCGGTGTTGTCGCTGACGGACATCATCAGGTACGCGGCGTCGCGCAGGGACAGCCGGACCGGGTCGAGCATGGCCGCGAGCCCGGTGGGCCCCGGGGTGCGTCCGGCGGGCGGGCACTCGACCTGCTCGGTGAGGTCCAGCTCCCCGGCCGCCGCCAGCGCGTGCAGCGTCACCAGGACGCACAGCTTGTGGACACTCGCCGTGCAGACCGGCTGGTCCGCCCCGGCCCCGACCTGCGCCCCCGAGTCGATGTCCACGGCGTGCAGCCACCCGGTGACCCCCGCGTCGGCGAAGGCCGCGTCCAGCCGGGCGGCGGTGGCGGTGTCGGTCATGACCGGGCCTCCGGTGCCGAGTGGCGTCCCGCGGACCGAACGACCATCACGACGCGCGCACCGGCCCGACCGGGTGCCTCCCGGAGGGCACCGCCGAACGCGGAGGGCATCGGGCGTCGGCGGTGGGTGCCGGTGGGGTGGGTCGGTCGGTGGCCGGGGGGCGCGGTGTGGGTCGTGACCGGGTCTGCGTCCGGTGCCGGGCGGGGGCTCACCGGGCGGTTGGCCGCAGTGCCCGGCGCATCGGTCCGGACGGACCCTGCCCGGAGGGCACCGCCGAACGCGGAGGGCATCGGGCGTCGGCGGTGGGTGCCGGTGGGAGGCGTCGGGTGGGGGTCGAAGGGGGCGGGCTCGGTCACAGCCAGAACTCCGATGCCGGGCGGAGGTGCAGGGGCCGGGCCGGTGTCTCGGCGTGGGCGTCGGCCGTGGTGCGCAGGGCGTGGGTGGCCGCGTCCGCGAAGGCGCCGACGGCGGCGTCGCCGCGCCCCTTGGGCCAGGCCGCGGAGTGCCGCCAGGCGGGCGGCGCCCCGGCCAGCGGACGCCAGACCAGGTCCTGGTCGCCGGGGGCCACGAGCCGGGTGTCGCGGGGCCCGAGGGCGACGGCCCCCGACGAAAGGACCAGACCGCGGACGAAGCTGGCGCCCTGGCCGTGCCGTACCGCGGCGGGCGTGTAGCCGCCCCGGGCGCAGGCGGTGAGCAGGTCGTCGTAGACCGCGGGGGCGTCGGCGCGCGGGAAGAGCACCAGGTCGTACCCGGTGAGGGCGGCGAGCGGCACCTCGTCCAGCTCCGTCTGGGGCGCGCCGCGCGGCAGCAGGACGCCGAGGTCGCGGCGGAGCACCGGGCCCAGCTCCAGGCCGGTGACGTCGCACGGGTGGTGGATGAGACCGACGTCCAGCTCGTGGGCGGCGAACCCGGCGAGCTGCTGGGCGGTGGTCAGCTCGTGCAGCTCCAGTTCGAGGCCCGCGTGCCGACGGCGGAAGTCGGCCAGCAGCGCGGCGACCGTCTCCCCGGAGATGTCCGGGGACAGGGCTGCGCGCAGCAGACCGCTCTCGCCGTCCCGGATGCGGCGCGCGGCGGTCCGCAGCGCCTCGGCGCGGGCCAGCAGCTCACGGGCCTCGGCGAGCAGCAGCGTGCCCGCCTCCGTGATCGTCACCTGGCGGCTGGTGCGCTCGAAGAGCCGGACGCCCAGCTCCTTCTCCAGCCGCTGGATGCGCTGCGACAGGGGCGGCTGGGCCATGCCGAGCCGGGCGGCGGCACGTCCGAAGTGTGACTCTTCTGCAACAGCCACAAAGCACTCCAGGTGCCGCACCAGGTCCACGACCAGTAATCATATCGGTGATTGATCGATCCGACATCCATATCGGTCTTGGACAGGGGTGCGGCGGGGTTGCTCTCCTCGGGCCATGCGCTCCTTCCGTGGCCGTGCCCATGACCGTCGCCCCGCGCCCCGCGCCCGCCGGTGGCCCGGCGTGCTCGCCCTCGCCCTCGCCCCCGTACTCCCCCTGGCCGGCTGCGCCACCGACCCGGACGCCGACACCGGCTCCGGCCGTCCGGCCGCGGCGCCGTCGGCGAGCGGCCCGTCCGCCGGCGGTACGGGCACTCCGGCGCCGGAGGTCCGCGCACGGCTCCGGGTGGACGGTGGCGTCCGCCAGTACCTTCTGCACCGGCCCCCCGCCGTCGACGACGGCCCGAGGCCGCTCCTCATCGCCTTCCACGGCCGCGGTGCCGACGCCGCCGAGCTGCGGGCGAAGACCCGGCTGGAGCGGGCCGCCACCGCGCGCGGCATGCTCGTCGCCTTCCCCGAGGGCCTCGGCCACGGCTGGGGCGCGGGCACCCGGGCGACGAAGCAGCGCCCGGACCCCGGCCTGGACGTGCGGTTCACCGAGGCGCTGATCAAGCACGTGGTCCGCACCGAGCGGGCCGACCCCGACCGGGTCTACGTCGCCGGGTTCTCCAACGGCGGTTCGATGGCCCTGCGGATGGCCGCCGAGCGCCCCGCCCTGCTGGCCGGCGCGGCCTCGGTCTCCGGCCAACTTCCCACGGGGGCCGCCGCGGTGGAGCCCACCGGGCCCGTCCCCGTCATGGTCGTCTACGGCGCCGACGACCCCGTACGGCCGCTCGCGGGCCTGCCCTCCCCGCCGCCGGACCCCGAGGAGCCGATCCTGCCGACCCGGTCGGCCCGGGACAGCGCGGCGGCGTTCGCGGCGGCCGGGGACGCGGGCGAGCCGGTCACCCGGGAGGAGAAGGGCTACGACCGGACGGTGTGGCGGCTCAAGGGCGGTGCGCCCGGCGGCGAGCGGCGGCCCGGTGGCGGCACCGTGCAGCTCCTCGTCGTCGAGGACGCCGGTCACACCTGGCCGGGCTCGACCGTCCCCCCGCCCGAGGGGTTCGGCCCCGTCAGCAAGGCCCTCGACGCCACCGGCACGATCCTCGACTTCCTCACCGGCCCCGGCCGCTGACCGACAAGGACCTTCCCATGCCCGACGCTCCTCACCTCGCCTCTCCCCACCTCACCCCTCCCCGCCGCCGCAGGCCCCGCAACGGGGTCCGGGCCGTCGCCGCCGTGGGAGTCGTCCTCGCGATCGCCGCGGGCGGCTCGTACGCGGCCGGGTTCGGCCCCTTCGCGCGCGGCGACGACGGACCCGACCCCGCCGCGATGGAACAGGCGCGCGCCTTCCTCGCCGACTGGGCCGCCGGGCGCCTGCCGAGCGCGGCCGGCCGCACCACCGAGCCCGGCAAGGCACAGGAGGTGCTCCAGAGCTTCACCGCGGGGCTCGACATCGAGAAGCCGAAGCTGACGGCGGCGGACGACGGCGCGAAGGAGGAGAAGGACGGCACCCTCGGTGTCCCCTTCACCGCCCGGATGCCGGTCACCGGCCTGGGCACCTGGACGTACGAGTCGCGGCTGCCGTTGCGCGAGCAGGGCGACGGCAGCTGGAAGGTGGACTGGCGGATGTCCCTGGTGCACCCGCGGCTGAGCGAGACGGAGAAGTTCCGCCTGGAGCGCGAGGAGACCGCCCCGCCGAAGGTCACGGACCGTCAGGGGGTCTCCCTCGTGGGCGACGCGTACCCGTCCCTGGCCCCGCTCCTGGGGCGGCTCGCCGGTGACGCGGGCGGCGGCGGTCCGCGCGGCGCGGTCGAGCTGGTCGACCGGGCCAGCGGCGAGACCGTGCGCACCGAGGCGTCCTTCGGCAAGAAGCCCGACCCGGCGACGGCGGGCCGGCCCGTGCGCACCACCCTGGACGCCGGCTGGCAGGCCGCCGCGGAGCGGGCCCTCGGGGAGGCCGACGGCAAGAACGCCTCCCTCGTCGCCCTGCGCGTCGACAACGGCGAGGTCCTGGCCCTCGCCAACTCGCCCTCCTCCGGCTTCAACCGCGCCGCCTCCGGCACCTACGCGCCCGGCTCCACCTGGAAGATCGTCACCAGCAGCGCCCTGCTGCTCAAGGACGCGGTCGCGCCCGACGACGTCGTGGACTGCCCCAAGTACCTGACGGTGGGCAAGGAGTTCCACAACGTGGAGACGTCCGAACACCCCGGCGCCACCTTCCGCAAGGACTTCACCGAGTCCTGCAACACCGCCTTCATCAGCCTGCGCGGCAAGCTCGACGACGCGGAGCTGGGGAAGGTCGCGCGCACCTACTTCGGGGTCGGCCAGGAGTGGCACGTCGGCATCCCGACGTACGACGGCTCGGTGCCGGCGCCCAAGGACGAGACGGAGAAGGCCGCGTCGATGATCGGGCAGGGCCGGGTCCAGGCCAACCCCCTGATCATGGCGTCGGTGACGGCCACCGCGGTGTCCGGCGAGTTCCACCAGCCGTCCGTCACCGCGGGCAACGAGAACGGGACCCGTACCGAGCCGCTCCCGGACGAGGTCGTCACCCAGCTGCGCGGGCTGATGCGGGCCACCGTCACCGACGGCACCGCGCGCGTCCTGGCCGACCTGCCCGGTGAGATCGGCGCCAAGACCGGCACCGCCGAGGTCTCCGACGACCAGGACAACAACGGCTGGCTGGTCGCCCACCGGGGCAACGTCGCCGTCGCCGCCGTCGTCGAGGAGGGCGTCACCGGCGGCGGCTCGGCGGGACCGATCGTGCACAGCCTGCTGTCGGCCGTACCGGAGGACCCGTCCTGATCCCGGCCCGGCTCCGGCGCGGTCCCGGTGCCGACGGCCCGCGGATCAGCCGAGCCGCACCGGCAGCTCCGTCAGCCCCCGCAGCAGGGTGCTGGTGCGCCAGGTGAGCGCCGCCGGGTCGGCGGCGAGGGCGAGCGCGGGGTGCCGTTCGAGGAGCAGGCGTACGGCGACGGCGGCCTCGACGCGGGCCAGCGGGGCGCCCAGGCAGTGGTGCGGGCCGTGGCCGAAACCGAGGTGGCCCCGCGGGCGGCGGCCGATGTCGAAGCGGTCGGGGTCGGGATGGTGCGCCGGGTCGCGGGAGGCGGCGGCGAGGGAGACGAGCACCGAGTCGCCCGCCGCGATCGCGGTGCCCGCCAGCTCCAGGGGCTCGGCCGCGAAGCGGAACGCGGAGGCGTGGACGGGGGAGTTGTGGCGCAGCGACTCCTCCACGGCGCTCTCGGCCAGCTCCGGCTCGGCGCGCAGGCGGGCGAGCTGGTCGGGGTGGGTGAGCAGGCTGTGGACGGTGGCCGAGATCAGGTTGACGGTCGTCTCGTGCCCGGCGACCAGGATGAGGAAGGCCATGCCGAGCAGTTCCCCGGCGGTGAGTTCGCCGGTGTCGGCGGCGGCGACCAGGTCGTCGAGCAGCGTGCCGTCCGGGGTGCGGCGCTTGGCGTCGGTCAGCTCGGTGAGGTAGCCGGTCAGGGCGTCGGCCGCCGACCGGGCCGCCTCCGGCGAGGTGGGCATCACCAGCTCGTTCGACCAGGTGTGGAAGCCCCCGCGGTCGCTCTCCGGGACGCCCAGCAGCTCGCAGATCACCGTGACCGGCAGCGGCAGCGCGTACCGGGCGACCAGGTCGGCCGTGCCCGTTCGCGGCAGCGCGTCCAGCAGGTCGTGCGCGATGCGCTCGACGCGCGGGCGCAGGGCGGCGGTCCGGCCCGGTGTGAAGTGCCCGGCGACCAGCCGGCGCAGACGGGTGTGCTGCGGCGGGTCGCTCTGGAGCATGTTGTGGCCGATGGCGTGCCCGCCGTCGCTCTGCCAGGACGCGGAGTGCCGGATGTCGTTGCGCAGCCGCGGGTCGGCGAGCGCGGCCCGCGCCGCGTCCCGCGTCACCACCAGCCAGCTCTCCCCGCTGCCCGGCACGAGCACCCGATGCACGGCGCCCACGGTCCGCAGGGCGGCCAGTTCCTCGGGGGTGGGCGCGGTCACGGGGCCTCCTGGGAAACTGAGTTAAACGGGGAGTACTCCCCGTTTACTTCGCCGACGATAGCATCGGCACCCGGAGCACGGGGAGCACTCCCCGGTTCGTACGACCCGGAGGGCGAGGATGACCGTCGGCGCACGCGACGGAGCGCCCCGGCAGCGACGTGACGCGCGGCGCAACCGGGAGCTTCTGCAGGAGGCGGCCCACGAGGTGTTCACCGAGCAGGGGCTGGACGCGCCGCTGGACGTGATCGCGCGCCGGGCGGGGGTGGGCAACGCGACGCTCTACCGCCACTTCCCCACCCGCGCCGCCCTGGTGGACGCCGTGTTCCGGGACTCGCTGACGGGCACGATGGACGCCGGTGAGCAGGCCAGGAAGGCCCCGGACGCGTGGGCGGGGCTCACCGCCTACCTGGAGGTGGTCTTCCGTACCCTGGCCGCCGACCGCGGCTCCAACGACCTCATGACCACGCATCTGAGGGGGGTCGAGAGCCTGGAGGCCGTGCACGAGCACAACCGCCGGACCGTGGCCGCCCTGCTGTCCCGCCTCCGCGACGAGGGCACCGTCCGGGCCGACGTCACCACCGAGGACGTGCTGTTCGGACTCGCGGCACTCGGCCGCGCGGTCCCGGCGCTGACCGCCGCGACGGCGACCCCGGACGCGACGGCGACCTCGGATGAGACGGCGACCGCGCCGGATGCCTGGCGCCGCCCCCTCGCCCTCTTCCTGGCGGGTCTGCGCACCGCACCGGCCGCCGCGCCCCTGCCCGCCCCCGCGCTCACCGCCGCCGAACTCGGCGAGGTGCTGCGCGAACTGGGCCCGCACCGCACCCGCGCCGGGGACCGCGAGCCCGGCACGTGAGGCGGGCCGGCCTCAGTCCCGGGAGCCGGTGCCGGGGTCCTCGCGCTTGACCGTCTCGCCCTGGATGACGCGCGGCGTCCCCGGTTCGTCCGCGTCCCTCGTGGCGCGCGCCTCGGCCTTGAGGATGCGGGCCGACCTGCCCGCCGAGCGGGTCAGCTCGGGAAGCTTCTTGACGGCGATGACGGCCGCGACGACGACGAGAATGATCGCGAGCTCGCTGAGTCCGAACACGGCGCTCCCCTGGTGAACGTACGGTGCGGGCCCGCGGCACGGGCCCGCACCCGGAATCTACGGCAGGACCGGCGGACCGGGCAGGCCCCGGGCGCCCGCGGGGTCTCAGAGGTCGAACTCGTGCGGCGGCAGGTCGAGGGCGTAGCACGCCTCGCGGACCACGGCACGCTCGTCCTTGTCGAAGTCCCCGTCGGCGCCGCCGATCACGATGCCGATCTGGATCACGGCCCGTGCCTCGGCGGGCTTCTTCTTCGCCTTGGCGATCTCCTGAAGGATGCCGACCTTGCCGAAGGCGAAGTCGGCGGTCAGCTTGTCCAGGTTGTCCTCGAAGCGGCGGCGCAGGTCGTCGGCGGGGAAGTTCTGCAGCACCTCGTTGGCCGAGATCAGCTGGGCGACCCGCTGCCGCTCCGAGGGGTCGACGCTGCCGTCGGCCGCGGCGACCAGCGCGCACATCGCCATGCTGGCGTCGCGGAAGGCGCCGCTCTTGAGGTCGTTCTTCTTCGCCGCGAGCTGCGTCTGCATCTGCGACGCGGACTCCTTGAAGCGGTCCCACAGGGCCATGAGAACTCCGTACTCCGTACCGGTCGGACGGGAGTCGCAAACGACCCCGGCCCATTGCTCTACATCACTGTAGAAGCTATCAGTCTTCCCCGTCCCCGTCCCCGCCCTCGTCCTCGGAGTCGCCCTCGAAGAGGTCCCCCACCTCGTCGACGGCCTCGGCCGCCACCATCCCCACGGCGATGCCCGCGGCCCCGGCCATGGCGGCGGCACCGACCCCGGACTCGTGGCCGTACACCGCGTGGGAGCCGTACGACGCGCGGTGCTCGACCAGCTCCTGGACCCAGCCGTCGACGAGGGCGGTCCAGTCCCGCGGCCCGGCGGGGCCCTCGTGCGGGACGGTGAAGCGGCTGACCGCGTCGTGGCCGCCGTGGCCGTCGGCGAACGGGCCGCCGCGCTTGTCCGCCTCCAGCACCACTTCGAGGGCGCCCGGCACGGCCAGGAAGGTCAGCTCGATCTCGTCGACCTGGTGGGCGTAGCGCGGGGGCGGTGTCAGCTCGATCTCCTGGTAGAAGGGCAGCCGCTGCCCGGTGCCGCCGATGCGGCCGTACTCCAGGTCGGCGGAGCGGAAGCCGAAGCCGAGCCCGCCGAGGGCCTCCAGGACGGCCTCCTGGGCCGGGAGCGGCGCCACGGTGAGCGGGTCCAGGTCGCCCCGGTCCCGGGCGCCGGCGACGGCCAGCTCGGTGCGCACGCCGAGCACGATGCCCAGCGGCTGCCCGTACAACTCGGTGGCCGGGGTCTCCCAGGGCAGCGTCACCGTGAACGGGATGCTCGTCTCCTCGCCCGCCGCGAGCCGGAAGGCCCCGCCCACGGTGTGCCGGCCGAAGACGACGACGCCCTCGCTGTCGACGCCCTCCCCGTCGCCGTGCTCCTGGTGCTCGGTCTCCACGCGGGCCACCAGCTCCAGCGCGACGTGCTCGACGTCGTGGCCGGCGCTGCCGCCGACCAGGTGGACCCGGCCCGACAGCGTGCCCCCCGGCCGGGCGGCGCCCGGGTCGAGGACCGTGTCCACCGTGGGTCCGCCCACGCCGAGGGAACCGAGCAGCCGCTTGAACACCATCGAGGCGTTCACTCCTTCACGTTCGTGCGGGGAACAACCGGAACCGTCCGGCCGTTCTCTACAGGCGAGTAGAAGCATAGGGGTCCCAGGACTCCCGATCTCTTTGCTCGTCCTTTACCATGAGGGAGAACCCTCGGGCGCCCGGCTGGTACCGGTGCCCACCGACCCCGTTAAGGAGTCCCGTTCCGTAATGGAGCCTCCCAGTACCGGCCGTGCCGCGGCCGGCCCGCCCGTGCCCCCGTATGCGCGTGAGGGAAGCGGGGTGGCACGGTGACCGAGGTCCTGCTGCTCCTGCTGGCCCTCCTCCTCACCCTGGCCTGCGCCGTCTTCGTCGCGGCCGAGTTCTCCCTCACCACCGTCGAGCGCTCCGACCTGGAGCGTGCCGCCGAGTCCGGTGAGCGCGGTGCCGACGGCGCCCTGAAGGCCGTCCGCTCCCTGACCCTCCAGCTGTCCGGCGCCCAGCTCGGCATCACGGTGACCTCGCTGGTCATCGGCATGCTGGCCGAGCCGTCGATCGCGGTGCTGCTGCGCGGCCCGCTGACGGCGATCGGCCTGGGCGGCGCCGCCTCGACGGTGGCGACCCTGCTCGGCGTGGTGCTGTCCACCGTCGTCCTGATGGTCGTCGGCGAGCTGGTCCCCAAGAACTGGGCGATCTCCCGCCCGCTGGCCGTCGCGAAGGTCGTCGCGGGCCCGCAGCGCGGCTTCACCACCGCCTTCGGCCCCTTCATCCGGCATCTGAACAACACGGCGAACCGTTTCGTGCGCCGCTTCGGCCTGGAACCGGCCGAGGAGCTGGCGTCCGCCCGCAGCGCCGAGGAACTGGTCGCCCTCGCCCAGCACTCGGCCGCGGAGGGCGCCCTGGAGGCGGACTCGGCGGAGCTGTTCGTGCGCACCCTGCACCTGAGCGAGCTGACCGCGGAGAACGTCATGACGCCGCGCGTGGACGTCAAGGCCCTGGAGGCCCACGCCACCGCCGCCGACGCCGCGAACCTCTCGCACGCCACCGGCCTGTCCCGCTTCCCGGTCTACCGGGACAGCCTGGACGAGGTCGTCGGCACCGTCCACATCCGCGACGTGCTGGCCCTGGAGCCGGACAGGCGCCGGGCCACCCCCGTCACCGAGCTGGCCACCGCGCCCCTCCTGGTGCCGGACAGCCTGCCCGCCGACCGTCTCCTGGAGCGCATGCGCGCCACCCGCACCATGGCCGTCGTCATCGACGAGTACGGCGGCACGGCGGGCGTGGCGACCGTCGAGGACATCGTCGAGGAGGTCGTCGGCGAGGTGCGCGACGAGCACGACCCGGTGGAGATCCCGGACCTGCTGCCCGCCCCCGCCGGCGCCGACGGCCGCGCGGCCTGGGAGGCCGACGGCTCGCTGCGCCTGGACCACCTGGAGCGCATCGGTTTGACCGCGCCGGAGGGCCCGTACGAGACCCTGGCCGGACTGGTCGCCACCCAGCTGACGCGCATCCCCGCCAAGGGCGACGTGGTCGCCCTGGACGGCTGGCGCATCGACGTCGTCGACGTCGACCACCACCGCGCCGACCGCCTCCGCGTCACGGCCCCCGCGCCGGACGACGCCGCGCCGGCGCACGAACCCGCCTCGCACGAACCCGCCTCGCACGAACCGGCGGCGCACGATGAGCGGGAGCTGGCCCGATGACCGTCGTACAGCTCCTCATCGGCGCGCTGACGCTGCTGACCAACGCGTTCTTCGTGGGCGCCGAGTTCGCCATGATCTCGGTGCGCCGCAGCCAGATCGAGCCGCGCGCGAAGTCGGGCGACAAGCGCGCCCGGATGACCCTGTGGGGCCTGCAGCACATCTCCCAGATGATGGCCACGGCCCAGCTCGGCATCACCGTCTCCTCCCTGGTGCTCGGCGCGGTCGCGGAACCGGCCATCGCGCACCTGATGGAGCCGGTGTTCGAGGCCGTCCACATGCCGCACGCGCTGGTCCACCCGGTCGCCTTCGCGATCGCCCTGGCCCTGGCGACGTACCTCCACATGCTGATCGGCGAGATGATCCCGAAGAACATCGCGCTGGCCGCCCCGGCGACCACCGCGCTGCTCCTGGGCCCGCCGCTGGTCGCCCTCACCCGGGCCCTGAAGCCGTTCGTCTTCGGCATCAACGCCTTCGCCAACACGCTCCTCAAGCTGCTGCGGGTGGAGCCGAAGGACGAGGTCGAGGCCGTCTTCACCGACGACCAGCTGGCCCGCATGGTGGTCGACGCCAGCGAGGCCGGACTGCTCACCCCGGCCGACGGCGAACGCCTGCGCGACGCGCTGGAGCTGGGCACCCGCCCGGTCGGCGAGATCCTGGTCCCGGCCCAGAAGATGCGCACGGTCCCGCACACGGTCACCCCGGCCGAGCTGGAGCGCATGGCCGCCGACGCGGGCTACTCCCGCTTCCCGGTCACCGGCCCCGGCGGCACCGTCCTCGGCTACCTGCACATCAAGGACACCCTGGGCCTGACCGACCGCGAGAGCCCCTTCCCGCGCACGGCCCTGCACCGCGTCACCCGCGTCCGCATCGACACCCCCCTGGACGACACCCTCACCGCCCTGCGCGCCGAGGACAGCCACCTGGCCGCCGTCACCGGCGAGACGGGCTCGGTCCTGGGCTTCGTCACGATGGAGGACGTCCTGACAGAACTGGTGGGCCCGACGACGCCGGTGGCCTGACCCCGGGGACCTCGCCCCGGTGCGGTTCGTCTCCTCCGGCGACGGGGACGTTCGTATCGCCGGAGGAGACGCGCGTGGCCATGGTCGGCCTGTTCTGGATCACCGAGGGGTGTGTGACGGAGGGCGACCCGATCGGCCGGCGCCGGGACGAGCCCGGGGACGTCCCCCCCCGCCAGGGGCCAGCGCCTGGTGCTGCTGCGGGAGTGGACGGCGGCCTCCGTCTGACGGGCCGCCCGGGCGCGGGGCCCCGACCCCCTACCGGGGTATCACCCCGGCTTGGCTCTCCAGGGTGACGGCGCGGCTTCGCCCGGCACCTAGGGTGGTGGCCATGACCTCAGTGGAGGAGCAGCGCCCGCGCGCGCTGCTCGCGGGGGCTTCGCGGCGGTGGGTGCGACTGCTGCCGTGGGCCGTGGCGTTCGTGCTGTGCGTCGCCCTGCTGCCCACCACCATCGTGGTCCTCACCGCCGACTACGGCCTGAACGGCGGCGTCGCGAGCGCGCTGGCCGTCGGGCAGGCGGCACCGCTGCTGCTCGCCGTCGTACGGCCGCTGCATGCCTGGTACCTGGTCTTCGCCGCGGACGTGGCCGGGGCGCTCGCCCTGCTCACCGTCGACTTCCAGGAGCGGCTGCTGTGGCCGTTCCCGCCCATGGGACTCGTCGGGTACGTCGCCCTCTGCCTCGCCCTCGGCCTGCGCGAGCGGACCCGGACGCTGGTGCTGGTGTGGCTGGCGACGGCGGGCGCGAACATCGGGCTGGGGTTCGTCGCCCCCCACGGCGCCGGTGCCAGGGAACTGCTGCTCACCATCCTCGGAGGCATCGCGCTCCTGCTGGGCGGCGTGCTGCGCGAGCGGTACGAGGTGCGGCGCAGGCTGGCCGAGCAGGAGACGATCAGCGAGGCCGAGCGGGGCCGGCGGACGCTGCTGGAGGAACGCGCCCGCATCGCGCGCGAGCTGCACGACGTGGTGGCCCACCACATGTCCGTCATCACGGTGCAGGCGGACACCGCCGAGTACCGCCTCGCGGCGCTGTCGCCGGACGTGCGGGAGGAGTTCACGTCCATCGCGGCGACCGCGCGGGAGTCGCTCGGCGAGATGCGGCGCCTCCTCGGCGTGCTGCGCAACGAGGACGCGCACGGCGAACTCGCGCCCCAGCCCGGCCTCGCGCAGATCGGGCAGCTGGTGGACGCCACGGCGCGGACGGGCGGGCCGGTGGAGTTCACCCCCTGCGACGCCGAGGTGCCCGAGACGGTGGGCCTGTCGGCGTACCGGATCGTCCAGGAGGCCCTCGCGAACGTCGTACGGCACGCGCCGGGGGCCGCGACGCACGTGTCGCTGGCGGTGTCGCGGCCGGCCGACGGGCAGGGCGGGGAGCGGCTCACCGTCCTGGTGGTCAACGATCCGCCGCCCCAGCCGCCCGCCGGGCCGCTGGAAGTGGGCGGCACCGGGCACGGCCTGGTCGGCATGCGCGAGCGGGTGCGGCTCGTCGGCGGCACCCTCGACGCGGGTCCGCTGCCGGACGGCGGCTTCCGGGTCGCCGCGCAACTCCCCCTGACGGAAGAGGACTTCACGTGACGATCCGCGTCATCATCGTCGACGACCAGGCCATGGTGCGGGCGGGCTTCGCCGCGTTGCTGGCCGCCCAGAGCGACATCGACGTGGTGGGCGAGGCTCCCGACGGCGCGCAGGGCGTCGAGCTGAGCCGGCGCACGCATCCCGACGTCGTGCTCATGGACGTGCGGATGCCCGAGATGGACGGCCTGGAGGCCGCGCGCCGTCTGCTGTCGCCCCCGCCGGGGGTGACGCACCGGCCGCGGGTGCTGATGCTCACCACGTTCGACGTCGACGACTACGTGTACGAGGCGCTGCGGGCGGGCGCGAGCGGCTTCCTGCTGAAGGACGCGCCGCCGGCCGACCTCATCGCGGCGGTACGGGTGGTGGCCTCCGGCGACGCGCTGCTCGCCCCCTCCGTGACCCGCCGCCTCATCGCGGACTTCGCCAAGCAGCGCCCCGTGGAACGGGGCAAGCCCGCACTGCGGCTCAAGGGCCTGACGGAACGCGAGACCGAGGTCCTCACCCTGGTCGCCCGCGGCCGCTCCAACTCGGAGATCGCCCAGACCCTGGTGCTGGCCGAGCAGACGGTGAAGACGCACGTGAGCCGCGTCCTGACCAAGCTCGACCTGCGCGACCGGGCCCAGGCGGTGGTCTTCGCGTACGAGTCGGGGCTGGTGGCCCCGGGGGAGTAGTACGGCCCTCCTCCTCCCCCTACCGCGGTAGGGGTTCCACATTGGCTCCCGGGTATGACGCCCGGCGCCGAGCCGTCCCCGCACTCTTCCCCTCGTCACACAGACGCACCTGACGCACGGATGAGGGAGACGGCACCATGAGGCTACGCAAGGGCAAGCGGCAGCAGGCGGGCGACCGGGCGGGGGTGGACCACCGCTCCGGGGCCCCGGCCGCCACGCCCGGCCTCGCCGTCGAACTGCGCGGGGTCCGGCGCCAGTACGGCCGCGGCGCGGGCACTGTGCACGCGCTGGCGGGCGTCGACCTCGGCCTCCCGCGCGGCACCTTCACCGCCGTCATGGGCCCGTCCGGGTCAGGCAAGTCGACGTTCCTGCAGTGCGCCGCCGGGCTCGACCGGCCGTCGGCGGGATCGGTGCGCCTCGGCGGCACGGAGATCACCGGCATGAACGAGAACGAGCTGACCGAGCTGCGCCGCAGCCGCCTCGGCTTCGTCTTCCAGGCGTTCAACCTGCTGCCCTCGCTGACCGTGGAACAGAACGTCCTGCTGCCCCTGCGCCTGGCCGGGCGGCGGCAGGACCGCGGCCGGGCGGCGGCGGTCCTCGCGCAGGTCGGGCTCGCCGACAAGGCGCGGCGCCGGCCCGGCGAACTGTCCGGCGGCCAGCAGCAGCGCGTGGCCGTCGCCCGCGCCCTGGTCACCACCCCCGACGTGATCTTCGCCGACGAGCCGACCGGCGCCCTCGACACCGGCACCGCCGCCGAGGTTCTCGGGCTGCTGAGGCACGCGGTGGACACCCTCGGCGCCACCGTCGTCATGGTCACCCACGACCCGGCCGCGGCCGCCTGGGCCGACCGTGTGCTGTTCCTCGCCGACGGGGCCTTCGCCGACCAGCTGGAGCGGGGTTCGGCGGAGCGGATCGCGGCCCGGATGACCGCGCTCACCGGCCGTACCCGGGCGATGGCCGGGGCCGGCGCGGGGGTGGCGGCATGAGCGTCAAGCCCAACGGCCTCGCCCGCGCGGCCGTGCGCTTCAAGCCCGCCTCGTTCGCGGGCACGTTCGTCGCGCTGATGATGTCGGCGCTGATCGTCGCGGCCTGCGGGGTACTGCTGGAGACCGGCATCCGTGCCTCGGTACCGGCGGAGCGGTACGCGAACGTGCCGGTCGTCGCGGCGGCCGACCAGTCCGCGCGCGTCGTCGCCGACACCGTCGACGGCCCCGAGGAAACCGCCTACCCGCTGCCGGACACCGCCCGCGTGGACGCGGGGCTCGCGGCGAAGGCCGCCGAGGTGCCGGGCGCGGCCACCGCCGTACCGGACTTCACCTTCCCGGTGCACGGGGGCGCCGCCGCCTCCGGCGGGCTCACCGGCCACGGCTGGGGCTCGCACGCCTTCACCGGCACCGCGCTGTCCAAGGGCGCCGCACCGCACCCGGGCGAGGTGGTCCTCGGCGCCGACGCGGCCCGCGCCGCGCGGCTCGGCGTCGGCGACACCGTCGCGCTGGAGACGGCCGCCGGGCCCGCCGCATTCCGGGTTTCCGGGCTGGCCGAGGCCGGTGCCGGGGACACCGCGGGCGAGGGGGCGGGCGGCGGGGGCACGGCCTGGTTCGCCGACGCCGAGGCGTCCGTGCTGGCCGGGCACCCCGGCAAGGCCGACGCCGTCGCCGTCCTGGCCGAGGAGGGCGTCGACACGGACGCCCTGGCCGCCGCCGTGGGCAAGGCCCTCACCGGGTCCGGCGCGCAGGTGCTCACCGGTGACGACCGCGGCGAGGTCGAGGACCACGGGCTGGCGTACGCCAAGGAGACGCTCTTCGCGGTCGGCGGCTCCTTCGGCGGGATCGCCACCCTGGTCGCGGTCTTCACCGCGGCCGGTACGGTCGCGCTCTCCGTCGGCCAGCGCACCCGCGAGTTCGCGCTGCTGCGCGCCGTCGGGGCGACCCCGCGGCAGATCCGGCGCGCGGTCGCCGCCGAGGCGCTGCTCGTCGCCCCGCTCGCCGGGCTGCTCGGCTGCCTGCCGGGCATCGGGCTCGCGCACTGGTGGTTCGGCCAGATGCAGGACCGCGGGGCCGTCCCGGAGGCCGTCGGCCTGCACGTCTCGGGATTCCCGCTGCTGGCCGCCGTCGGCGTGGGGCTGCTCACGGCGCTCGGTGCCGGCTGGGCGGCCGGGCGCAGGCCCGCGCGGATCAAGCCGGGCCAGGCGCTCGCCGAAGCCTCGGTGGAGCGGCTGCGGCCGGGTGTCGTCCGTACGGTCCTCGGTCTCGCCGCGGTCGGCGGCGGTTCGGTGCTCGCCGGTGTGGCGGCCTCCGCCGCCGGTTCCGACGCGGCCAACGCCTCCCTCGGCGTCGTCATGCTCTTCATGCTGGCCGTCGCCCTGCTCGGGCCGGTCCTGGCCCGGCTGTGCGCGGCACTGTTCGGCCTGCTGCTGCGCGGCGGCGGCGCCTCCGCGTCGCTGGCCGCCGCCAACTCCCGTACCAACGCGCGCCGGCTGGCCTCCGCGATCACCCCGATCGTGCTGGCGATGGCCTTCGCGTCGACGCTGGTCTTCATGCACACCAGCGAGAGCCACGTCGCCTCGGAGCAGCTCCGCGAGGGCGTCACGGCGGACCACGTCATCACGGACCCGGCGGGCCTGCCCGCCGACGCCGCCGACCGGGCCGCCCGCGCCCCCGGTGTGGACGCGGCCGTGAGCCTGCTGGACACGCAGGTGCTGGTGCCCGTACGCGGCGGCGGCGAGACCTCGTTGCAGGGGACGGCGACGCAGGGCGTCTCGGGCTCCGGCGCGCAACTCGCCAAGGTCCAGGACCTGGACGTGCGCGAGGGCAGCCTGGACCGTGTGGGCCCGGGCCGTATCGCCATCGACCGGACCCTCGCCACCGCCACCGACGTCGGTCTCGGCGACAAGCTGTCGCTCTACCTCCCCGACGGCACGAAGGCCGCCCCGCAGGTCGTCGCGGTCTACGGCCGCGGCCTGGGCCTGCCGGCGGTGACCATGGACCGCGCGTCCCTGGACGGCCATGTCACGTCCGCCTTCGCCGACACCCTGCTGGTCAGCGGCGGCGACGCCGAACCGCTCACCGCGCTCGGCGAGGTCACCGACGCCTCCGGCTACGCGCTCGCGCAGAACGTGGACCGCGAGTTCGGCGCCTGGGCCAACTACATGATGGCCGCCGTCCTGGGCGGCTTCGCCGCCGTCGCCGCGGTCAACACCCTGGTGATGACGGTCCTGGACCGCCGCCGCGAGCTGCACACCCTCCGCCTCGTCGGCTCCACCCGGCGCCAGGTGCTGCGCATGCTGGGCTGGGAGAGCCTGCTGGTGTCGGCGGCGGGCGTGGCCCTGGGCACCGCCATCGCCATGATCACCCTGACCCCGATGATGCGCGGCCTGACCGGCGAGTTCCCGCACGTGCCCCCGCTGCTCTACGCCGCCTTCGCCGCCAGCGCGGGCGCCCTCGCCCTGGCCTCCGTCACCCTCCCGGCCCGCACGGCCCTGCGCGACCGGGGCGCGTGAACACCGGCCGATCACCCGGACCCGCCCTGCCCACCGCGGACCCGCCCCCGCAAGGAGCGCCTGCCGGCGGCCGGGTGCCGCCGCCCCGGCCGGCGGCGGTTCGGCTGCGGGGGCGTGGCTGCTGCGTGGACCTGGTCGGCGTCCGGGACGCGGCCGTTGTACGGGAACCCAGCCGGCCGGGAGGCGCAGGCCGTGATGGTCCTCCAGCCGCTCGTCCGGTTGCGGGGTCGCCGGCCGCACGCCGGGCAGGGCCCGTCAGCCGTTCGCCCGGCCGTGAGGGCCGTGTGCCGCGAGGGCGTCGGCGGGCCGCCGGGCGTGTACCGGCCCGGCGGCCCGCGTCTCCCCCGCCCGCCCCGGCGTCAGCCGGTTCGCAGGGCGTCCGCCGGAGGGGTCCGCAGGGCGTGACGGGTGGGGAGTTCGATGGTGAGGTACGCCGTCAGCACCACCGTCGCCGCCACCGCCGGGAGGAGCCAGGCCGGGCCCGCCGGCCAGGGGTGGCCGAGGAAGCCCTGGCCGAGGAGGGCCAGGGGCACGGCGGACAGCAGGAGGCCGGAGACGAGGGCCGCGGCGGCGATCACCGCGGCCTCGCGGCGCATCATCGCGCGGATCTGCCGCGGGGTCGTGCCCACCAGGCGCAGCGCGGCGATCTCCGCCCGGCGCTGGGCGGTGGCGGCGACCAGCTTGTTGGCGATGCTCAGCAGCAGATAGCCGAGGAGCACCACGACCACCGCCAGGTTGATCCACACCTCGGGCGGCGCGTCCGCACCGGTGGCGTCCGGGGCGGTGCTCGCGACGGCGAGCCCGGGACGGCCGGCGGCCAGGTGGGCGAGCGCCCGCCCCGCCTCCCGCGTGCCGTCGGTGCGGACCAGGGCCCGCTGGTCGAGGCCGGTCGTGGTGTGCCCGGCGGCCAGTTCGCGGGAGAGGACGACCGGGCCGAAGCCCAGCCCCCGGTCGTACACGGCGACGACCCGGGCGTCGACGCGCGCCCCGTCGCCGAGCACCAGCCGCACCCGCTTGCCGAGCCCGGCGCCGCGCGTGCGGGCCGCCTCGCGGCTGACGGCGACCGTCGCCCCGGTCAGCCGGTCCAGGCCGCCGTCCGTCACCCCGAGGTCCACGACGTCCCCGGCGTCCGGCGCCAGGATCATCGCCGGGGCCGACTCGGCCGCGGGCTCGCCCAGCTCCTCGTACTCCCACACCACCGTGGTCGTCCCCGCCGGTTCCGCCGCCCGTACGCCGGGCACGTCCCGCACGGCGGACAGGGTGCCGTCGGGCAGCCCGCCCAGGGCCGGTGCCGTCAGCTCGTACTGGGCGAGGGTGCCGGTGCGGGTGTCCTCGGAGGTGGCGGCCAGCACCGTGGTCTGGGTGAGGGTGTAGGTCAGCACGAAGACGATGCCCATGGCCAGCGGACTGACCACCCCCGACAGCCGCAGGGCGTAGGCCCGTACGTTGGACAGCGCCAGCCACGTCGGCGCCGCCACCCCGGGCCGCAGCCGCCGTACGACGGCCTCGCCCGCGCTCCGGACCAGCGCCGGGCCGGAGAGCGACAGGCCGATCGCGGCGAGGATGCCCGCGATGGACGTGACCGCGGCCCCGAGGACCGTCCGGGACAGCAGCGGCACCACCGAGAGCGCACAGGCACCGAGGATCAGCAGCAGCCCAGCGGTGGTCCGCCCCCGCGGCGGTGTGCGCGGCTCGCTGCGCGACTCGGCGACCGCCTCGGTGGCGGGCATCCGCGAGGTGCGCCAGGCCGCGCACCGGGCGGAGAACCGTACGGCCGCCACCACCAGGAGCAGGGTGGCGAGCGCGGGCAACGGGCTCAGCGCGAGCGGGAGTTCGTCCGGGAGGACGTCGCGGCCGGCCAGCATGTCCCGGAAGCGTCCCGCCAGCAGGTAGCCGACCGCCACGCCCGGCACCAGCGCGATCACCGCGACGACCGTCGACTGCGCGGCGGCCAGGCGGCGGATCTGCTTCGGGGTCGCGCCGACGGCCCGCATCAGCGCCAGGTCGCGGCGCTGCCCGGCGATGGTCACGCCCAGCGCGCCCGCGACGACGAACCCGGTGATCAGCAGCACGATCCCGCCGAGCGAACCGGCGAGCAGGATCAGCAGCGAGCGCGCCGACCCCACACCGGGTGCCACCGCCTCGCCCCGGTCCGCGCCGGTGGTCACCTGCAGACCGGTGCCCGCCACTTCCTCGCGGACGGCGGCGGCGACCCGTTCTCCGACACCGTCGGCGGCCCGCAGGCCGACCAGGTCGACGGTCCCGGCGCGCGGGCCCTCGCTCCCGGCGTCGCGCCCGGCCAGCGCGGCGGCCGTCCGGTCCGCGAAGTAGACGCCGCCCGCGCCCGGGGCGTCGACCAGTGCGGAGACCCGGTAGTACGCGGCGGGGCGGCCGTTCGCCACGACCCGGACCCGGTCGCCCACCGCGAGGCCCGCCGCGTCGGCCGCCGTCGCGTCCACGGCGACCCCCTTCGCGCCGGACGGCGCCCGCCCCTCGACCCGCGCGCCCGCCAGCAGCCGCGTCGAGGACCAGCCGTGGCCCGCGGTGGCCGGGTCCTGAGCGACGGGGACGGGCCGGCCACGCCCGTCGAGCAGCGCGGCGGGGAAGCCGATGTCGCCGACGGCCGCGGTGACGCCGGGCAGGGCGGCCAGCCGGTCGACGAGCGAGGCCGGGACCGCGGCCCGCTCGGGCAGCGCGATCGGCAGGTCACCGCTCGGGTGGAACTCCTGCTCGGCGGCGACCACGACGTCCGCGCCGCCGAGCCGACCGGGCGGCAGCTGCGAGCGCAGCCCGGACTCGGCGAGCACGCCGGTGGTGGTGATCAGGGCCGCGCCGCCGAGCACCGCGCACGCCACGGCGAGCAGTGCGGTGATCCGGTGCGCGGCCATGCGCAGGGCGAGGTGCAGCATGTCTACCGCTCCCCCAACGCCACGAGCCGCTCGGCCAGTCGCGGGGCCGTCGGCCGCTCCAGGGCCTCGACCACCCGGCCGTCGGCCATCACCAGCGCCCGGTGGGCGCGGGCCGCGGCGGCCGGGTCGTGGGTGACCATCACCACGGTCTGACCGAGGTCGTCGACGAGTGCGCGCAGCAGCCCGAGCACCTGGTGGGCGCTGCGCAGGTCCAGCGCGCCGGTCGGCTCGTCCGCGAAGACGACGGCGGGCTTCGCCGCCAGCGCCCGTACGACGGCGGCCCGTTGCTGCTGGCCGCCGGACAGCTCGGCCGGGCGGTGCGACAGCCGGTCGGCCAGCCCCACCCGTTCGGTCAGTGTCCGCAGCCAGTCCCGGTCCGGGCGCCGGCCGGCCAGCCGCAGCGGCAGCGTGATGTTGTCCTCGACGCTGAGCGAGGGGATCAGGTTGTATGCCTGGAACACAAAACCGACGCGTTCGCGGCGCAGTTCGGTGCGCCGGGTCTCGTTCAGGCCGGAGATCTCCTGCCCGTCGATGCGGACGCTGCCGGACGTGGGGGAGTCGAGGCCGGCGGCGCAGTGCATCAGCGTGCTCTTGCCGGACCCCGAGGGCCCCATCACCGCGAGGAACGTGCCGTGTTCCACGGTCAGCGACACCTCGTCCAGGGCCCGTACGCCGCCCGGGTACGTCCGGGCGACCCGGTCCAGGGCGATGGCGGGCGCCCTGCGCGCGGTGACGGCCGGAAGGGCGGCGGTGCTCATCGCCGCCCCCGCAGACCGCGCACGACGAGGGTCCCGGCGGCGAGCACGGTGACCACGCCGCTGGCCAGGTGCAGCGCGGTCGCGGCACCGGTGAAGGAGAGGGCCATGTTGGCGACCGCGCTGAGCACCACCACGGCCCACAGCAGCGTCCGCAGGACGTCCCCGCGGGAGACGGCGTCCGGGCCGTCGCCGGGGCCGGAGCCGGGAACGGCCCGGGGTGTGCCCAGCCGATAGGGGTCCCGGTGGTCCTGGTGGTCCGGGTGGTTCCGCTGGTCCCGGTGGTCCTGGTGCGTCATGGCTGCGGCCTCCGTCGGCGTCGCTCTCGGTGGTCTCCGACGCTATGGACCGGGGCCCCCGGCGGCCGATCCCGTGGGCCGCCCGGTCCGAGGTACAGCAGGCTGTACTTTCCGGCTCCGCACCCGTCACCGGCCCGTACGGCGGCATAGGGTCGGCCACGCCGGAGCGGGGCCCACCGCCCGGAGGGAGGCAGGCGGATGACGGTGCCGATCACATCCGTGCGGGAGACCGCCGTACGGACCCTGCGCGCCGCCGGTGCGGCGACGGGGCAGCTCGTCGGCGGTCTCGGCACGGCGTTCCTGGCGCTGGGCGTGCTGCTGCTGGTGGCCCTGGCCGCCGTGGCCGCGCCGGTCGGCGTGGGCCTGCTGCTCGCCCCCGCCGCCCTGCGTGCCCTGCACGGGCTCGCCCGCCGGGAACGGGAACGCCTGTCCCGCCGGGGCATCGAGATCGTCCCGCCCGACCCGCCGCCCACCCGGCTGCGGCCCGCCCTGGCCGACCCCACCACCCGGCGCGAGCTGAGCTGGCTGGTCCGGCACGCCACCCTGGGATTCCTGCTGGGGCTGCTCGGCTTCCTGCTGCCGTTCTGCGCCGTCCGGGACGCCACCTTCCCGCTGTGGTGGCGGCTGGTCCCCGAGGACGCGACGACCACGTCCGTCGGTGTCGGCACCGCGCACACCTGGCTGGACGCGCTCGCGGCGACGCTGCTGGGCGTGGGCTGGACCGCGATCCTCCTGGGCCTGGGACCCGGCATGGCCCGGCTCCAGGCGGCCCCGGCCCGGCGGCTGCTCGCGGCGGGCCCGGACACGGACCTGTCGCTGCGGGTGGCGGAACTGACCGCCACCCGGGCCGCGGCGCTGGACGCGCACGCCACCGAACTGCGCCGGATCGAACGGTCCCTGCACGACGGCGCGCAGAACCGGCTGGTGTCGGTGACGGTGCTGCTCGGCGCGGCCCGGCGGATGGCGGCGCGCGACCCCGCCGGGGCGGACGAGCTGCTGGAACGGGCGCAGTCCGCGGCGGAGCAGGCGCTGGCGGAGCTTCGTTCGGTGGCGCGGGGCATCCTGCCGCCGGTCCTGGCCGACCGCGGCCTCGCGGACGCGCTGTCGGGGCTGGCGGCGGACTGCGGGGTGCCGTGCCGCGTCGAGGCCGACGTGCCCCAGCGGTGCGCGGCGTCGGTCGAGGCGACGGCGTACTTCGTGGTGGCCGAGGCGCTCACCAACATCGCGAAGCACAGCGGTGCCGCACGGGCCTCGGTCACGGTCCGGGCCCGTGGGGGCCGGCTGCGCCTGCTGGTCGAGGACGACGGCCGGGGCGGCGCCGACGAGGACGGCGGCTCGGGCCTGACCGGCATCCGCCGCCGCGTCGCGGCCCTGGACGGCACCCTGCGCCTGACCAGCCCGCCCGGCGGTCCCACCGTCCTCGACGTGGACCTCCCCTGCGGGAGCTGACCCACCGGGACGGGGGGCGGGGCCCGCAGTACGGTGGAGGAACCGGGGGCATGCCGCGCACCGGCCCCGACACCGGTGCCGCTTCCGGCGATCGACGACGCCGGGCCGGATCCGCCCGAGCCCGGGGCAGGACTCGCCTCATGACGGTGCACGTGCCGGTGCGGCCGGCGACCACAGAGCCTCCCGAGCGGTCCGCCGGAAACCACCGGCCGGGCCCGCGGCGTCCGGGGCGGGTGTACGGCTCCTCGCCGCAGGCCGGCGAACGGCTGCGGCCACTGACCCGGCGTCAGATCGAGGACCGCTTCGCCGAGCTGGGCGACCTGTACGCGCAGACCTCCGGCGGCGGCCCCCGGGCGTGGAACATGGCCCGCGGCGCCTTCCTGCGTCACCTGGGCGCCGACGTACGGCGTCCGGGCTTCTGCCTGCTGATAGCGGAGACCACCGTTCTGACCGGCTGTGCCTACGGCTACCCCGTGCCCGGCGGCGACCCGCGCGGCGTGCGGGGCCTGGCGCCGTACCTGCCCAGGACCGTGCTGCCCGTCGCCGCGTCGGGCGGGCTCTTCCTGGTCTCCGGGATCGTCGTCCCGGCCCGGGTGCGCCGACAGCACCAGGACCGTGCCTGGAACCTCGCCCGGCGCCTGCAGACCCGTCTGCTCGCCGAGCACGACGCCGCCCTCGGCATCACGCTGGTGGACCGCACCGACGGCGCGACCGTGCAGGCACTGCGCTCCTGGGGCTGGCGATACGCCGAGGGCGACACCCTTCAGTCGTCCGTGCTCGGCCGGTACGGCGTCCTGGTCCTCGGACGCTGAGCGGCACCGCGGCGAACGGAAATCTCGTCCCGCTGAAACAATTATTCGTCCGGCGCGGGAATAATTGTCCGGCGGGGAAAAGGGTAGATCTTTGCCGGTGATTTCTTCCCTGGCTGTTGATGTATTACGTGCTAGGCTGGACATCAGTTGCAGTTGTGGTTGCCATTTGTGTTACCGGGTTTCCCGGGCAGGTGATCATCGCAGCGATGGGAGGGCCCGCACGGTGTGGGCCTTCAGCACTGCCTAGGAGAAAAAAGCATGGCTTCCGGTACCGTGAAGTGGTTCAACGCCGAAAAGGGCTTCGGTTTCATCGCGCAGGACGGCGGCGGCGCCGACGTCTTCGCCCACTACTCGAACATCAACGCGCAGGGCTTCCGTGAGCTCCAGGAGGGCCAGCGGGTGAACTTCGACGTCACGCAGGGCCAGAAGGGCCCGCAGGCGGAGAACATCGTCCCCGCGTAACACTGCGCGACGTACGCCCGGCGTACGTCCACGTTTGTATCGAGGGCCCGCACCGCACGGTGCGGGCCCTCGGCGTGTGTGTGCGCCCGCGCCCGCCGTCACCAACCGGTGGCCAGCAGGTGGTTGAGGAGCAGGGCCAGGACCGCCTGCGCCGTCAGCCAGCCGCGCGGGCGGGTGAGGAAGGCGCAGGCCGCGAGGAGCCACAGGGCGAAGGGGAGCCAGATGCGTTCCGTCTCCGCCTTGCTCATGCCCGACAGGTCGGCCGCCAGCAGCGCGATCAGCGCGGCGGCCACGAGGAACGCCAGCCGGATCTCCCCGGCCCGCCCGCCCCCGGCCCGCCACCGGACGGCCAGCACGCCCCCGGTCCGCCGCAGCCCCGCCGCCGTCGCCAGGCCCGTGATGAGCACCGTGCAGGCGAGGTTGGCCCACACCCAGTAGCCGTACGGGCGGACCCCGCCCGCGCCCTCGTAGTAGCGGGTGACCAGCAGGCGGTACGCCTCCCACCAGTCGAACCCGGCCATCGTGAACGCCACCGGCACCGCCGCCGCCCCCGCCAGCAGCGGCACGAGGAGCACCGGCCGCTCCCGCACCCCCTGCCGGCCGAGCAGCAGCACCGCCGCCGCGATCACCGCGAACAGCGTCAGGCCGTACGAGAGGTAGCAGGTCAGCCCGAACAGCAGTCCCGAGCCCGCCGCCCACCACGGAGAGCGCCCGGTGACCGCGAGGGCCAGCAGCGCCACCGCCCACGCGGCGACCGCCGCGAAGCAGCCGTCGGCCGACGTGCCCAGCCACACCGCGGCCGGTGCCAGCACCAGGAAGGGCGCCGCCCGCCGGGCGAGCCGCTCGTCCGCCAGCGCCCGCACCGCCACCAGCACCGCCACGCCCCCCGACGCGCCCACGGTGATGGTGAACGCCCCGGCCCAGCCCCCGCCGCCGAGCCCGATCCGGTCGAGCAGCACGTAGATGAGCGTGGCCGCCGGGGGATGCCCTGCGACGTGCGCGGGCCAGTTGTCGGGGGAGTGCAGCAGGATGTGCCCGGTGAAGTCGCGCAGGGTCGCCGGGACGTCGTGCCAGCGGTCGATGACCGAGAGGTACTCCTGGCTCGTGGTGAGCCGTCCGGCGACCCCCCGTTCCCACCCGTCGACCAGCGCCAGCGACCAGATCCAGGCCAGCGCCCCGCCCCACGCCGCGGGCAGCAGCGCGCGCCACGGCAGCCGGGCGGCGACGGCCGGGCCGTACGCCACGACCGCCGCCGCGACCAGCAGCGCGGCCGGGGTGCCGGGGCCCGGGTGCGGGTCCCAGCGGCCCAGCAGCGGCGGCCAGCCGACGATCAGGTCGTCGTAGGTGTACGCGTACCGGCCGACCAGGACGGCGGCCGTCACGAGCAGCACGGCGGCCGCCGCGGCGTACAGGTCGCGGGGGACGGAGCGCTGGCGGGTCGAGGTCACCCCGGCACCGTAGGCCGGGAGATCACGCGGCGGGCGGTGCGCGGGGCGGACGTCAGCGTTTCGTCATGGGTCGCGGACCGTCCGGAGGGCATCTCCCGGCCTACGGTCGGCACATGCGCGACCTCGCCCCACGGCTTCCCTCCTCCCCGGGTTTCTGGCGCAGCCCGCTGCGCGGCCCCTGGTTCACGTCGGTGCTCGGCCTCGTCCTGCTCGTCGGCATCACCGTGCTGTTCGTGACCGGGCTGCTCTCGTACGCCGCCTACAACCCCGATCTGTCGCCGGTCAACGACAAGACCCCGGACAAGGGGGTCCTCGGCTTCTACCTCTTCGCCTGGCCGACCGACCCGCCCTGGCTGTACCGCCTCACGCAGGGCGTCCACGTGACCCTCGGGCTGGTCCTGATCCCGGTGCTGCTGGCCAAGCTGTGGTCGGTGGTGCCGAGGCTGTTCACCCTGCCGCCGGTCCGCTCGCTCGCCCACGCGCTGGAGCGGATCTCGCTGCTGCTGCTGGTCGGCGGCGCGCTGTTCGAGTTCGTCACCGGGGTGCTCAACATCCAGCTGGACTACCTGTTCCCCGGCTCCTTCTACCCGCTGCACTTCTACGGCGCCTGGGTCTTCTTCGCGGCGTTCGTCGCGCACGCCGTGCTGAAGACGCCGGCCGCGCTGCGCAACCTCCGGGCGATGCGCGAGGAGCGCGACGACCTGGTCTCGCCTCGGCCGGCCGCGCCCACCGTCTCGCGGCGCGGGGCCCTGTGGTTCGTCGGGGGCGGCTCGCTCCTGATGTTCGCCACCAGCGCGGGGCGCGGGTTCGACGGGCCGCTGCGGGCCACGGCCGTGCTCTCCCCGCACGGCGGACCCGAGCCGGGCAGCGGTCCGAACGGTTTCCAGATCAACAAGACCGCCGCCCACGTGGGCATCGACCCGGCCGAGACCCGTGCGGACACCTGGCGGCTCGTCGTCACGGGCCGCGCGGGAACCGTCCGGTTCAGCCGGGCCGAACTGCTCGCCATGGAGCAGCACGGCGTGGCCCTGCCCATCGCCTGCGTCGAGGGCTGGTCGACGTCCGACCAGTGGTGGCGCGGGGTGCGGCTGCGGGACCTGGCCGCGCGCGTGGGCCACGAGGACGACCCGCCGGACGTGTTCGTCGAATCCCTCCAGCGGCGCGGCGCCTTCCGCAGCGGGGCCCTGCGCGCCAACCAGGTGGCCGACCCGCGCTCCCTGCTCGCCCTGTACGTCAACGGCGCGGAGCTGAGCCCGGACCACGGCCACCCGGCCCGGATCATCGTGCCCGCCGCCCCCGGCGTGCTGAACACCAAGTGGGTGGCCCGGATGACGTTCGGAGACCTGGGATGAAGCGCGTACGCGGGGTGCGCGGGCTTCGGCCCCGGATCGGCAGCCCCTTCCAGATCCTCCTGCTGGCCTGCTCCTTCGCGCTCGCGGGCTACGCGGGCGTGCGGCTGCTCGCCGACGACTGGCTCGGCGTGGCCCTCTGGTTCGTGGGGGCGGCGCTCCTGCACGACCTGGTGCTGCTGCCGCTGTACTCGGTGGCGGACCGGGCGCTCACGCGCGGGCTCGGCGCGGTGCGCCACCGGGAGTGGACCTCGTACGTCCGGTTCCCGGCGGCCTGTTCCGGGCTGCTCCTGCTGGTGTGGTTCCCGCTGATCGGCGGCCGGGTCGACGCGAGCTACGCGGGGGTCGCCGGGCTGTCGGCGGACGGCTTCCTCACCCGCTGGCTGCTGATCACGGCGGCGCTGTTCGGCGGCTCGGCGGTGCTGCTCGCCGGGCGGCTGCTGCGCAGCGCGACGAAGCGGCGCTCCCCCGACGTCCACTGACCGGCGGTCCGCCAGCCGGCGGCGCCCGCACGGCGCAGCAGGGCGCGGGTGCCGATCCGGGCCCAGGGGAACGGGCTGCCCGCGGTGCGGGCGCGGGCGTCGGTGACGTCGACGAGCTGCACGTGGGCGCGTTCGTCGACGTCGGCCGGGGCCGTCTCGGCGATCAGCAGGCCGCCGGGTGCGAGCAGGGCGGCGACGCGGGCGAGCAGGGCACGGGGGTCGCCGCCGATGCCGATGTTGCCGTCCATGAGGAGGACGGTGTCCCAGCGTCCCTCGCCGGGCAGCGGCTCGAACACGGAGCGCCGCAGGGACGGCCCGCCGAGCCGCACGGTGCGGGTCACGGCGGCCTCGCTGACGTCGATGCCGAGCACGGTCCGGCCCCGGGCGGCGAGTTCGGCCACCAGTCGGCCGGGTCCGCAGCCCACGTCGAGCACGGCGCCCTCGGAGCGGTCCAGCACCTCCAGGTCGACCGCGTCGGCCCGGGCGCACCAGCGCTCCACCTCCAGCGGCAGCAGCCAGCCGTCGGCGCGGCGCAGGAACAGCGGCCCGTGTCCCGACCGCAGGGCGGCGGTGTAGGGGTCGGAGGCTTCCCACGCGGGGTCGGGGGTCTCCCGGGCGGGGTGGGGGGACGGCCGGCCGGGGGCGAGGCGCGTGGTCCCCTCCGCCTTCACCGGCTCGCCCGCCGGTCCGGGGCCGGTGTGCAGACCGCCAGCCGGGCGGCGAAGCGGCCGTACGGGGCCAGGGCGGCGACGGCGCGGGCGTCGGCGGCGGTGTCGACGTCACGCAGGGGCGGCAGGTCGCACACCCGCAGCCCCGCCGTCAGGAGCCGCTCGCGCTGCACGGCTCCCGTCACCGGCGTCGACATGGGCACGCCCCGCAGCAGGGCGGGCTCCGGCCGGGCCAGACCGAGGGCCCAGAAGCCGCCGTCCTCGGCCGGGCCGAAGTACGCGTCGCAGTCGCGGAAGTCCACGTCGAGCAGGTCCGGCGTCACCTGGGGGGTGTCCATCCCGATCAGCAGGGCGGGCCCCGCGCACCCGGCGAACGCGTCCGCGAGGCGTGCGTCGAGACCGCCCGCGCCCTGCGGTACGACGTCGAAGCCGGGCGGCAGCCAGGGGCCGGGGGCGCCGTCGAGCACAAGGACCCGGCGCCGCGCGGGCGTCGCGGCCACGGCGCTCAGGGTGTCGGCGAGGGCCGCCTCGGCCAGCGCGGCCGCCTCGGCGGGGGTGAAGGGCGGGGTGAGCCTGGTCTTGACCCGGCCGGGGCGCGGTTCCTTGGCGATGACGAGGAGGGTGGTCGTGGCGGTCACCGGACGCCGCTCCGCTCGCCGGTCCCCGCACGGCCGGCCGGCGGCTCGGCCAGCACGCGGCGCATGTCCCGCACCGCGTGCCAGGTGCCGCGCCAGGTCCCGGTCACCTTCGAGGCGCCGGTGCGGGGCAGGTACGGGACGTCGTGCTCGGCGATCCGCCAGCCCGCGTCGGCCGCCCGGACCACCATCTGGAGCGGGTAGCCGCTGCGCCGGTCGGTGAGACCGAGGCCGAGCAGCCGCTCGCGGCGGGCGGCGCGCAGCGGGCCGAGGTCGTGCAGCCGCAGGCCGGTGCGGCGGCGCAGCATCCGGGCCAGGGCGAGGTTGCCCGCACGGGCGTGCACGGGCCACGCGTCCCTGGTCCGCGGTCGTCGGCGGCCGAGCACGAGGTCGGAGGTGCCGGCGCGGACCTCGTCCACGAAGGGGATCAGCAGGGACGGGTCGAGGGAGGCGTCGCAGTCGCAGAAGCAGACGATGTCGGCGGTCGCGGCTCTCAGCCCGGCGTGGCAGGCGGCGCCGAAACCGCGGCGCGGCTCGGTCACGACCGTGGCGCCGAGCGAGCGGGCGAGGTCCGCCGAGCCGTCGGTGGAGCCGTTGTCGACGACGAGCGCACGCCAGCCGGCCGGCACGCGGTCCAGGACCCAGGGGAGGGCCCCGGCCTCGTTCAGACAGGGGAGTACGACGTCGACGTCCGGAGCGGGCGAGGTGGTCACGGCGTTCACCCTACGAACCGGAACCGGACGAATCGGGCTTCCACTCCTTACGAAACACGGACGTCGGCGGCCCGGCCGCCCACGGCAGGCACACCGACGAGGACACGGTGCGAGGCTGGGCACATGCACCAGCAGCCCCCCGAGCCCGCTCCACCGGCCCCGTCGGCCGCCGAACCCGCGACCGTCCCCGCGGCCGGGCCTGCGACCGTCTCCACGGCCGGATCCACGGCCGCCCCGGTGGCTGGACCCGCGCCCGAATCCACCGCCTCTCCTGCGGCGGAGCCCACGGCGGTCCCCACGGCTGGACGCGCGGCCGAACCCGCCGCCGTCCCGGGGGCTGGTCCTGAGGCCGAATCCGCGGCCGCCCCGGCGGCCGAGCCCGCAACCGCCTCCGCGGCTGAACCCGCAGCCGAATCCGCCGCCGCCCCCGCCCGGGTTCTCGTCGTGGACGACGATCCCACCGTCGCGGAGGTGGTGGCCGGTTATCTGGTGCGTGCCGGTTATCGCGTCGACCGGGTCGGTGATGGGCCGGCCGCGCTCGAGCGGGCCGCCGTGAACCGTCCGGACCTGGTGGTGCTCGACCTGATGCTGCCCGGCATGGACGGACTGGAGGTGTGCCGGCGGTTGCGCGGACGGGGGCCGGTGCCGGTCATCATGCTGACCGCGCGGGGCGACGAGGACGACCGGGTCCTCGGCCTGGAGGTCGGCGCCGACGACTACGTCACCAAGCCGTTCAGCCCGCGGGAACTGGTGCTGCGGGTGGAGTCCGTCCTGCGCCGCACCCGGCCGGCCCCGGCACCCAGCCCGCCGTCCGCGGCCGGTCTCACCGCCGACCCGGCCTCCCGCAGGGCCACCAAGAACGGCACCGAACTCGCCCTCACGCTCCGCGAGTTCGACCTTCTCGTCTTCTTCCTGCGCCACCCCGGGCGGGCGTTCGCCCGGGAGGAGCTGATGCGCGAGGTGTGGGGCTGGGACTTCGGCGACCTGTCCACCGTGACCGTCCACGTCCGGCGGCTGCGGGGCAAGGTCGAGGACGATCCGGCCCGGCCCCGGCTGATCCGGACGGTGTGGGGCGTGGGCTACCGCTTCGACCCCGCCGGCCGGGAGGCGGACTGACCGTGCACGCCACGCTCCTCATCGCCCTCTACGCCTTCGCGGGCGCCGCCGCCACCGGCCTGCTGGGCGCGGCCGTGCTGCGCCTGATCCGGCGGCGCTCACTGACCGCGTCCCTCGCCGTGGTCGCGGCGGTCGCCGTCCTCGCCATGCTCGCCGGCACGCTCGCCGTCGCGTGGGCGATGTTCCTGTCCCCGCACGACCTGTCCGTCGTCACCACCGTCGTGGCGATGGCGGCCGTCGTCTCCCTGGCCACGGCGCTGCTGCTGGGCCGCTGGGTGGTCGCCCGCAGCCGTGAACTGGCGGCGGCGGCCCGCTCGTTCGGCGACGAAGGCGACTACGCGGCCCCCACCACCCCGGCGACCGCCGAACTGGACGCGCTCAGCCGCGAACTGGCGGCCACCAGTGCCCGGCTCGCCCGGTCCCGGGAGCGGGAGCGGGCCCTGGAGACCTCCCGGCGCGAGCTGGTCGCCTGGATCTCGCACGACCTGCGTACCCCGCTGGCGGGGCTGCGCGCCATGTCCGAGGCGCTGGAGGACGGGGTCGCCGCCGACCCCGACCGCTACCTGCGGCAGATCCGCGCCGAGGTGGAACGCCTCAACGACATGGTCGGCGACCTCTTCGAACTCTCCCGCATCCACGCCGGCACGCTCGTCCTCAGCCCGGCCCGGATCTCGCTCTACGACCTGGTCGGCGACGCCCTCGCGGGCGCGGACCCGCTCGCGCGCCGGCAGGGCGTACGGCTGGTCGGCGACGCGGTGGCGGCCGTACCGGTCGAGGTGGACGGCAAGGAGATGAGCCGGGTCCTGGGCAACCTGCTGGTCAACGCGATCCGCCGCACCCCGGCCGACGGCACGGTCGCGGTCGCCGCCGAGCGGTCCGCCGACGGCGTGGTGGTCTCCGTGACCGACGGCTGCGGCGGCATCCCCGAGGAGGACCTGCCGCGGGTCTTCGACACCGGCTGGCGCGGCACCCACGCCCGTACGCCCCCGGCCGGGGCGGGTCTGGGCCTCGCCATCGTCCGCGGCATCGTCGAGGCCCACCGCGGCCGGGCCACGGTCCGCAACATCCCCGGCGGCTGCCGCTTCGAGGTGACCCTGCCGCTGGCGGAGGCCTGACCGGCGCGGCGCCCGCTCCGGCGGACCGTGCCGCCGGCGCGGGCCCCCTGCGTCACGCGCTCCGCAGGCCCGCTCGGGCGAACTCCCGCATGCCCTCGGCGAATCCCACCCGGGGGCGCCAGCCCAGCTCGGTCCGCAGGCGGGCGGAGTCGGCGGTGATGTGGCGGACGTCGCCGAGGCGGTACTCGCCGGTGACGACGGGCTCGGGGCCACCGTGGGCGGCGGCCAGCGCGGTGGCCATCTCGCCCACCGTGTGCGGCTCACCGCTGCCGGTGTTGTAGGCGTTGAGGGCACCCTGTGGCGGCCCGGCGGCCTCCAGCGCCGCCACGTTCGCCGCGGCCACGTCCCGCACGTGCACGAAGTCCCGGCGCTGGCGGCCGTCCTCGAAGACGCGCGGGGCCTCGCCGCGGGCCAGCGCGGAACGGAAGAAGGAGGCGACACCGGCGTACGGGGTGTCGCGGGGCATCCGGGGGCCGTACACGTTGTGGTAGCGCAGCGACACCGCCGTCCCGCCGGTCGTCCGCGCCCAGGCGGCGGCCAGGTGCTCCTGGGCCAGCTTGGTCGTGGCGTACACGTTGCGCGGGTCGGCCGGGGCGTCCTCGCCGACCAGCCCCGGTGACAGCTCCGCACCGCACTCCGGGCACGCGGGCTCGAACCGGCCCGCGTCCAGGTCGGCGACGGCGCGCGGTCCCGGCCGCACCACCCCGTGCCGGGGGCACGCGTACCGCCCCTCCCCGTACACCACCATCGACCCGGCGAGCACCAGCCGCGGGACGCCCGCACCGGCCATCGCGGCGAGCAGCACGGCGGTGCCGAGGTCGTTGCGGGAGACGTACTCCGCCGCGTCGGCGACCCCGTCGCCGAGGCCGACCATCGCCGCCTGGTGGCACACGGCGTCCACCCCGGCCAGCGCCCGCCCGAGGGCCGCCGGATCGCGCACGTCGGCGCCGGGGTCCTCGCGGACGTCGTAGCCGACGGGCTCGTGCCCGTGCTCCCGCAGGGCCTCCACGACGTGGGACCCGATGAAACCGGCGCTGCCGGTGACCAGTACGCGCATGCCCGCCACGCTAGGCCCGCCAGGGCGCCGGACCGGGCTCG
This sequence comes from Streptomyces sp. NPDC034099, assembly GCF_055575415.1. Classification (NCBI taxonomy): domain Bacteria; kingdom Bacillati; phylum Actinomycetota; class Actinomycetes; order Kitasatosporales; family Streptomycetaceae; genus Streptomyces; species Streptomyces sp. NPDC034099. Next base: position 333,955 of record NZ_JBVISR010000004.1, on the reverse strand, counting down.
CCGCCCGGCACGTCACGGGTCCGTAAGGAGCGCGGGCGGCCGCGACCGCCCCGGCGACTTTGCCATTCCTTTACAACCCGCCCGGTCCCCGCCTCGTCTCTCCGTCCGACCCGCATCACCACCCCCCACGTGGTGCGCCGACGACGAGAGAGAGCGACCCGATGCGCCGAACCATCCTCACCGCCGTGGCCCTGGCCTGCACCGCCGTACTGGCGGGCACCGCGCCCGCGTTCGCCGACGGCCCCACCCCGGTCCCCTCCGCCCCCGCCGAGAGCGCCCCGAGCCCCGGCACCGGGCCGGGCGACGCGACCCCCGCGCCCGCCCCGTCCGTCAGCGTCCCCGCCGCCGAGCCGACCGAGGCACCGGCCCCCGCGCCCGCCGACGGCCAGGTCTCCGTCGTACCCGAGGGCGCGGCCGACACCGGGGTGGCGGCGCCCACGGACCCCGCCGGGACCGACGCGTCCGTGGTCGGGGCGGGCGCCGGCGGGGTGCTCCTCGCGGGCGGCGCGGTGCTCTTCGTCGTCCGCCGCCGACGGGCGGCGGCGACCGGCGCATGATCCCGCGCCCCGGCCGCGCCCTCGCGACCGCCGCACTGGCCGCGCTGCTCGTGGGCTGCGGCGGCGGCCAGGGGGACGCCGACACCGCCCCCGGCCGCCCGGCGCCCACGACGGCCACGGCGGCACCGCCCGCGCAGGCCCCCGCGAAGCCGGTGCGGCCCCTGGCGCGTTCGGTGCCCGTGGGGCTGCGCATCCCCGCTCTCGGGGTCGACACCCCGGTGATGGGCCTAGGGCTGGCCGCGGACGGCACGGTGGAGGTCCCGCCCGTCACGGACGACGACCGCGCCGGCTGGTACCGGCACTCGCCGACCCCGGGCCAGGTGGGGCCGTCGGTCCTCCTCGGCCACGTCACGGTGGGCAGGTACGGCGACGGGGTCTTCCGTCACCTGGCGCGCCTGCACCGCGGCGACCGGATCGAGACGCGCCTGGAGAACGGCACCGCCGCCGAGTTCACGGTCACGGCCGTACGGACGGTGGCGAAGGCGGACTTCCCGACGGAGGACGTCTACGGGGACGTGGCCGGACCGGAGCTGCGGCTCATCACCTGCGGCGGCCCGCGCGACGGCGAGGAGTACCGGGACAACGTGATCGTCTTCGCCGGACTGAGCGCCACCAAGGGCACCCGGCACAGGCCCTAGTACGCACCGCATACCCTCACGACCATGGAGAGCGTTGAAACGGTCCCGTGACAGGGCGGCGTCCGAGCTGTTCGCCGCCCTGTATCCGCGCCTCGCCGGCTGGTGCCGCCGGCTCGTCGACGACGACGAGACGGCCCACGAGATCGCCTCGGAGGCGTTCACCCGGCTCTGGGCCCGCTGGACGTCCGTGGAGGAGCCCCGCGGCTTCCTCTACGTCACCGCCGCCAACCTCGTCCGCGACCACTGGCGCAAGCTGGAGCGCGAGCGCCGGGCGGTGCGCCGGGTCACCGCGGAGGTCGCCGTGCGTCCGCACCCCGAACAGGCCGACCCCTCGGTGCGGTTGCTCGTACAGTCCCTGCCGGAGCGCCTGCGCGTGCCGATCCTGCTCCACTACTACGCCGACATGCCGATCCGGGAGGTGTCCGTGCTCACCGGACGCAAGGAGGGAACCGTCAAGGCCGACCTGCACGCGGCCCGCGAACTGCTCCGCGTCCATCTGAGGAGAAGCCTTGACCACACGCCTTGAGGACGAGATGGACGAGCCCGGCTTCGAACGCGACGGCGACGATCCGCTGCTGGTGGTCCTGCGTCCGGGCGCCGATTTCCTGGGGCCGCCGCCGGGCCGCTACGAGGCGATCCGCCGGGCGGCGTCCCGGCGCCGCCTGCTGCGCGCCGCCGCCGGTGCCGCCGCGACCGCTGCCGCCGCCGCACTGATCGCGCTGCCGCTGCACTGGGCGGCCCCCACCCCGTCCACGCGCCCGGCGCCCCCCATGGCCCCGGCCCCGGCCGCCCCGACACCCGAGGTCTCGCCGAGCCCGGCCCCGCCGAGGGACTCCACACGGGCGCCCGGCACCGGTGCCGCACTGCCGACCGAGGACCCCGCCCCGCCCGCCGCCACGCCGTCGCCCTCCGAGCCGTCCGTTTCCGAGCCGTCGGCCGAGCCGGGCGACCCGCCCGTCGGGCAGGCACCGTCGGGCACTCCCGGCACCGTGGCGCCCACGCCCTCGGCGCCCGACCCCGCCGAGCAGGGCGGCCCGGCCGCCGCGGACGGCGCGGCTGCTACAACAGGGCGATGATCTATCACGTGGTTCCGCTCACCGAGTGGAACGCCGACCCGGGGCAGCCGTACGCGCCCGCCTCCCTCGCGGAGGACGGGTTCGTCCACTGCTCGCCCGACGAGGAGACCACGCTCGCCGTCGTCAACGCCTTCTACCGCGCCGCGCCCCGGCCGCTGGTGGCGCTCCTCCTGGACGAGGACCGGCTCACCGCGAGGTGCGAGTGGGAGGCCGCCGACCCCGCGCCGCCCCCGGGCGTCGCCGCGGGCACGCGCTTCCCGCACGTGTTCGGCCCCCTCGACCGCGCGGCCGTCCAGCGCGTGCTGGAGGTCCGCTGGGACGACGGGGGCCGGGCCACGGGACTGTCCTGACCTCAGTGGTCCTGGGGGACGGTGGTGCCGCCGAGCAGCGCGGACGCCGTCTCGACCGGCGTGGGGGCGGGCGCCGAGGGCGCGGGCTCGGCGCCGGGGGCGGGGTGGCAGGTGAAGCCGAGGCGGGCCATGGCCCGGGTCACCTCGCCGCCGGAGAAGTCGCGTCGGTCCTGCCGGGTGATGACCTCGCCCACCTGCTTGACGGGGTAGCGGCGACGGCCGATCGTGACCGACTCACCGGTGACGGGTTCGGGCGTGACGCCCTTCATCGAGTCCAGGACCCCGCCCTTGGTGAGGTCGAACGGGTACCGGGCGATGACACAGCGCATGATGCCTCCACAAGCGGGATGGGGCGGGGGGTGGGTCCGGTCGGTCCTAGGGCGGGGCGTCCCAGGGGCCTTCCAGGGTTTTCCGGTGGTGTCCGAGGGATGTCCGAGCGGTCTCAGGCCGCCGAGCCGGTCGAACCGGCCGACCCGCCCGCGGACTGGCGGCGCGGCCTGCGGCGCGGGGCCTCACCGGCGGGCCGCCCCTGGCCGGTGCGCGGCTGCGCGGAGCCGGAGCGGCCGGCCTGGGCGCCGGCGCCCTGTCCGCCGGCGCGCCCCTGCGAGGAGGAACGGCCGCGGCGGCCGCGGGACGAGGAACCCGAGCCGGCGGCGGTGCGCCGGGGGCGCTCCACGACCGGCGCGGCGATGACGACGGGGACACCGGAGGGCGTCTGCGCACCGGTGATGCGGGCCAGGTCCGCCTCGCCCGAGCGGACCGGGGTGACCTGCGGGGTGATACCGGCCAGGGACATCAGCCGGGTCATCTCACGCCGCTGGTCCGGCGTCACCAGGGTGACGACGCTGCCGGACTCGCCGGCCCGGGCGGTGCGGCCGCCCCGGTGCAGGTAGTCCTTGTGGTCGCCGGGCGGGTCCACGTTGACGACCAGGTCGAGGTTGTCGACGTGGATGCCGCGGGCCGCGACGTTGGTCGCCACCAGCGCCGTCACCTGCCCGTCCTTGAACTGGGCGAGGGTCCGGGTGCGCTGCGGCTGGGACTTGCCGCCGTGCAGTCCGGCGGCGCGCACCCCGCTCTTCAGCAGCTGCTTCACCAGCCGGTCCACCCGGTGCTTGGTGTCCAGGAACATGATGACCCGGCCGTCGCGGGCCGCGATCTCCACGGTCGCGCGCTGCTTGTCCTCGTCGTGCACGTGCAGCACGTGGTGCTCCATCGTGGTGACGGCACCGGCCGAGGGGTCGACGGAGTGGACCACCGGGTCGGTCAGGTAGCGGCGGACCAGCCGGTCGACGTTGCGGTCGAGGGTGGCCGAGAACAGCATCCGCTGCCCGTCCGGCTGTACCTGGTCGAGCAGGGCGGTGACCTGCGGCATGAAGCCCATGTCGGTCATCTGGTCGGCCTCGTCCAGCACCGTGATGGCGACGTCGCCCAGGACGCAGTCGCCGCGGTCGATGAGGTCCTTGAGCCGTCCGGGCGTCGCGACGACGACCTCCGCGCCGGAGCGCAGCGCCCCGGCCTGCCGGCCGATCGACATGCCGCCGACCACGGTGGCCGACCTGAGGCCGACGGCGCGGGCGTACGGACCGAGCGCGTCGGTGACCTGCTGGGCCAGCTCACGGGTGGGGACGAGGACCAGGGCGAGCGGACGCCGCGGCTCGGCGCGCTTGCCGGCCGTACGGGCCAGCAGGGCGAGACCGAAGGCGAGCGTCTTGCCCGAGCCGGTGCGGCCGCGGCCGAGTACGTCCCGTCCGGCCAGGGAGTTCGGCAGGGTGGCCGCCTGGATCGGGAACGGCACGGCCACGCCCTGGTCGCCGAGGGCGGCCAGCATGCGGGCCGGCAGGTCGAGTTCGGCGAACGTCTCGACGGCGGGCAGCGCCGGGGTGACCGTCTTCGGCAGCGCGAACTCGCCGCCCTGGGGGGCGGCGGCCGGACGGCGGCCGGAGTTCTGCGGGCGGCCGGCCGAACGGGAGCGTCGGGGGCCTTCGCCGGAGCGCCTGCGGTCGTTGGTGCGTGTGCGGTTCATGGGGAACCTTCCTTGATATGGCACGTATCAAGGGAGACCCGCAGCGGACGAGCGGCGCAGGGAATCGCAAGAACGAGCCGACCCGGTCGATTTCGGCGTGATGCGCCGAGTGGACCGGGAGAATTGGTGAATTGCGGGAAACGCGGGTGAATCGAATGCGCGGGGGGAAATCGGTGACCCCCGCGGCGTGGCCGGGCGGCGGGCGCCCGGAAACGCGGCGAGCTGGGGCCCGCACCCCAAGGTGCGGGCCCCAGCTGCGGAGTATGCGTGAGCGTCAGGCCGGGGTGATGTTCTCGGCCGTCGGGCCCTTCTGGCCCTGCGCGATGTCGAAGGTCACCTTCTGACCCTCGAGCAGCTCGCGGAAGCCCTGCGCGTTGATGTTCGAGTAGTGGGCGAAGACGTCGGGGCCGCCGCCGTCCTGCTCGATGAAGCCGAAGCCCTTTTCGGCGTTGAACCACTTCACGGTGCCGGAAGCCATGTTTTCTCCTTCGGTACGGTGCTCGGAGTTCACCCTGTGTGCACTCCGGTCGCCGTGATGATCACCCCGTCGGAAAAAACCTTCAGGCAACCAACCACAACTGCAACTTCCGTCGACACTAGCACGCCGTGATCGGCCGGGTCCCGGCGATAATCCTGACCCGATCGGCCGCCCGGGGAATATTCCCGGGACGGCGACGGATTTTCTCCCGCCGTCGCGGCAGATATCGCCCCCGCCATGCCCCGGACGCCCCCGTCCCGAGACAAAGGACACGTTCGTACCGTCGGTCAGCCGAGGTCGGCCAGGTCCTCCGCGGTGAGGGTGATCGAACCGGCGGCCGTGTTCTCCTCCAGGTGGGCCGGGGAGCCGGTGCCGGGGATGGCCAGGGTGACGGGCGAGGAGGCGAGCAGCCAGGCCAGGGCGATCTGCGGCACCGTGGCGCCGTGCCGGTCCGCGACCTTGGCGATGCGGTCCCCGCGGATGTCGCTCAGGCCGCCGCCCAGCGGGAAGTACGGCACGTAGGCGATGCCGGCCTCCTCGCAGCGGGCCAGCACCTCCGTGTCGTCGCGCTTGTCGGTGTGGAAGTGGTTCTGGACGGCCGCCACGGGGGCGATCGCCCGCGCTTCGGCGAGGTGTCCGGCGTCCACGTGGCTGAGGCCCAGGTGCCGGATCAGGCCCTCCTCGCGCAGCGCGGCCAGCGCCTCGAAGCGGGCGGCGACGGACTCGCCCCGCGGTGGCGGTTCGATGCCGCCGATGCGGAGGTAGACCAGGTCGAGTCGGTCGACGCCGAGGCTCTCCAGGTTCTCCTCGACCAGTGCCCGCAGCGCGCCCGGGTCCGTGGTCGCCTCCAGGCCGCCGTCCGGGGTGCGCAGCGGGCCGACCTTGGTGGCGATCACCAGGCCGTCCGGGTAGGGGTGCAGGGCCTCGCGGATCAGGTCGTTGGCGCGGACGGAGCCGTCGTCGCTGGTGTAGAAGGCGGCGGTGTCGATGTGGTTGACGCCGAGTTCCACGGCACGGCGCAGTACGGCGCGACCGGTCTCCGGGTCGCGGGCCGGACCGTGGAAGCTGTTGGTGGGCAGGCGCATGGCTCCGAAGCCGATCCGTCCGATCGGAAGGTCGCCACCGAGGCGGAAGTCGTTGCTCATGGCCTCACCCTGCGCGGCGCGCTCCCTGCCGACGAGCCCGTGGCAGCTTGCTGCCAAGCGACCGGCAGCCGCCCCACCGGGCCGTGGTGAAGGGGGAGGACAGACGCCCGGCCGACGGGCCCACGCGGCACAATGGCCGTATGGCAGAGAGCATCACGGTGCACGGTGACACGGAGTTGCTGGCTCGCGCCGGGCATCTCTTCTCCTCCGTCCGGGAGGAGTTCGTCTGCGCCGCCCGCGACCTCGACACCTGGCCCCGCCCCGCCGCCCGGCAGGTCGCCCGGGCACGGGTGCGGGACAGCGGCGCTTCACGCGTCCGCAAGCTGCTCAGCCCCGCCGCGCTGGCCGACGAGGGCGGCAGGGCGCATCTGGGCGAGCTGGCCGCCCGGGGTGCCCGGGTGCGGATCGCGGCCAGTGCCCTGCCGCACGAGACGATCATCATCGACCGGCGCTGGGCGATCCTCGCCGGAGCGGACTCGCCCGGCGGCCGCGCGTACACCGTGACCGGTGCGCCGACCCTGGTCGGCGGCGTGCACGCCCTGTTCGAAGCCGCCTGGGAGGCGGCCACCGACCTCGCGTCGTTCCTCCGGGGCGAGCAGCCGCAGCTCGACGCCGGGAGCCGGACGGTGCTGCGCGCGCTCGGCTCGGGCGCCACGGACGAGGCCGCCGCGCGGGAGCTGGGCATGTCGCTGCGCACCTACCGGCGCCGGGTCGCCGCACTGCTCGACGCCCTCGACGCCGGGTCGCGGTTCCAGGCGGGGGTGCGCGCGGGCGAACTGGGCCTGAGCGGCTGACGGCACAACGGCCGAACGGCTCGCGCGGAACGGTTCGGCGTCCGGTTGCGTCGTCCCCTTTCAGGGTGCGGCGGGCGTGCCCCGGGGAGGGGCGGTGCGGTGGGTGGTACGGACGGGTTCGCCAAGTGGACGCGACGGTTCGAGGACGAGCGCGAGCGCAGAGCGGCGCGGGACGACCCGGACTGGGCGCGGGGCGCCGTGCTGCACCGGGCCGTGTGGGCCGGCATCCAGCGCTTCCAGGTCGGCGAGGACGGTGACGGTGCGAACCTCGTCGCCAAGGCGGAGGAGGCGGGCGACGCCGACTACGCGCGGGCCGTGCGGCTCTTCGTCGCCGAGGAGCAGAACCACGCCCGGCTCCTGGCCCGGCTGCTGGCCGCGGGCGGCAGGCCGACGCTGAGCGGCCACTGGAGCGACACCGCCTTCGTACGGCTGCGGCGGCTGCTGGGCCTGCGCACGGAACTGCTGGTGCTGATGATCGCCGAGGTCGTGGCGCTGCGCTACTACCGCGCCCTGCGGGACGGCACCGACGACGCGCTGACCTCGGAGGTGGCGGGCCGGATCCTGGCCGACGAGCGGCGCCACGTCCCCTTCCACTGCGCGCGGCTGCACGACTCGCTGACCGAACTCCCCGCCGTGACGCGCCGCCCCGTGATGGTCCTGTGGCGGTTGCTCCTCCTCGCCGCCACCCTCGTCGTCGTCGCCGACCACGGCGCGGGGCTGCGCCGCCTCGGCGTCGGACGGCGCCGTTTCGCGGCCGACGTCATGGCCTCCTCCGCCGAGGTGGTCCGCGCCGTACTGACCCCGCGGCCGGACGCGTGGACCCCCGGCGCCGGCGCCTGAGACCGGGCGGCGGGGGCGGCGGCGGACGGTCAGTTTTCGAGAAGCACCGCGGGCCCGCCCGCCCCTACCGTCGAGGACATGAACTCCATCGACTCCGTCACCCTCGAGGTGGCCGACACCGAGGCCGCCGCACGCTTCTACTCCGACGCCTTCGGACTCGACGGATCGCGGGTGCGGGTCCGCGCCGGTGACGCCCCGACGAGCGGGTTCCGCGGCTTCACGCTGTCGCTCGTGGTGGCCCAGCCCGGCAACGTCGACGCGCTGTTCTCCGCCGCCGTCGACGCCGGCGCCACCGTCCTCAAGCCCGCCGCCAAGCCGCTGTGGGGCTACGGCGGGGTCGTCCAGGCACCCGACGGCACGGTCTGGCAGATCGCCACGTCGGCGAAGAAGGACACCGCCCCGGTCACCCGCGACGTCGACGAGATCGTGCTCCTGCTGGGCGTCGAGGACGTCAGGGCCACCAAGCGGTTCTACGTCGAGCAGGGCCTGACCGTCGGCAAGAGCTTCGGCGGGAAGTACGTCGAGTTCGCCACCGGCCCGGGCACCGTCAAGCTCTCCCTCTACAAGCGCCGGGCCCTCGCCAAGGTCGCGGGCGTGTCCGCCGAGGGCACCGGTTCGCACCGTCTCGTCGTCTCCGGCGGCACCCGCCCGTTCGACGACCCGGACGGCTTCACCTGGCAGCCGGAACCCAGCCACTGATGGGCTAGTTTCCTGTGCATGTCATCACGGGAAACTCCGCGAATACCCGGGGGCGGGACGCGGGCAGGACTCTGGGCCGTGGCGGGTGCGGCGACCCTCGCGTTCCTCATGGCCCTGGAGATCGCCGCGCGCCGCTACGGCCTGCCGGGGCCGATGACCAACCAGGCCAAGGAGCTGGTGTTCGCCCCCGCGTCGGGACCCCTGCTCTACGCCGGTCTGGCGCTCACGATGGTGGTCCTGACCTGGCGGCAGCGGTTCGTCGCCGCGGCCGTCGCGGTCGGCGTCGACCTCACCATCGCGCTGGTGCGGTGGGCGGCGGACGCCAGCGTGTCCGGCAGCCACTCCTTCGGCAACGGCGCGCTGTGGGTGGTCCTGGGCTGCGGAGTCGTCGCCGTGACGCGGCGCACCGGAGCCGAACGGATCCTCCTGCTGAAGGGCGTCGGGCTCGGCCTCCTGCTGGTGGCCGGGCGCAAGACGGGCGACGCCTGGCTGCTGATCACCTCGAAGACCCGCCCCGACGTCCTCGACCCGTACGTGGCGACCGCCGACCACGCGCTGGGGAACCCGTCGTGGCTGATGGGACGGGCCGTGCAGGCCACCGGAGCGGTCGGTGAGCACGTACTGGACTGGGTCTACGTCCAGCTCGCGGTGGCCGCGGTCGTGGTCGCGCTGTACCAGCTGCGCAACGTGGCGGCCGAGCGCCGGTTCCCGCGCCACCACCTGGTCCGCACCTTCCTGCTGATCGGTCTGCTCGGGCCGGGCATCTACATGATCTTCCCGGTGGTCGGTCCGGTCTTCGCCTACGGCACCGGGGCCTTCGGCACCGGCGGCGCGGAGTGGGCGATCGCCGACCTGTGGCCGCACACGCTCCCGCCGATCGGCACGCCCCACCCGTTCACGTACGACGGGGTCACCCCCCGCAACTGCATGCCCAGCCTGCACACGGCCTGGGCCACCGTGATCTTCATCCACTCCCGGAAGGGTCCGCGCGTCCTGCGCTGGGCGGGAACGTTCTGGCTGGTCGCCACGCTCACCGCGACGCTGGGATTCGGCTACCACTACGCCATCGACCTCGTCGCGGGAGTGGTGTTCGCGGTCACGGTCGAGGCGGGGCTGCGTGCCCTGGACCGCGGCTGGGACCGGTCGGGAACCCTGCTGGTCGCCCACGGGGCGCTGGTGTTCACCGCGATCCTGGCGTCGACGCGCTACCTGTCGCTGGAGATGGCCCGGCACCCGTGGGTCTTCGGGCCGCTCCTGCTGCTGGGGATGGCCTCGGTGATCCACGGCTTCGTACGGACCGCGAAGGGCTGGGAACCGGCGACCGCGCCGCCCCCGGCCCGTCCGGAACCGCAACTCGAAGCGGCCTGAGGGGGCTTGAGGAGCCGGGGGCCGGACCGCCACCGGTGTGCGCCGCGCGGCACCACACCCGGTCACCGGCCCTCGGGCCCCCGGACCAGTACCTTGCACCCATGCCTGATCTGAGCCCCTCCTCCCCCGCCGAGGCCTACGCGGCGTTGCTGCAGGGCAACGCCCGCTTCGTGAGCGGTGACCGCCTGCACCCCAACCAGGACGCCGACCGCCGGTCGGAGCTGGCTCCGCGCCAGCATCCCTTCGCGGTGCTCTTCGGATGCTCTGACTCGCGGCTCGCGGCCGAGATCATCTTCGACCGGGGGCTGGGCGACCTGTTCGTGGTGCGGACGGCCGGCCATGTGGCGGGCGCGGAGGTGCTGGGCAGTGTCGAGTACGGCGTCGACGTGCTGGGCGCACCGCTCGTGGTGGTGCTCGGGCACGACTCCTGCGGCGCGGTCACCGCGGCCGCCGAGGCCGTACAGGGCGGCACCGCGCCGGCCGGTTACCTCGGGGACGTGGTGGAGCGGGTGATCCCGAGCGTGCTCGCGGGGCGCGCCCAGGGCCGTACCGGGATCGACGAGTTCGTGGACGAGCACATCCGCCGGAGCGTCGACGGGCTGGTGGGCCGCTCGGCGCTGCTGGCGGCCGAGGTGGCCGCGGGCCGGTGCGCGGTCGTCGGCCTGTCGTACCGCCTGGCCGGGGGAACCGTGAAGCGCGTGGCGGCCCACGGGCTCCCGGAGTAGCCGACCGCCCCGGTGCCTCCGTGATGCCACGCATGGCACCACGGAGGCATCCATCATTTCTGGAGCGTTTCCGCAGGTCGGAGGGCTGCTCCTGGCGGGCTCGCGAATGTGGTGCCATTGCGGCTTGCGTATGACGCCACTGTGGTGCCATGATGGCGTCATGGACCTCACCCCGTACGTCGACACACTTCGCCGCGAACTCGCGGTGGCCGCCGAAGCCGGTGGCGAAGAAGCCCGCGAGCTGGCCGAGCGGCTCATCGCTCCGCTGGACTCGGCGACCCGGCTGACCATGCTCAACGTGCTCTCCGCCGCGATGGACGAGATCACCCGCGAGCTGGCCCCCGGTTCGGTCGACGTACGGCTGCGCGGGCTCGAGCCCGACTTCGTGGTGACGCTGCCGCCCGCCGACATCGGCGGTGCCGCGGTGCAGGCCGCGCCCGTCGAGACGGTCAAGGCGCCGGCGCCCGGCGACGGCGACGAGGGCGGCACCGCCCGGGTCAACCTGCGGCTGCCGGCCCACCTCAAGACGCGCGCCGAGGAGGCCGCGAGCCGCGAGGGGCTGTCGGTCAACGCCTGGCTGGTGCGGGCCGTGTCGGCCGCCGTCGAAGGCGGCGGCGCCCCGCCCGCGCCGGAGCGGGCGAGCAGCGTCGGTCAGAGCTTCACGGGCTGGGTGCGCTAGCCCCTCGCACCCGCGCCCGGCCCGCACCCGGGCCCCGGAGAACCAAGCACAGCACAGCGCTCACACCACGTCCCACCAGCGGGGACACTCTACGGACCCAAGAGGACGGTACAGCCATGCCTTCTTTCGACACTCCCGGACCGATCGCCGTGACCGCCCACGTGGGCGCCGGTTCCATCCGGTTCACCGCGGGCGACCGGCTCGACACGGTCGTCGAGGTGCGCCCCGGCGACCCGAAGCGGGACAAGGACGTACGGGCCGCCGAGCAGACCGAGGTCTCGTACGCGAGCGGCGTCCTGACGATCAGCACGAAGGAGCGCCGCTTCATCGGCCCCACCGGCACCGTCGACGTGACGGTGGAACTGCCGGCCGGGTCGCGGGTCGACATGGAGGGCTCCTGGACCCAGGTCCTCGGCGAGGGCCGGCTCGGCGAGGTCCGGGTGAAGACCCCGGGCGGTGACGTCCGCCTGGACACGACCGGGCCGCTCCGGCTCGACGCCTCCCACGGTTCGGTCACCGTGGACCGGGTCGAGGGCCCGGCCGAGATCACCACCAGCTCCGGCAGCGTGCGCGTCGGCTTCGTCGACGGCACCGCGGTCCTGAAGAACTCGCACGGCTCCACCACCGTGGGCGTCGCGCTCGGCGACCTGCGGGTCAAGAACGCCAACGGCGACATCAACGTCACCCGCGCCGAGGCCTCGCTCACCGCCACCACCGCCCACGGGACCTTGCGGGTGGACGAGGTGGTCCGCGGCGAGGTCCGGCTGGAGACCTCCTACGGCGCCATCCAGGTCGGCATCCGCGAGGGCACGGCCGCCTGGCTCGACGCCCAGTCCAGCGGAGGGCAGGTGCGCAACACCCTCACCGCGTCCGGCAGCCCCGCGGCGACCGAGGAGACCGTCAAGGTCCACGCCCGCACCCGGTACGGCAACATCGACGTCCGCCGCGCCAAGGCCTGAGCCCCCGCTCTTCCCGCCGGCCGCCGTACGCCCGGTGTCCCCTCTCTCACCGCTCCGATCCGTCGTCCCCGATCCGTCATCCCCTCGAACGGGAGGGCTCCATGCCTTCATCTGTCATGCCCACGACCACCTCGGGATCCGGTCCGCGGGCGTCCGCCGCCGTCTCCGCCGTGGGTCTGCGCAAGTCGTACGGCGACAAGACCGTCCTCGACGGCATCGACCTGCGCATCCCGGCCGGGTCCGTGTTCGCGCTGCTCGGGCCGAACGGCGCCGGCAAGACCACCACCGTGCAGATCCTCTCCACCCTCGTCTCCGCCGACGGCGGTCAGGTCCAGGTGGCGGGCCACGACCTCGCCACCGACCCGCAGGCCGTGCGCGGCGCCATCGGGGTCACCGGGCAGTTCTCGGCCGTGGACGGCCTGATCACCGGCGAGGAGAACATGCTCCTCATGGCGGACCTGCACCTGATCCCCCGGCGCGAGGGGAGGCGGATCGCCGCCGAACTGCTGGAACGCTTCGGCCTCACCGAGGCCGCGAAGAAGCCCGCCTCCACCTACTCCGGCGGCATGAAGCGCCGCCTGGACATCGCCATGACCCTCGTCGGCAGCCCCCGGGTCATCTTCCTCGACGAGCCCACCACCGGGCTCGACCCGCGCTCCCGCCACACCATGTGGCAGATCATCCGCGAACTCGTCACCGGCGGCGTCACCGTCTTCCTCACCACCCAGTACCTGACCGAGGCCGACGAACTCGCCGACCGCATCGCCGTGCTCCACGACGGGAGGATCGCCGCCGAAGGCACCGCCGAGGAACTCAAGCGGCTCGTCCCCGGCGGACACGTCCGGCTCCGCTTCACCGACCCGGACGCCTACCGCGGTGCCGCCGCGGCACTGCCCGACGGCACCGGGGACGACGACTCCCTCACCCTCCGGATCCCCAGCGACGGCAGCCAGCGCGACCTGCGCTCCGTCCTCGACCGCCTCGACGGCGCGGGCATCGAGGCCGACGGGCTGACCGTGCACACCCCCGACCTCGACGACGTCTTCTTCGCCCTGACCGGCGGCGCCGGCGTCCCCGCCCAGTCCGACGTGACCAAGGAGACGGTCCGATGAGCAGCCTCGCCCTCGCCGCGCGCAACTCCTCCACCATGCTGCGCCGCAACCTCCTGCACGCCCGGCGCTACCCCTCCCTCACCCTCAACCTGCTGCTCACGCCGATCATGCTGCTGCTCCTCTTCGTCTACATCTTCGGAGACACGATGAGCGCGGGCATCGGCGGCGGCGCCGACCGGTCCGCCTACGTAGCGTTCATCGTGCCGGGCCTGGTGCTGATGACCATCGGCAGCACCACGGTCGGCACCGCCGTCTCCATCTGCAACGACATGACCGAGGGCATCGTCGCCCGGTTCCGCACCATGCCCATCCACCGCGGCTCGGTGATCACCGGGCACGTCATCGGCAGCGTGCTGCAGTCGGTGGTCAGCGTGGTCCTCGTCGGTGCCGTCGCCGCCGCCATCGGGTTCCGGTCCACCGACGCCACCGTCCTGGAGTGGCTCGCGGCCTTCGCGCTGGTCACCCTGTTCGCCACCGCGCTCACCTGGATCGCGGTCGGCATGGGCCTGATCAGCCCGAACGCCGAGGCCGCCGGCAACAACGCGATGCCGCTGATCTTCCTCCCGCTCATCTCCAGCACCTTCGTGCCCATCGACGCCATGCCGGGCTGGTTCCAGCCGGTCGCCGAGTACCAGCCGTTCACCCCCGCCATCGAGACCCTGCGCGGTCTGCTTCTCGGCACGGAGATCGGCCACAACGGCTGGCTCGCCCTCGCCTGGTGCGTGGCCCTGTGCGCGCTCGGCTACCTCTGGTCGAAGTCGGTCTTCAACCGCGACGCGAAGTAGGCGGCCCGCTGCGCGGGAGGCACCCGCGACCCGTTCCGCCCAAGGGCGGCGCCCCGACACCTCGTCGGGGCGCCGCCCTTGGCGTTGCCCGGGCGAGGGCGAGGTGGTGCAGGTGGCACATGAAATGGCTCCACATGGCGCCAAAGATGTGCCATAGTGGTGCCATCGATGGTGCGACGGAGGGGGACGGACCGACATGGACACAGCCCGGAGCAACCGACGGGCCACGCCCGGCGCCCTCGCGGCCTTCGCCCGCTTCGTGCTCTGCGGGGGCGGGCTGGGCCTCGCCTCCAGCTTCGCCGTGGCCGGCCTCGCCTCCTGGGTCCCCTGGGCCCTGGCCAACGCCCTGGTCACCGCGGCGTCCACGCTCCTCGGCACCGAGCTGCACGCCCGCTTCACCTTCGGCGCGGGCAGGCGTACGACCTGGCGCCAGCACGCCCAGTCGGCCGGATCGGCGGGGGCCGCGTTCGCGGTGACGTCCGTGGCGATGCTCGCCCTGCACCAGGTGGTGGCGGCGCCCGGTGCGGTGCTCGAACAGGCCGTCTACCTGTCCGCCTCCGCCCTCACCGGTGTCGCGCGCTTCGTGGTCCTGCGCCTCGTCGTCTTCGCGCGGTCCGGGGGCGTTCCGTCGGCCCCGTCGTCAGAGAGGTGTCAAGGGCGTTCGCGCCGCCGTATGGAAGCCGTCAACGGTGGCCGAAACCGGTCGGGAGGGGGCTCTCCTCTCCTTGTCAGCTTCTCTCCCGAACCTCTCTAGGAGCTAGCGATGGCCGACGTGGCCTTCGTCGTCACCACGATCGCGGTGTTCGCGCTCGTCGCCCTGGCCGCCAAGGGGGTGACGAGGCTGTGACCGCGGAGAACATCGTCGGTCTGATCGTGGCCGTCGCCCTGCTCGGTTACCTCGTCCTCGCCCTGATCCACCCGGAGAGGTTCTGAGCACCGCATGAGCCCCGTCCTCGCCGGCGTGCTCCAGCTGCTCGCGCTCATGGCCGCGCTGGCGCTCGCCCACGTCCCCCTCGGCACCTACCTGGCCAGGGTCTACTCCTCGTCCACGCACCTGCGGGTCGAGAAGTGGATCTACCGGGGCATCGGTGCCGACCCGGACACGGAGATGCGCTGGCCCGCGTACCTGCGCGGCGTCCTCGCCTTCTCCCTCGCCGGAGTCCTCTTCCTCTACCTGCTCCAGCGGCTCCAGGGCGTCCTGCCCGGCTCGCTCGGCTTCGCCTCCATCGACCCGGACCAGGCGTTCAACACCGCCGCCTCCTTCGTGTCCAACACCAACTGGCAGTCGTACTACGGCGAGCAGGCCATGGGCCACGTCGTGCAGACCGCCGGCCTGGCCGTGCAGAACTTCGTCTCGGCCGCCGTCGGCATCGCCGTGGCCGTCGCCCTCGTCCGCGGCTTCGCCAGGTCCCGCACCGGCGAACTGGGCAACTTCTGGGCCGACCTGGTCCGCGGTGTCGTCCGCGTCCTGGTGCCCATCGCCGTCGTCGGCGCGCTGGTCCTGGTGGCCTGCGGGGTCATCCAGAACTTCTCCGGCATCCACGAGGTCGGCCGGTTCACGGGCGGCTCGCAGCAGTGGAACGGGGGCGCGGTCGCCTCCCAGGAGGTCATCAAGGAGCTGGGCACCAACGGCGGCGGCTACTTCAACGCCAACTCCGCCCACCCCTTCGAGAACCCGACGCCTTTCACCAACCTGTTCGAGATCTTCCTGATCCTGCTGATCCCGGTCGCCCTGACCCGCACCTTCGGCGTCCTGACCGGCTCGGTGCGCCAGGGCTACGCGATCCTCGGGACGATGGCCACCATCTGGCTCGCCTTCGTCGCCCTGATGATGTGGACCGAGTTCGCCCACCACGGCCCGGCGTTGCAGGCGGCCGGGGGCGCGATGGAGGGCAAGGAGGTCCGCTTCGGCATCGGCGGCTCGTCGGTCTTCGCGGTGTCGACCACCCTCACCTCCACCGGCGCCGTGGACTCCTTCCACTCCTCCTACACCGGTCTCGGCGGCGGCATCACCATGCTCGGCATGATGCTGGGCGAGATCGCGCCCGGCGGAGTGGGCTCCGGCCTCTACGGCATGCTGGTCATGGCGGTCATCGCGGTCTTCATCGCGGGCCTGATGGTCGGGCGCACCCCCGAGTACCTGGGCAAGAAGACCGGCATCCGCGAGATCAAGTACGCCGCCTGCTACATCCTGATCACCCCGGCTCTGGTCCTGGTCCTGACCGCCGCCGCGATGGCCCTGCCCACCCCGGGCGACTCGATGACCAACAGCGGGGCGCACGGCTTCTCCGAGATCCTGTACGCCTACACCTCGGCCGCGAACAACAACGGCTCCGCCTTCGCGGGCCTGAACGCCGACACCCAGTGGTTCAACACCACCCTCGGCCTCGCCATGCTCCTCGGCCGCTTCCTGCCGATGGTGTTCGTGCTGGCCCTCGCGGGCTCGCTGGCCGGTCAGCGGCCGGTGCCGGCCACCCGGGGCACCCTGCGCACCGAGAAGCCCCTGTTCGCCGGGCTGCTGGTGGGCGCCGTCCTGATCATCACCGGTCTGACCTACTTCCCGGCCCTCGCCCTGGGCCCGCTCGCCGAGGGGCTGGCATGACCACCGACACGCGGAAGCAAGAGGACGCCATGTCCACAGTCACCATCCCGCCCCGGGCGCCGCACGGCGACGCACCCGCCGGGCCCCGGCCCGGGGAGGCCCGCGTCGGCGCGGGTCTCTTCGCCCCGAAGCACCTGCTCACGTCGCTGCCCGACGCGTTCCGCAAGCTCGACCCGCGCGTGATGGTGAAGTCGCCCGTCATGTTCGTCGTCCTCGTCGGCTCCGTCCTGACCACGGTCTTCTCCTTCACCGACCCCGGCGACTGGTTCGGCTGGACGATCAGCGCCTGGCTCTGGCTGACCGTGCTCTTCGCCAACCTGGCGGAGGCGGTCGCCGAGGGCCGCGGCAAGGCCCAGGCCGACACCCTGCGCAGGGCGAAGACCGACACCGTCGCCCGCCGGGTCGACGGCACCACGGTTCCCGGCACCCGACTCACGGTCGGCGACCTGGTCGTCTGCGAGGCCGGGGACGTCATCCCCGGCGACGGCGATGTCGTCGAGGGCGTCGCCTCGGTCGACGAGTCGGCGATCACCGGAGAGTCGGCGCCCGTCATCCGCGAGTCCGGCGGCGACCGGTCCGCGGTCACCGGCGGGACGAAGGTGCTCTCCGACCGCGTCGTCGTCCGGATCACCACCAAACCCGGCGAGACCTTCATCGACCGGATGATCAGCCTGGTGGAGGGGGCGGCCCGGCAGAAGACGCCGAACGAGATCGCCCTGAACATCCTGCTGGCCTCGCTGACCGTCGTCTTCCTGCTGGCCTGCGCCACCCTCCCGCCGTTCGCCGACTACGCCGGCACCCGTCTGGACCTGGTCGTGCTGGTGGCCCTGCTGGTCTGCCTCATCCCGACCACGATCGGCGCCCTGCTCTCCGCGATCGGCATCGCGGGCATGGACCGACTGGTGCAGCGCAACGTGCTGGCGATGTCGGGCCGCGCGGTCGAGGCCGCCGGTGACGTCTCCACGCTGCTCCTCGACAAGACCGGCACGATCACGCTCGGCAACCGGCAGGCCGCCGAGTTCGTGCCGGTGCGCGGGGCGACGGAGGCCGAGGTCGCCGAGGCCGCCCAGCTCTCCTCGCTCGCCGACGAGACACCCGAGGGCCGCTCCGTCGTCGTCCTCGCGAAGGAGAGGTACGGGCTGCGCGAGTGGCCGCAGGGCGAGCCGGCCGGCGCCGAGTGGATCGGGTTCACCGCCCGGACCCGTATGTCGGGCGTGGACGTGGACGGCCGCAAGGTGCGCAAGGGCGCGGCCGGTTCGGTCGTCGCCTGGGTCGAGGAGCGGGGCGGCAGGGTCGCCGAGGACGCCGCCGCGACCGCCGCACGCATCTCCCAGGCGGGCGGTACGCCGCTGCTCGTCGCGGTCGAGGACGAGCGCGGCGCGCGCGTCCTCGGGGTCGTCCACCTCAAGGACGTCGTCAAGCAGGGCATGCGGGAACGGTTCGACGAGCTGCGCCGCATGGGCATCAAGACCGTCATGATCACGGGCGACAACCCGCTGACCGCGAAGGCGATCGCCGACGAGGCGGGCGTCGACGACTTCCTCGCCGAGGCCACGCCCGAGGACAAGATGGCGCTGATCAAACGGGAGCAGGCCGGCGGCAAGCTGGTCGCGATGACCGGCGACGGCACCAACGACGCCCCCGCGCTGGCCCAGGCGGACGTCGGCGTGGCCATGAACACCGGCACGTCGGCCGCCAAGGAGGCCGGCAACATGGTCGACCTCGACTCCGACCCGACCAAGCTCATCGAGATCGTCGAGATCGGCAAACAGCTGCTGATCACCCGCGGGGCGCTCACGACGTTCTCCATCGCCAACGACGTCGCCAAGTACTTCGCGATCATCCCGGCGCTCTTCGCGGCCGTCCACCCGGGCCTGGACAAGCTCAACATCATGGGGCTGTCCTCCCCGTCCTCCGCGATCCTGTCCGCGGTGGTCTTCAACGCGCTGATCATCGTCGTACTGGTGCCGCTCGCGCTGAAGGGCGTGCGCTACCGGCCCATGAGCGCCGACCGGATGCTGCGCCGCAACCTCGCCGTCTACGGGCTGGGCGGCCTGGTCGCCCCGTTCGCCGGCATCAAGCTCATCGACCTGATCGTCTCCCTCGTTCCCGGGATCGGCTGACCGACATGAACACTTCGCTGACCAACGCTGCCCGGCTGCTCGCGGCGGGCCTGCGCGCCCTGCTCGTCCTGACCGTGGTCACCGGCATCCTCTACCCGCTCGTCGTCACCGGCGTCGCACAGGGGCTGTTCCCCGGAAAGGCCAACGGCTCGGAAGTCACCGCGGACGGCGGCCGGGTCGTCGGCTCGTCCCTCATCGGCCAGGCGTACGAACTGCCGCTGCGGGACGGCCGGAAGACCCCGGAGCCGGACCTGAAGTGGTTCCAGGGCCGCCCCCGGAACGGCCTCGGCGCCAACAGCGTCAACACCCAGTACGACCTCATCCTGTCCGGGGCCACCAACCGCTCCGCCGACGACCCGGAACTGGTCCGGTGGGTGAAGGACGCCAAGGCCGCCGTGGTGAAGGACAACTCCGTGCCCGGCCACCCCGTGCGGCCCGAGGACGTGCCCGCGGACGCCGTCACCTCCTCCGGGTCGGGACTGGACCCGGACATCTCCCCGCGGTACGCCGACCTCCAGGTGCACCGGGTCGCCGAGCGGAACGGCCTGCCCGCCGAGCGCGTCCAGCGGCTCGTCGACGAGCACACCACCTCCCGCACCCTCGGCTTCATCGGCGAACCGCGGGTGAACGTGCTGGAACTGAACATCGCGCTCAAGGAACTGGTGGCACCGGCGGCCGGGAACTGAGGCCTGGTTACAATCCGGGCCATGGCCCTGACCGTGCGCGACGTGGAACGGTTCGAGGCCTCCAGGCCCCGTCTGGAGGCCATCGCCTACCGCCTCCTCGGCTCCGCGAGCGAGGCGGAGGACGCCGTGCAGGAGACCTTCCTGCGCTGGCAGGCGACCGACGTCGAGCGCGTCGAGGTCCCGGAGGCCTGGCTGACCAAGGTCCTCACCAACCTGTGCCTCAACCAGCTCACCTCGGCCCGCGCCCGCCGGGAGACCTACGTGGGCCAGTGGCTGCCCGAGCCGCTGCTCGACGGCGACCCCATGCTCGGCCCGGCGGAGACGGCCGAGCAGCGCGAGTCGGTCTCCCTGGCGGTCCTCGCCCTGCTGGAGCGGCTCTCCCCGGCCGAGCGGGCGGTGTACGTCCTGCGGGAGGCGTTCGGGTACCCGCACCGGGAGATCGCCGCGATCCTCGACATCACGGAGGACGCCAGCCAGCAGACCCTGCACCGGGCCAGGAAGCACGTCGCGCGGGGCACGGCCCGCACCGAGGTCGACGAGGCCGCGGCCCGGCGGATCGTCGAGGAGTTCCTCGCGGCGGCCACCAGCGGCCGGACCGAACCACTGGTCCGGCTGCTCACCCAGGACGCCGTGTCCATCGGCGACGGTGGCGGAAAGGTCCCGGCCCGCGCCAAGGCGTTCGAGGGCGCCCGCGCCGTGGCGACGTTCCTGCGGGGCCTGTTCAAGCCCGGCAAGGCCAAGCGCGCCCTGACCGGCGGTCCCGCCGAGATCTACGCCGCCACCGCGGGCGGCGACCCCGCCGTCGTGGCCGTCGTACACGGCCGGGTCATCGGGATCATGTGCCTGGAGGTCACGCCCGAGGGACTCGCGGGCTTCCGCAACCAGGTCAACCCCGACAAGCTCGAACGCGCCACCCGTCGGTGGACGGCCACCGACCACGGAGAACCCCTGATCCGGGCCTTCTGACCGAATGTGGTGCGCGTCACTCCCCGTCCCTGTCAGGAATCGGCGGGCTGCCCGGTTCAAGGGGCGAGTCCCGCTGGAGAGACCCTCAGCGGCCGGAGACAAGGGAGCACGTCATGCAGCACACCCCGCGGCACCGCATCGTCGTCCTGGGCGCCGGATACGCCGGAGCCGTCGCCGCCGGCCGCCTCGCCAGGCGACTGCGGAGCGAGGACGCGGCCATCACCCTCGTCAACGCCGAGCCCCACTTCGTGGAACGGGTCCGGATGCACCAGCTCGCCGTCGGTCAGGAGCTCAGGACCCGGCCACTGGACGCGATGTTCGCCGGCACCGGGGTCGACGTGCGGATCGCGCGGGTCACCGGCGTGGACGCCGACCGCAAGGCCGTCTCCGTCACCGGTCCGGACGGTGCCGGTGAACTGGCGTACGACACCCTGGTCTACGCCCTCGGCAGCGCCTGGAACCCGCAGGACGTCCCCGGTGCCGTGGAGCACGCCCACGAGATCGCCGGCCGCCCGGGCGCGCTCCGGCTGCGCGAACGCCTGGCGGGGCTGGAGGCAGGGCGGTCCGTGGTCGTGGTCGGCGGCGGACTCACCGGCCTGGAGGCCGCGTCCGAGATCGCCGAGGCCCGCCCGGACCTGGACGTGTCGCTCACGGCGCGCGGCGGCCTCGGCGACTGGCTCTCCCCCCGGGGCCGCCGCCACCTGCGGAAGGTCTTCGCCGCCCTCGGCATCACGGCGTACGAGAACACCCCCGTCACGGCCGTGGCCGCGGACCACGTCGTCACCGCCGACGGCACGTCCGTACCGGCCGACGTGACGGTGTGGACCACCGGATTCGCCGTCCACCCCCTGGCGCGGGCCACCACGCTGGAGGTCACCGACACCGGCCGGATCGTGGTCGACGGGACCATGCGCTCGGTGTCCCACCCGGACGTGTACGCCGTCGGCGACGCCGCGCTCGCGGCGGGCCCCGGCGGCAAGCCGCTGCGGATGTCGTGCGCCTCGGGCGTCCCCACCGCCTGGCAGGCCGCCGACGCCATCGCGGCCCGGCTGACCGGCGGAAAGCTTCCGAACGTGACGCCGCGCTACTTCAACCAGTGCATCTCGCTGGGCCGCGGCCAGGGCCTGATCCAGTACGTCACCGCCGACGACCGTGCCGTGCGCGGGGCGCTGACCGGACGGCTCGCCGCCCTCTACAAGGAACTCGTCTGCAAGTCGGCGGCCTGGGGCGTCGCCAACCCGACCCTCGGCATCCCGACCCGGCGCCGCCCGGTCACGGCCCCGGCTCCGCAGCCGGCGACGACGGGCTGAGCGGCCGCCGCGCTCAGCGCACCGGGAACCCGAAGGTGTGGCCCTGCTCCTTCAGCCAGGGCAGGACCTGCCGCAGGGCCTCGACGGTCTGGGTGCGGTCGCCCCCGGCGTCGTGGAAGAGGATGGTCGGGCCGTTGGACAGCTCCCGCTGGACGGTGGTGACGATGGCGTCCGTGCCGGGCCGCTCGAAGTCCTTGGTGTCCACGTTCCAGCCCAGCGGGCGCATGCCGTGGGAGGCGGCGAGCTTGCGGCTGTAGGGGGTGAACGCCCCGCCGGGGGCCCGGTAGTACATCGGCCGGACGCCCCCGGACGCCTCGATGATCATGCGCTCGGCGTCCAGGATCTCCTTGGACTGGTAGGCCTCGGACTTCTTGTCCATGCCGGTGTCGTGCGACACCGAGTGGTCGCACAGCCGGTGCCCGGCGGCGACGACGTCCTTCACGAGGTCCGGGTGGGCCTGCGCCTGAACGCCCGTCATGCAGAAGGTGGCCTTCACCCCGTACTCGTCCAGCAGGTCCAGCACCTGGGGCGTCCACGCCGGGTCGGGACCGTCGTCGATGGTGATGTTCACGCCGCGGGGCCCGGCGTCCGAGGCGTGCGCGATGCTGATGTCGACCGGCTCGGCGGCGCCGCCCGGCATGGCCGACGCGGACGCCTCCGGCGCCGGACCGCCCCCGACGGAGTCGGCCTGCGCGGTCCACACCGAGGCGCCGACGGCGAGCATCGTCACACCGAGCGCCGCCCCGACCACCTTGCCGTACCAGCCCCGCCCACCACCGTGCCGCGCCATGTCCGCCGCCCCGCCTTCGCGTAGTTCCTCGCCGCCGGTCCCCGCTCACGTCGGGGACCACATGACAGGACGGCAGAACCCGGCCGCGGGATCCCGCCGTTACGGATCACGGACAATCCCGGGGGAGTTCGCGGACAACTCGGCGGGGCTACGGCTCACCCATGGGCGAGGTACTCCCAGAAACAGGCCGCCGCGCCTGTGCAAGCCGTGCACGACCCGACCATCCAGTACAGGGAGAAGGTGTTGAGGGGGACCTTGTCCCAGGGCTTCTCCTCCTGTTCCCGGATGTCGGCCGCGACCTTCTTGACGATCGGCGCCGGCATGACGACGAACGTGAACAGGACGCCGCTGTGGATGTAGAGGGTGTGCGGGACGGAGTAGCCCTTCACCGTGGCGTTGGGCAGCAGGAACAGCCAGCCGGCCAGCGGGCGGCGAACATGCGCAGCCGGGCCTTGGACGTCGGCATGCACCAGTGCATCGCGGCCGTGTGGACGACGGTGGCGCCGAAGGCGATGAGCCACCAGTCCTCCGTGCTCAGTCGAACAGACATGATCGCGGGCCCCTTTCGGACGGAAGCCTGGGCAGCCCGGCCGCTTCGGCGCCCGTGGCGGTCCCCGGCGCGCCCAGGGTGTGCAGGATGCGGGTCAGGTCGGCCGGGGCCGCCGCGAGGCGGACCGGGGCGCCCGCGTCGTCGAGTTCGGCGACGTGCCAGCCGCGGGGGACGAAGTCCCCGTCACCGCCCCGCGGGCGCCGTACGCCCTGGACGGTGAGCCGGTGCACCGGAATCGCTCTCGCCGCGAACCGCCCGGGACCGGGGTGCGGAACGACCGCGGGCGAGCCGTCGCCGAGCACGACGTGGGTGCCGAAGTGGTTCGGGTTGTAGTCGGTGCTCTCCAGGAAACGGGCGGCGAGGAACACGTCCCCGCCCTCGGCCCCGTCCTCGTCGCCGGGCTCCCCGGGTGCCGCCGCGGTGCCCGCGGGCGTATGGATCCGGGTCGCGCGCCAGGCCAGGACGAGGAGGCCCGCCGTGCCGAGCGTCCCCACGACCGCCCACGCGAGCACCCCGGGTGAGGTGGGCAGCCCCATGGGGTGGAGGTGGCACAGCGGCAGCAGCCACAGGGCCGTGGCGAGCAGGGCGCCCGCGAACGGAAGCGCGGACGGCAGGACTTCGTCGTCGGGGAGCCGACGCCCGCGCCGGTGCAGCAGCACCCGGGCACCCGGATACCCGGCCGCGAGGCCGAGCGCGGCGGCGAGGACGGCCAACGAGCCGGCGCTGGTGAAGTGCTCGCGCCATACGTGGTGTTCCGCCGCCACCACCCTCACCTGCCCGCGCCACAGGGTGAGTTCGACACGGTCACCGACCCGGAAACCCTGGGCGCCCTGTCGCGAGACCGTGAGCCGGTCCACCGGCCGGCCGTCGGCGAAGTAGAGCCGGCCGGGCTGCTTCGCCCGGCCCACCTCGGTCCGCGCGATCACGGCCGGCACCGTGGTCAGGCACGCGCCGCGCTCCGCGGACGGCGTCCCGGCGGCGCAGGGGACCGCCGAGTCCCACGCCTCCTTCGCGGCCCCCGTGACCGGCACGAACCACGCGGCCAGACCGGCCCCCGCGAGCAGCAGCACGCACAGGACCAGCGGCACGGCGGCGCCGCGCCCCGCGGTGCGCCTGGAGATGACGGCGAGGTGGTCCGACTCGGGGCTCCCGTGACGGCGGTGCAGGGCCCGCAGCGCGTCCAGGCTCGCGTCGAAGTCCGGCCGGTCGGCCCGGGACACGGACAGCGGCAGGGGCAGCCGCCGGGTCCGCCCGTCGCGCAGCAGCACGCCGACGCGGAAGTACTCCTCCCCGTGCCGCCCGTACTGGATGTGGACGCGCAGGTCGGCGATGTCGCCCCACGGCAGACTCCGGCGGCGGCGCACCAGCGAGCCGTACCGCACGCCGTACGCGTCGGCGCTCACCTCGAGGGTGGCTCCGTGGAGGGACGCGACGCCCAGGAGGGCGGCCGGCAGCCCCCCGCCCACCCACCAGTCCGCGACCCCACCCGAGTACAGCAGGCGCCCCGCGGCCAGCACGGCCCCGGCCGCGCCCAGTCCGACGAGGACCCACAGGGGCCGCGTGCGAAGGGGACGGACGCTCACTTCCCGGCCGACGGTCATGCGCGCATGGTGCCACCGGCCGCTTCGCGTCCGCCTGTACGGCGTCCGGCAGTCTTCCGGCCCGCGACACTGCCGGGGTCGGGCGAGCGGGCGGATCGGCGCGCCCGCCGGGTCACAGCGGACGCCAGGCGGCCCCCTCCCCGTGCTGACCAAGCCTCAAGGCTGCGCGCGGCCCTGCACCACTGGCCGGTGACGGCCCCCCGAGGCGCAGGGCCGTGAACGGCAGGTCCGGGCGGTCACTTGCGCCAGAAGAGATGGTGCGTCACGCCGCTCGGGCTGGGCACGACCTCTCCGTGGAACCGGTCCAGCAGCTGCTCGGGCGAGTCCCACAGCCGCAGTCCGGACCCCATCGTCACCGGCGCGACGACCACGTGCAGGGTGTCGACGAGGTCGGCGTCGAGGAACTCCCGGATGGTGGACACGCCGCCACCGAGCCGGACGTCCTTGCCCTGCGCGGCCTCCCGCGCCCGCGCGAGCACCGTGGCGGGGTCGCCGTCCACGAAGTGGAACGTGGTGTCGGAGAGCGTGAACGACGGGCGCGTGTGGTGGGTCAGGACGAACACCGGTGTGTGGAACGGCGGCTCGTCACCCCACCAGCCGCGCCAGTCGTGGTCCTGCCACGGTCCGCGCTGGGGCCCGAACTTGTTGCGGCCCATGATCTCGGCGCCGATGTTGTGACTGAAGTCCCGGGTGAAGTAGTCGTCGAGGCCCCGGCTCCCCCCTGGCTCGGTGCGGTTGGGCCAGCTCGCCGTGGCGCCGGCCCAGGCCATGAGCCGCGCCGGATCGATGGCGTGGCCGAAGGGCCGCTCCAGACTCTGGTCCTCGCCGGCGGCGACGCCGTCGCTCGAGACGGTGAAGTTCTGCACTCGCAGCAGCTGATCCATGCGTTCCCTCATCAGGTCCTGTGGGTTCCGGGCGATGCGTCCTCCATCAAGATGTCGAACGGGAGGCGACCGGATCGACAGCGCCGCGCGACTTCTTTCGAAGCGTGCCCGGCGCGCGACCCCCGCGCGCGGCCCTCGCGGTCTTCACTTGTCCCTCACATGTCATACGCTGCGTCTTCGGCAGCGCGCGCGCACCCGTCGTCGGGTGCGGGGGGACGCGCGGCCTCTCGTTCTCGCCCGGTGAGAACCGGGCTTCTTCTGTGGGGGTTCACATCACTGTGCGCACGCGCAGCATCGCGACCGCGACGGCACTCGCGGTCGTTCTCAGTTCCGCCGTCCTGGTGGGGGGCGTGGCGGGCCCGGCATCGGCGGACTCGGCGAAGGGCCTGCCGGTGAAGTCGGTCGGCGACATGGTCGTGGACGGAGCCCACCAGCGGGTCTACGTCTCCGACCCGACCGGCGGCAAGATCGTCGTCACCGACTACAGCGGCACCGTGAAGGCGACGCTGACCGGTCTCTCCGGTGTCTCCGGCCTGGCACTGTCCGCCGACTCCGGGCAGCTGTACGCGGCCGTGACCGGCGGCAACCGGATCGTCTCGGTGGCGACGAGCACGTACATCCGGACCGCGAGCTACCCGGTGGGCGCGGCTCCCGGCGACCTGGAGGTGGTGGACGGCCGGATCTGGTTCGCCCACGGGACGGACTTCGGCTCGTTGGACACCTCCGGCCCGGAACCCGTCGTGCACCTCGCCCAGCGCGGCGACGCCGGCTTCTACGGTGCCTCCGGGATGTTCCTGGCGTCGGACCCCGCGGTCCCGGGCGTCCTGGTGGCCGGCAACGGCGGCGACCTCGCCGTCTACGACGTCTCGGCGGACGGGGCCGCGCTGCGGGCCAAGGGCTCCATGGACACGGCCGTGAAGCAGCTGGACCTGACGCCCGACGGCAAGCAGGTCCTCACCTCGTGGGGCGCCCCGGAGTACGGCTACGGCCTCGGCTCCTACTCGACGGCCGACCTCACCGAGCAGTCGGGCTACCCCATCGACGCCTACCCGAACGCCGTGCGGGTCGCGCCGGACGGCAGCGTCGCGGGGGGCAGCTTCTCCTGGTACGAGCCCGACGTCCACGTCCACCGGCCCGGTGACAAGGTGCCCGTGCGGGAGTACGACTTCCCCAACACCGGCGACAGCAGCGGCGCCGACACCCTCGTGGACGGAGCGCTCGCCTGGGCGCCGGACGCGAGCCGGGTCTTCGCCGTCTCCGTGAACACCTACGGCACCCACACCCTGCGTGCCCTGACCGACCCCACCAAGGAACTGCCCTCCCTCAAGGTGGCGGCCCCGGCCAAGTCGGAACGGGCCAAGAAGCTCACCGTCACCGGCAGGCTGACCTCCAGGAAGCCCCTGGCCGCCGGCACCGGCCTGAAGGTGACCCGTACGGACGTCGAGTCGCCGAAGGGCAGGACGCTGGCCGCCGTCAGGACGAAGGCGGACGGCAGCTTCTCCTTCACGGACACACCGCCCGCCGGCGGCAAGGTCACCTACAAGGTCTCCTACGCGGGCGACGCCACGCACGCCCCGGCCTCCGGCTCGGACGCGGTGGACGTCTCACGCAGGACGGCCGCGCTGAGCCTGAACAACAACGGCAAGGTGTACGCGTACGGCAAGAAGGTCACCTTCACCGCGCACCTCGGCACGACGTACAAGAACCGGACCGTCTCGATCTACACGGACCCCTTCGGCACCGACAAGCCGAAGAAGCTGCTCAGGACGGCCGAGGTCAACTCCAAGGGCAACCTGTCGGCCACCGTGACCCTGACCCGCGACACCACCGTCTCCGCGGTCTTCACCGGCGACGCCCGCTACACCTCGAAGACCGTGAAGTCCACGGGGTACGCCCGGGTCAGGGTCTCCACCGCCGTCTCCAAGCACTACAAGACGGGCAGGATCGGCTCCACGACGTACTACTACTTCCACAAGAAGACCGATCCGGTGTTCACCACCACCATGAACTACTACAAGGGCCGCAAGCAGCGCCTCCAGCTCCAGGTCTACTACCGGGGAGCCTGGCGCGACTCCGCCTCCGAGTACTTCGCCCTGGGCACCGGGGGCAAGTCGGCCGTACGCCTGGAGGCCCCCGGCGAGTCCGGCCTCCGCGCCCGCATGCGCTCGTCGTACGTCAACGGCTCCTCCGGCGACACGATCAACACCACGACGCACGGCTCCTGGAAGTACTTCACCTTCACCAAGTAACCCACCCCGTCGCCGGTACTGCCCCCCGGGCCGCACCGGCGGCGGCCGTCCACACGGGCACGCCGGTCCGTGGCTTCTAGGCTCGGACGCGGGAGCGCCGGAGCGGTGCGCCGGCGTTGTGGAGGCTGGCGAGCGCCAGCCGGTACGAGGCGACCAACCCCGTCTCCGCGTAGTCGACGCCCTCTTCCCCGCAGTACCGCCGGACGATGGCGCGGGCCTTGCGCAGGTTGGGGCTCGGCATGCTCGGGAAGAGGTGGTGCTCGATCTGGTGGTTCAGGCCCCCGAGCGCCAGGTCGGTGAGCCGGCCTCCGTTGACATTGCGCGAGGTGAGCACCTGGCGGCGGAGGAAGTCGGGGCGGTCGTCGGCCGACAGGATCGGCATCCCCTTGTGGTTGGGAGCGAAGGCCGAACCGAGGTAGACGCCGAACAGGCACTGGTGGACGGCGAGGAAGGCGATCGCCATGCCCGGCGGCAGCACCCAGAACAGGGCGGTCAGGTAGACCGCGCAGTGCGCGAAGAGCAGGCTGCCGTCGAGTGCGCGGCGCTTGAGCCGGCGGTTGGCGACCGCCCTGCCGCTCGCCACGTGCAGGTTGAAACCCTCCAGCGTGAGCAGCGGAAAGAACAGGAACGCCTGCCAGCGGCCGAGCAGACGGGGGAGACCGGTGGCCGCGCGAGCCTGGTCCGGCGACCAGACGAGCAGGTCGGGGCCGATGTCGGGGTCGAGGTCCTCGGTGTTGGGGTTGGCGTGATGACGCGTGTGCTTGTCCTGCCACCAGCCGTAACTCATGCCGATCGACGCGCCGGCGATCCGACCGGACACTTCACTGGCCCGGCGGCGGCGGAACACCTGCCGGTGGGCCATGTCATGGGCGACCAGCGCGACTTGCCCGTACATGACGGCCAGGAAGGCGGCTACCGCCAGCGTCCACCATGAGGGGCCGACGAAGACGAAGGCGGCCCATCCGGCGGCGTAGAGCCCGGTCACGGCGGTGATCCGTAACGTGTAGTAGCCGGGGCGGCGTCTCATCAGACCGGCGTCCGCGATCTTCTTCGAGAGGCGGGCGAAGTCGCTGCCGGGGTGGTCGGAACGCGTGGTGGAGCTGGTGGCCATGGTCATGAGGGTGAAGCTCCCTGAGAGGCGGGCGGATGACTCGGAGCGGCGAGCGGGACAGCTGCGGGGACCGGGAGGCGCGTACCCGAACCCGCCCTACGGCGGCGCCTACCACCGAGGGGCACGGGTTCCCAACCCGGTGGGTCCCACACGGCTGCGAGGATCCGTCGCCGCCGTCGGCGACGGAGTGCGGGCTTCTCCGTCGGTGCCGGGTACGCGGCCTTCGAGTGCGGTGGCCATGAGGAGGGCGGCGGCTTCCTCCGTCGCGTCCGGCGACACCACCAGCAGGTCCCAGCGGCCGAGACCGGGGGAGAGCAGGGTGACCCTGTCCAGAGCGGGCGGCGAGGCCGGGGCCTTGTTCAGCCGAACGACCTGGTTGGCGACGAACATGCGCCCCGGTGCCGCCGACCAGGCCGCGGCGTCCACGGTGACGCCGACGATGTCGCCCCACGCGCTCGGCAGCGCGGCGAGCAACTGGGGGAGCTGCGTCAGAAGGTCGCGGGAATGCGGCCACCACACTCCGTCGTTCCGGCGGGGCAGCACGTCGCGTGGCGCCAGGCGCAGGCGGACGAGGGGCAGGGGGAGGGCGGACGGTGCGTCCGGAGCCGTGGTGGTCACGTGAGTTCTCTCTGACGATGTGGGTGTTTCTGGTACGCGGGGCGGCGAGGCGGTCCGGTGGGGTGCGGTGGACGTGGGCACCGGGCGCGGCGTAGAGGGATGCGGGGCACGGCGGCTGACGGCCCGCCCGCGCCTGTGGGGGCGGCGTACCGGGAGTCGCGCCCGTCTCTCGAGAAGAGCGGCGACGACGATCACCGAGGGCTCGTGGGAGGAGAGTCGGCGGGTATGAACGGAGTGAGAGGGGCGCCGTCCGGCGTGAGGAACTCCGTTGGATTCCGAGGGTGGAGCCGGCCCGCCGCCGGCGTGCCTGATGCCCTCGGTCCCCTCAGCCTACTCCCCGGCACGTAAAGGCGGCGTGACGGTCGGTCATCGGTGGCGCAGTGGCAGCAAGTGGGCGGACGCCGCCGTCGTCTCACGGCTTCGGCACGCGCAGGGCGAGCAGGGCCACGTCGTCGGTGCTGCCGGGAGGCACGTGGGCGAGTATCTGGTCGCACAGCGTGTCCAGCGGTTCGGCGGCGTGCGCGAGGACGTGCCGTCGCAGCCGGTCCAGCCCCGTGTCCAGGTCGCTGCCCGGTGTCTCGACGAGCCCGTCGGTGTACAGCAGCAGGGTGGAGCCGGGTTCCAGGGGGTGAGTGGCGTCGGGCCGGCCCGG
Organism: Streptomyces sp. NPDC034099; assembly: GCF_055575415.1. Lineage (NCBI taxonomy): Bacteria > Bacillati > Actinomycetota > Actinomycetes > Kitasatosporales > Streptomycetaceae > Streptomyces > Streptomyces sp. NPDC034099. The sequence goes on along the minus strand of NZ_JBVISR010000004.1, from coordinate 303,585 downwards.
GCCGGTGACCGGACCGGTGCCGAGGAGCAGTCCTTGACCGGCCTCCAGGTAGCACGCGGTGCCGTCCGGCGAGAGGAGCAGCGGAGGCGGGTGTCCCGCACTGGTCCAGCGGAGGGTCCACGGTCCCGTGTCCGGGTCCCCCTCGACGCGGGCGAGGACCAAAGTGGCCAGTGGGACGGTGGTGATGACAGGCATGGCGGCGTCGAGACGGTCGACGACGGCGCCGGGCGGTCCCGTGTGGTCCCAGGCCAGTGAGCGCAGGATGCCGTGCAGTTGCGCCATGCCGGCTGCGGCGGTCAGGTCATGGCCCACGACGTCACCGATGACCAGGGCGAGCGCGCCGTCCTTCAGTGCGAAGGCGTCGTACCAGTCCCCGCCGACCTGCGAACCCGCCGGGGCGGGCTGGTAACGGGCGGCCAGCCGGAGGCGGCCGGGCCGGGGCAGCGGGGCGAGCAGATTGCGCTGCATGGCCTCGGCGACGGCGCGCTGACGGCCGTAGCGACGGGTGTTGTCGATGACCAGGCCGACCCGGCGGCCGACGTCGCCCACCGCCTCCAGGTCGCCGCCGTCGAAGGGGTGTGCCGGATCGGTGCGCACCACCGTCAGTGCCCCGGTGATCCGGTCCTCGGCGCCGAGCGGCACCGTGACGGCGGAACTCGCGCCCACGGCATGCAGGAAGCCGCTGTGGAGAGCGGTCAGAGGGGACTGTCCGACGGGCGGTGCGACGGTTGCCACCCGCTGCGCAAGTACGGATTCACCACCGGTCAGCGCCCGGGCCAGAGGGGAGTCCTCCGCCTCACCGGCTGCCTCCGGGACGGGTGCGTGCCGGCCCTCGAATCCGGCGTCCCGCCCCTCGGGACCGCTCACCGCCACCCGGTGGACATCCCCGGAACCGGTCCGCAGATCCACCGCCGCCCAGTCGGCGAGGCGGGGCACCAGCAGGCGCACCAGGCGGGCCAGGGCCTCGTCGGTCTCCAGGGTCTGCCCCAGTACGTCCGTGATCTCCGCGACCAGGGACAGCCGCTCGTTGAGGTCCTCCAGCGCGCGCGTGCGTGCCGTTCGCTCCCGGTGGATGCGGCGGTTCCCGGTGGCATCCGTGAACAGCAGTGCCATACCCCTGACGGCGCCGTCCTCCGTGAGGGGGGACGCGGACCAGGAGACCGCCAGCAGGCTGCCATCGCCCCGCAGGTATGTGCCGCCCTCCCCGCGGGCCCCCTTCCCGTCGGCCAGCACCTGGAGCAGTGGGCACCGGTTCCGCGGCACCCTGTTGCCGTCCGCGTCCCGGTGCAGCAGATCGTGGGCGTCGGCGCCCCGCATCGCCGCGGTGGCGCGGTCCAGCAGCCGCTCGGCCGCCGGGTTCGCGGCTACCACCCGTCCGGCCGTGTCCAGCACCAGCAGCGCCGTGCCCAGCCGCTCGACGACCTGCGGCCAGAACCCCGGCTCGTCGGCCGACCACCGCCCCACGTCATCACCCACCGCATCACGTCCGTACTGCCCGGAGACTGCCTCACCGTCGATCGTCCTCCGACGCGAGTCTGTTCGCAGGACGACGTCGGCGCTGCCGCCGTCGAAGTAGCGGTCCGGGTCTTCCGGGTGGGCCCTGCCGAGTGACGAGAATCGAGATGATGGGTGTGCTTCTTCGTCCGCCGGGCGCACCACTCAGGCCCACGGAGGCCGGCTCGCCCTGAACCAGGCGCACCGCAGGTCCGAACGCCTCGCCTCGGTCACCCTGCTCGACCCGGGCGGCCTGGAGAGATCACGCGTCGCGCGTCAGTGGCAGTGACCGGGCTCGGTCGCCGGGCCGGTGCCGGTGGCGGTGGCGCCCAGGTCGTCGGAGCGGCCGGCGTCGACGCGGGGCCACTGTGCTGTGGGACGTCCACCCGGCCACTCCCGCAGAGGCGGCCAGTCGGGAGCCCCGCCCAGGGTCCGCGTCGCATGCCCGAGGCGCTGCCAGCCCGCCGGTGAGTCCTCCCAGTCCTCCTGACGCCCGAAGACCGTAAGGTCCATGAGCGCGTAGCTGTAGTCCACCGCTTCGGCCCCGCGACGCCTGGTCCAGTACGTCTCGAAGACACGGTCGCCGTCGCGCAGGTAGCACACCAGGTGGAACAAGCCGGGCTCCCGGCCGACAAGCAGCGACTCGAGCGAGGGCTGGGCGGAGTACCACGGCATGGTCCAGCCCATGAAGGAGCGGTAGCGCAGGCTCTCCTCGTACGACGTCTGCGCGTCCCCGAAGCCGTAGGCCGTGTTCCGCCCCTGACAGAACACGGCGAAGGTGATGTCGCGGGAGTGCAGATAGGCCCGCTCGCCCACGTGGCTCATCACCCAGGTACAGCCTTCGCACTGCTCAGCGGCCGGCCGGCCGGGCCACCACATGAAGTAGTAGGCGATCATCTGGCGTCGCCCTTCGAACGCGTCCAGGAGCGTCATGGGGCCGTCCGGCCCCAGCAACGGGCTGTCCGCGGCCACCTCGACCATCGGGAGTCTGCGGCGCGCTGCGGCGATCGCGTCGCCCTCGCGGGTGTGGGCCTTCTCCCTCGCCCGCAGCCCCTCCAACTGCTGCTCGAAGATCGCGCGGTCGACGACCGGTGGTTGCGCCGTGCTCGGGTTCTCGGACATCAGCGGCTCCTGGAATCGCTCCGTCGCGGCTGCGGGGCACTCCTCAGCAACGTAGGGGCCGGCCGGAGCGCCGTAGTGCACCGTCCGGCCTGGCTCCATTGTCGCCGAGCATGCCGACGACCGCTGGGTGGCCCGGCGTACCAACGCCTCCTGGTCCCACGGTTGACCGCCGGCGCACTGCCCACCGCGCTGACGCCCCATGGCGTCCAGCCGCGCCGTAGACCTTCCGCGCTGCTGCTTCGCGGAAGCTGTTTCGCGAGGAGTCGGCGAGCCCCGAAACGGGCGCCTTGTGGCTTCGTCGACCCCTTCATGTCGATCCCGAGAGAGCCCCCTGCCCCTGCGAGCCGGCCGTGGCGGGGCCTGTCGTGGGCACGGCTCTTCGCGAGGCACCGGGAGACCTGATGCCCGCCTGGTGCTGCGCCCGCAGCCGGCGAGGTCGAAGCCCCGGATGGGGACTCAACGCAGGGCGTGGCGGATCTTCAACCGTCCGTATCCCATGACGCCGGAGATTCGAATCGTCGGCCCGCCGGGCCGAGGACGCCGCGGGACCTTGTAGCGCAGGTCCTTCCACCCCGTGCTCAGTCCTTCGACGTCGACCACCGCGTCCCGGGGGACCGTGATCCGGGCTCCGCCGGTTCCCAGTTGCAGCTCGATGTCGACGACCGGGTGCTCGATGACCGCCCGGGACAGGTCCAGGCGCACCCTTCCATACGCTGACCCGACCTTGAGGACCCGAGGTACCCGCCACGCGCCACGCCGCTTGATCCGTCCACCGGCGGCGGCGATCGTGGCGATGCTTCCCGGTTGCTCCTCCGGGAGCGAGACCAGAACGGACGCGAGTTCGCTCTGCGTCTTGGCGCTGAGCGCCTGGTGAAGGCGCTCGTCCAACACCTCGTGTGCGATGAGCCCTTCCGCGTACGCCTCCTGCAGGCGTCGCACGGCTGCATCGCGGTCATCTTCACCGATCAGCGACGATTCTTCCGGTAAGGAGGCCACGGGTTCACCGTACTGCCGAGTCGGCGAGGTGAACCCGTCAAGGGAGGCCCGGAGGACGGTTCACCACCTGTCCCACACTTGGTCTAGACAACAAGCAAGGCCCAGGTCGATGACCTGGGCCCCCTTCATGGAGCGGGTGACGAGAATCGAACTCGCGCTCTCAGCTTGGGAAGCTGATGTTCTACCATTAAACTACACCCGCGTAAGACGCCGACCGAGGTCGGTGCCTGGACGCTCGCTCACTCTACCCCATGCCCGGCCCCCGGTGTTCGCGCCGTGGGGCCGGTGGTCGTTCCGGGGGGCGGGACGAGGCTGCGGGGGCTCCGAGTTGGGGCGTACGGTGGGGGTCCCGGAGAGGGTGCGCGTGAGGGCGGAGTGCCGCCTGGAGAGTCGTCTCTTTCATCCCGTACTGTGGCTTTTGTCGTCAGGGTAGTAAGCCAGACGCGGCTCTTGGGGAAGGGACTTGAAGGACTTGATGGAGCGCACCGTCGTCCGCTGTGCCGATGGGCACGTGTTCACCGCCACCTCGTTCCCGATGCAGCAGGCCGATCGACTCGGCCCCGGTCGGCTCGTCCGATGTCCGCGGTGTGCGCGGCTGCGGAGTGCCGTGCCGGTGGGCGCGGAGAAGCGGTAAGCACGGACACAGAGCGGGATCGGGCGCGCGGCGCGGCGGCGGTTGTCGCTGCTCCGCGCGCCTTGCGTATCCTCGGTGCGTGCTTCTCTCAGACAAGGACATCCGGGCCGAGATCGACGCCGGACGGGTCCGCATCGAGCCCTTCGACGACTCCATGGTGCAGCCGTCGAGCATCGACGTGCGTCTCGACCGCTACTTCCGGGTGTTCGAGAATCACCGGTACCCGCACATCGACCCCTCCGTCGAGCAGGTGGATCTGACCCGGCTCGTGGAGCCGGAGGGCGACGAGCCGTTCATCCTGCATCCCGGCGAGTTCGTGCTGGCCAGTACGTACGAGGTCATCACCCTGCCGGACGACCTCGCCTCGCGGCTCGAGGGGAAGAGTTCGCTCGGGCGGCTCGGGCTCGTCACGCACTCCACCGCCGGGTTCATCGACCCGGGTTTCTCGGGGCACGTGACGCTGGAGCTGAGCAATCTCGCGACCCTGCCGATCAAGCTGTGGCCGGGGATGAAGATCGGGCAGCTGTGCATGTTCCGGCTCACCTCGCCGGCCGAGCACCCGTACGGCAGCGAGCGCTACGGGTCCCGCTACCAGGGCCAGCGGGGGCCGACCGCCTCCCGGTCCTACCTCAATTTCCATCGGACCCAGGTATGAACCCAGTGATGAGCAGGACGCGCGCATGAGTGATGTTCGGGAGAATCTGACCTACGAGCAGTTCGGCCTCGCCGTGCGCGAACTCGCGCAGGCCGTCGCCGACGACGGGTACGAACCGGACATAGTGCTGTCCATCGCCCGCGGGGGCGTCTTCGTCGCCGGCGGGCTGGCGTACGCGCTGGACTGCAAGAACATCCACCTCGTGAACGTGGAGTTCTACACCGGGGTCGGGACCACCCTCGACATGCCCGTCATGCTCGCCCCGGTCCCGAACGTCATCGACTTCTCCGACAAGAAGGTCCTGATCACCGACGACGTCGCCGACACCGGCAAGACGCTCAAGCTGGTGCGGGACTTCTGCCTCGACACGGTCGCCGAGGTCCGCAGCGCGGTGATCTATGAGAAGTCGCACTCCCTCGTCCAGTGCGAGTACGTGTGGAAGCGCACCGATGACTGGATCAACTTCCCCTGGAGTGTCTTGCCTCCAGTACATAGGTCTGGCGAGGCGGCCAAGGCGAACAAGGAGGCGCTCTAAGGTTCTTGAGGGGCGGCACTGGTTTCCGCGCATCCCTGGTTGTCAGTGCCGACCGATATGCTTCTGCCGTGCACCTGGGTCGACGGTGGTCGGGATGGGAGCCTCCCACGCAGGCCCCAACGTGCCCGCGGTCGGCGATGGCGCCCCCTCCATCCCGGTGCCGGCCGATCCCCCGCCGGAGGCATCGTCTTTGACCGTCGCACGCTATGCGGGCACCGCCCAAGGGGCCTGCCCGCGCCTCGCGCGGGCCCTTGATGAGTCAGACCGCTAATCCGCAGCCCCGTAAGGCGGCGGTCGAGCGTGAGGTGATGACCACGGACGAGTGGCTGCGGATGCATCTTCGTCGGGCTCCCGAGCGGGACGAGGAGTGTACATCGTGCCCTCGTGTTGCAAGGGCGAGCCTGACGGTCATCGCCAGACGGGCTCAACCAAGCTGGGGTCGAATTTCCGGCGCCCTCGACCGGCCGGGTGGATGATCACGGCTGAAAGGCTGTGCAACACGATCTCTTGCTGACGCTCGATGGGCAGCTCGAAGAACTCCTCGACGGTCAGATTTGCCGCTTCGCCCTTTGCCTCGGCTTGCTTCTGATCCTTGTAGAAGCGGGCCCGTTCCAGTTTGAGTTCTTCGCGCAGCCGCTCCTTGGCTGGCAGGAGCTGCAAGAGCGTGCCCACCGTGATCTGCTTCGACCTCTCAGCCTCCACGAGCTGGGCAATGTCCTGGGTGACCTGCTCCAGCTCTTCCTCACGCGACCACCGTTGATCGACCGGCACAACGGTGACCGCCGCTCGTGCGCGCTGTTCTTCGAGCACGAGTTGAGCTATCAGCCTGTCGACGGGCTCGCCGGTGCGGCCGACCTTGCCGCATCCGCCGTTCACCACGGAGCACTGGTACGTGTATCTCGTGGCCTTCGATCCTGGCTGCCAGCGGTTGTTGATCTGCCCTCGGATCTTCGTCTTGCACAGTCCGCACCGGGCAATGCCCGAGAGCAGGTACTTACGGGCGAGGGACTTGCCGGGATGCTTTTGCTTCCGCTCGGCGATGGCCGCGCAGACGGCTTCCCACTCTTCCAGGGTGTTGATCCGCTCCCAATTCCCCTTGACGGGTTCGCCGTCTTCGCCGACCAGGATTTCGCCGTGGTACGTCCGGTAGCCGACCAGTCTGGGATTGGTCAGGATCTGCTCGACGTGATGGTGGGCCATGCGCTTGGTGCCTGCGCGCGGGTTGCCTAAGCCCTGTTGCTGCCACCGGGTCCGGATGGTTCCGATGCGGACGCCGGCCAAAACCTCGCGTTGTGCCTCTCGGATGGCTTCGGCGGCTTTCGGGTCGGCCTTGGTCCGATCGTCCTTGCTCCAGCCGTACGGCGCCGGCCCTCCGCTGTCCTTGCCTTGTTGGGCCAGCTCCAGGTGCTTGCGTTTGATCCGGCGTGACGCGTCGTGCGACGACTTGTTGGCGAACGCGACCATGATGCGGGCCATGGTGCGACCGTCCGGAGAGCCAAGGTTGATGTCGTTCGTGACGGTGGCGAACTCCAGGCGGGGCCGCTCGTCGAAGATCTCGATGAGGCGTTCCAGGTCCCGCGGTTGTCGGGCGAGGCGGTCCAGGTCGTATGCCACGATGCCGTCGATGAGGCCGGCGCGGAGGTCTCTCAGCATCAGCTCGAACTCGTCGCGCACGACGTTGCGCTTGAACGCCGACACGTCGTTGTCCTCGTAGGTCTTCACGACCTGCCACGATCGGAGGTCGGCGAGGCGTTCGCAGTCCTGCTGCTGCCTGGCGACTCCCAGAGACTCGCCCTCGTCGTCCCGCGAGATGCGGGTGTAGACCCCTACCTTGCGTGCCACGGTCGGCCCTCCCCCTGCCTCCTGAGCAGGGCCAGACTACTACCGTCATCAAGTCAAGTCAGCCGGCGCGGTCCTCCTGCCTGTCGTCACCGGGGACGGCGAGGTTCTCACCCCTTACTTCGAAGGAAGGGGCCCCCCCGGCGCCCCCACCCCCCCCCCAGGGCCCCTCTCCGTGCCCGCTCAGGTCAGAACAGGCCCTTGAAGGTGTTCCAGCCGCCGGTGCCCACCAGCACCCGGCCGCCGTACGTACCGTCTCCCGCGGACGCGTACCGCCACAGCTTCCCGGTGGTGTCCCGGGCCAGCAGGTCGGTGCGGCCGTCGCCGGAGAGGTCGCCGGTGCCGACGAGGGCGGAGTAGACGTTCCAGCCGCCGCCGACCCGCTCCCGCTGGGTCACGCCGCCGGCCGCGGTGCCGTAGTACCGCCACAGGACACCGGCGGAGTCGAGCCCGAGCAGGTCGCCGCGCCCGTCGCCGTTCAGGTCTCCGGCGCCGGTGATCGACTGGTACAGCTTCCAGTTCGCCTGGATCCGCACCCGGGACTTCAGGTGGTGGTCGGCGGTGCCCGCGTAGAAGTAGATGTCGCCGGTGGTCGTCTGGCGCGCGATCAGGTCGACGTGGCCGTCGCCGTTCAGGTCGCCCGGTGACGTCAGCCGGTCGTACTGGCCCCAGCCCTTGCCGACCGGCGTGTACGGCGACGAGGCGCCGACGACCTTGCCGCAGCCCGGACGGTAGGCCCGCAACTCGTCACCGACCCGCGCCAGCACGTCGGCGCACCGGTCTCCGTCCACGTCCCCGACGGGCACGAGCACCGAGCCGGTGGCGAAGGCGCCGGCGGACCCGGCGGTGCGGGAGGACACGGCGCCGGTCCCGGTGCCCCGGTACAGCGACACGGCCCCGGCGGAGTCCGTCGCCAGCAGGTCGCCGAAGCCGTCGTCGCCCGCCATGTCCCGCCACACGGCGGCGCCGCCGGTCACCGGCACGGTCCCGGAGACGGACAGGTCGGCCCCCGCGCCGTCGGCGGGCTTCGCCGTCAGGGTCCAGGTGTAGGCGCCGTTCGGGACGTACTTCCCGGCCGCGTCCCTGCCGTCCCAGGACGTCGAGACCAGGCCGCGGGCCTCGCCGCCGGAGAGGGTCCGTACGGTTTTGCCGCTCGCCCTGTTCTTCAGCGTCACCGTCCAGGAGGCCGCCGGCTTCGACAGCCACCAGCGGGGCTTCCACGCCCCGGCCCTGAGGTCGAGGGCGGGCGTCTCCGCGTCGATGACGGCGACCCGGGAGGCCGGGACGCCCGACGGGACGATCCGCACCCGGCGGTCCGTGCCCGTGTAGGCGACGTGCCCGCCGAAGCGGTCCACGGTCCACCCGGCCCGGCGCACGGTACGGTCGCCCAGTTCCGCCGCGGTGACGATCACCCGCCGGGGCAGGTCCGCCTCCGTGCCGCCGGCCTGGAGGCCCCCGTGCAGGTCGACGAGGGTCAGGCCGGTCGCGTCCGACTGGCGGACCAGGTAGCCGTCGCCGAGGAGCGTCTTGTCGGTGCCGAGCTTCACGGAGCGCTTGGTCTGCCGGTCGTAGACGCCGCCGCCCCGGTAGTTGGGCCAGGCGTCGTCGCACTGCCAGTACACCCAGCGGCCCACGGCCTGGAGCTCGCGGGGGACGCACCCCGCGTCGAAGGTCTCACCGGCGGCACCCGTCGACAGGTTCTTCGCCGCCACCGTGGTCGGGAGGTTCTGGCCGGGGTAGTCCCAGCTGCCTTCGGCGCTCCACAGGGTGCTGCCCCAGACGGCGGCCGCGACCGGCTCCCGCTCCTGGAGCACGCGGCCGGTGTCGCCGTCCGCGAAGCGCAGGACGGCCTGCTCACTGCCCCAGGCCTGGTCGACCACGCCGTACCGGCCGGACAGGTCGACGAGTTGCGGGCTGCCGAGTCCGGAGGTCACCCGCGGGCCCCAGGAGGGGTCGCCGTTGCGGTAGAGCATGGTGACGTCCTGCTCGGTGCCGGCCTTGCGGCCGTGGTGTCCGTCGCCGCTCGCGAACATGGTCACGCAGGGGCCGTTCTCGGTGTCGCCGCAGTCGTCGTCACGGCCGCTCACGAGGCCGTCGACGGTCGAGTTCAGCTCCTCGGGGCGGCCGGAGGTCTTCAGCCAGGTGCTGCGGTAGCCGCCGACGTAGGTGCCCGGCATGTAGAGGTTCGAGTCGTCGGCCGTGGTGAGGATGCCGCTGCCCAGCGAGATGCCGAACGGCTCGGCCTCCCGGTCCTCGATGTCCGCGACGCGCTTGCGGGTGACGGTGCCGTCGGCGGCGGGCGTGAGGAGGTAGTACCCCCAGTCGAGCGGGCCGTAGTCGGTGTCCTCCTCGGCGCCGGTCACCAGCAGTGAGCCGTCGGGCGTGCGGTGCACCGAGGGGGAGGCGACGGCCAGCAGGGACTTCGAGTTGCCCTCGGTGTCCTCCAGGAAGAGGTGGTTGCCGCGGTACTCGTTGTTCCCGGGGTTGGGCGGGGACACGGTGGCGAAGCCGTCGCCGAAGGGCAGGATGGTGTCCTCGTACGTGCCCACGTCCCGCAGGTCGAGGGTGGCCGGCTCCGCGTCCGGGTCGTCCCGGCGGTACACCTGGGCGGAGTAGGACTCGGGGGCGCCGAGGTGGAAGACGGTGTCCCGGTCGAAGGAGACGCGCTCGCCGCGGGCGGAGAGCGTCTTCAGGGACCCGGTGGCGAGGTCGACGACCCACCATCCCTGGGACTGCGTGCCGTCCTCCCCCCACTTGCCGCCGTGGACGGCCACGGACCGGGCGTCGCCGTCGCCGAGGGTGAGGCTCCAGCCCTCCGGCAGCCCTTCCACGCGGCGGTCCCGTACTTCGCCGTTCTCCGAACGCAGCAGGTGCAGGCTCGTCACGGCGTTCTCGGCACCGGTGCGGGTGACGACGGTGTCGCCGTAGGTCGCCACGTACGACTGGCCCTCCGGGAGGGGGACCGTGACCGTCGGCCCGTCGCCCGCCCGCTGCTGGAGCGTCACGTGCGGGGCGGGGGACGGCGCGTAGAGGGCCACGGCGTCGGAGCCGTGGCCGAACTGTCCCGGGTACCGGTCGAAGCGGAAGTCGTCGACGTCGTAGGAGAGCGGCGCGGGCAGCCGGTGGTCGAGGACGGTCGTCGCGCCGGTGGCGTAGTCGATCCAGCGCAGGCGGTCGTCGCCCTCCTGCGCGGTGAGGAAGCCGGTCTCGCCGGCGTTCAGGACGAGGGTGGCGCGGGGTACGAAGCGTGCGCCCGGGCTGACGACGACGGGGCCGGCGGACGTGGCGGGGGTGTCGGCGGCGGCCGTCGTCGCGGCGGTGCCGATTCCGGCGGTCACGGCGAGCGTGACGGTGAGAGCGATACGGCCGAGCGCACGCCGACGGCGCACGGCCCGCTTGTTCAGCGGACGAATCACGAAAGGAGTCCCTCCCCAGGGCGGTCACGCAGGGGGGCGTTTCACGTCTTCGCCGCTCGTCCCGCGTGAGCAGGGCGACAGTAGCAGGAGGTGATCACGGTGCGGCAGGGCAAGGGCCCCGGTGCGACGCACACCGGGGCCCTTTCGTACGCCTACGACTAGAACGTGCCGAGCTTCACGATCGACAGCAGGGCGATCAGCTGGATCGCGGACGCGCCGAGCGCCTTCGGCCAGGGCAGGTCGTGGGAGCGGCCGACCATCAGGGTCAGCAGGGCGCCGGCCGCGACCCAGGTGGCCCAGCCGAGGATCTGGACGAAGGGCGCGTCGCCGCCCGCGAACATCGCGACGACCAGGCGCGGGGCGTCCGTGAGGGACATGATCAGCATGGAGAGGCCGACCGTAGGCTGCCAGGCGCCGTCGCCGCCGAGCTGGCGGGCCAGGGTGTGGGTGACCACGCCCAGGACGAAGGCGCTCAGCACCAGCGCGACCGCCGTGGTCAGGACGATCGGGATGGCGTTCGAGAGGGTGGCGTTGATCGCCTCCTCGCGGGCGCCGTCGAAGCCGAAGACCGCGAGCAGGCCGTAGAGGAACGTCACGATGAGCGCCGGGGCCCACATCGCGTAGTCCCGCATCTGGAGGAAGGTCTGGTTGGGCGCGAGGATCACGCCCTTCAGGAGGTCCTTCCAGTGCAGGCGGGGGCCGACGGGGCCGGGGGCCGGGGCGGAACCGGCGCGGTAGGTGTCGCCCTGGTTGTAGGGGTCGTCGACCGTGAACGCCTGGGTGTGGCCCGGGTTGTTGGCCGCGTACGGGTCGTACGGGGCCTGCTGGGGGTGCCCGCCGGGGCCCTGTCCGTAGCCGCCGTCGCCGAAGTACTCCGGCTCGCCGTGTCCGCCCTGTCCGGGGTGACCGCCGCCGTGCGCCTGCGGCCACGGGGAGCCGCCGGGCGCGGGGGCGCCGCCCCCGTACGGCTGCTGCGGGTACGGGGGCTGAGGCGTCGCGGGGCCGCCGTACGACGGTCCCTGGGGCGCCTGCTGTCCGTACGGGGGGCGTTGCGGTCGCGCGTTTGGAGCGCCGTTGTCCCGGCCGCGTCCGATCCTGAATCCAGCCACGCCTTCGAACGTACCTGGTCCCGGAGAGTGACGTGCGGGGCCCGGCCGTTCGGGGGGTCCTTTGCGGCCGAGCTGTGACATCCCTTACGGATGCTCCCCGAGGAGTCCCCGAGGTCCGACCGGCGGACTCGCGGGGTCCGCCGGCCGGTCCCCTACGGGGCCAGGAACTGGGACGTCGAGAAGGTGACGGCGGCCCGGGCCGTCACCAGGTCCTTCGTCGTGCCCCGGTGGACCTCGACGGAGTCCTTCGTGTCGCTCGGGCAGGTGCGCACCACCAGGTCGGCGAGGCCGTCGCCGTCGAAGTCGCCGGCCGTCAGTACCCGCGTCGTGCCCGTCGTCGCGGGCCGCACCGTGACCGCGGCCCGGGTGGTGAGGCCGGCCTTGCGGCCGGGGACGACGCGTACGCCGGAGCCGCTGGAGACCAGCTCGCTCAGGCCGTCGCCGTCGAAGTCGGCGGCGTCGAGCGTCGAGCCCGGGGTGTCGAGGGCGGCTCCCCCACTGCTTGATGCGTGGGAGGTACCCCCAGCCGCGGTGGGCAGGTCGTAGCGCATCGCGGTGCCGTCCGGGCCGCCCACGGCCGCGTCGAGCGCCTTGCCCCTGCCGAAGGCGCCCAGCGCGATGTCGACGCCGGTGGGCAGGGTGGCGCCGGTGCGGGTCGGGCCGTCGGGGCCGCCCAGGACGAGGGCCGCCTTGCCGGGGCCCGCGGAGGTGCGGACGACCAGGTCGTCGTACCCGTCGTGGTTCACGTCGGCGGCGGGGCCGGTCGGCGCCTCGCCGGGGGACGGGACGGGCGCGCCGGCCCGGTGCGGGGCGCCCTTGCGGGTGAAGGGGCCGCGCAGATGGCTGAGGCGGCCGCCGGAGGCGTGGACGACCAGGTCCTCGGCGCCGTCGCCGTCGAAGTCGCCGCACACCGGACGTTCGGGCCAGTCGTTGCCGTAGCGGGCCCGGTCGGGGACGGCCAGCGGGACCGCGCGGCCGGTCGGGCCCGACGGGGAGCCGAAGAGGAGCTGGAGGGGGACCGGGGGGCGGCCCTGGCCGTCGTAGGGCGGGTCGGTGGTGACCACCAGGTCGGTGAAGCCGTCGCCGTCGAGGTCGCAGCTCGCCTCCGCCTCGAAGACGGCCGGCAACTGGCCGTCCACCGGCGCCGCGTGCTGCTTCGGGGTGAGCAACTGCCGGGCTCCCGGCACCAGTCCGCGTGGCGAGCCGTAGACGATCCCGATGCCCGCGTCGTCGGCGTGGCTCTCCGCCTTGACCAGGTCGTCGAGGACCAGGTCGCGGTGGCCGTCGCCGTTGAAGTCGTCGGGGACCTCGCTGCCCTCGCCGCGCGGGACCGGGAGCGGGGCGGGGGCCTGGGCGGCGCGTACGGGAGTGGGGGCGGCGTCCTCGGCGGCGGGTGCCGGGCCGTGGCCGCAGGCGGTGAGCAGCAGCAGGCAGCCGGCGGCGGCTGTGCCGGTCAGGGTGGTGCTTCTTCGCAGGCGCACCGTTCACCTCGTCCGTATCGACCCGTATCACCATTACCGACAACGACCGGGTAATGATGCACGTGTTCGACATACGACGACACCCCCGGGTTCGCAGGGAACCCGGGGGTGTCGGTCGAGAACGCGGCCGAAGGCGGCTACTTCACCGGCTCCGGCGTCGGCTCGCTCTCCGGCGTCGGCTCGCCGGTCGGGTCGCCCGGGGTCTTGACGGAGTCCAGCAGCAGCTGGGCGACGTCGACGACCTGGATGGACTCCTTGGCCTGACCGTCGTTCTTCTTGCCGTTGACCGAGTCCGTCAGCATGACCAGGCAGAACGGGCAGGCGGTCGAGACGATGTCGGGGTTGACCGACAGGGCCTCGTCGACGCGCTCGTTGTTGATGCGCTTGCCGATCCGCTCCTCCATCCACATCCGCGCGCCACCGGCGCCGCAGCAGAAGCCCCGCTCCTTGTGGCGGTGCATCTCCTCGTTGCGGACGCCCGGGACGGCGGCGATGATCTCGCGCGGCGGCGTGTAGATCTTGTTGTGGCGGCCCAGGTAGCAGGGGTCGTGGTAGGTGATGATGCCCTCGACCGGGGTCACCGGGACCAGCTTGCCCTCGTCCACCAGGTGCTGGAGCAGCTGCGTGTGGTGGATGACCTCGTAGTCGCCGCCGAGCTGCGGGTACTCGTTGCCGAGGGTGTTGAGGCAGTGCGGGCAGGTGGCGACGATCTTCTTCGCCGACTTCGGCTTGTGCGACTCCTCGGTGACCTTGCCGTCGTCGTCCATCTCCTCGCCGAAGGCGGCGTTGAGGGTCATGACGTTCTCCATGCCGAGCTCCTGGAACAGGGGCTCGTTGCCCAGGCGGCGGGCGGAGTCACCAGTGCACTTCTCGTCGCCGCCCATGATCGCGAACTTGACGCCCGCGATGTGGAGCAGCTCGGCGAAGGCCTTGGTGGTCTTCTTGGCGCGGTCCTCCAGGGCGCCGGCGCAGCCGACCCAGTACAGGTACTCGACCTCGGTGAGGTCCTCGATGTCCTTGCCGACGACGGGGACCTCGAAGTCCAGCTCCTTGAGCCACTCCAGGCGCTGCTTCTTCGCCAGGCCCCAGGGGTTGCCCTTCTTCTCCAGGTTCTTGAGCATCGTGCCCGCCTCGGACGGGAACGCCGACTCGATCATGACCTGGTAGCGACGCATGTCGACGATGTGGTCGACGTGCTCGATGTCGACGGGGCACTGCTCGACGCAGGCGCCGCAGGTGGTGCAGGACCACAGGACGTCGGGGTCGATGACGCCCTGCTCCTCGAGGGTGCCGATCAGCGGGCGCTCGGCCTCCGCGAGGGCGGCGGCCGGGACCCCGGCCAGCTGCTCCTCGGACGCCTTCTCCTCGCCCTCCATCGTCTTGCCGCCGCCGGCCAGCAGGTAGGGGGCCTTGGCGTGCGCGTGGTCGCGCAGGGACATGATCAGGAGCTTGGGGGAGAGGGGCTTGCCGGTGTTCCAGGCGGGGCACTGCGACTGGCAGCGGCCGCACTCGGTGCAGGTGGAGAAGTCCAGCAGGCCCTTCCAGGAGAACTGCTCGACCTGGGAGACGCCGAAGACGTCGTCGTCGCCGGGGTCGGTGAAGTCGATCGGCTTGCCGCCCGAGGTCATCGGCAGCAGCGGGCCGAGCGCGGTGCCGCCCTTCGCGTCGCGCTTGAACCAGATGTTCGGGAAGGCCAGGAAGCGGTGCCAGGCCACGCCCATGTCGGTCTTCAGGGCGACCGTGATCATCCAGATGAACGAGGTCGCGATCTTCAGCCCGGCGAAGAAGTAGACGAGGTTCTGGAGCGTGCCGAGGTCGGCGTCCCGGAGCGCGGAGACGACCGGGTACGAGATGAAGAACGACGCCTCGTAGCCGTCCACGTGGTGGAGGGCGCCCTCCAGCGCGTGCAGCATGAAGATGCAGACGCCGACGATGAGGATGACGGCCTCGACGAAGTACGCCTGGCCGAAGTTGGAGCCCCCGAAGCGGGACTTGCGGCCCGGCTTGCGCGGGTGGCTGAGCTGCCGGACGACGATCAGCACCAGGATGCCGAGCACCGTCATGGTGCCGATGAACTCGACGAAGACGTTGTACGGCGCCCAGTCGCCGATGACCGGCAGGATCCAGTCGGCCTGGAAGAGCTGGCCGACGGCGTTGACGATGGTCAGCAGCAGGGAGAAGAAGCCCACCGCGACGAACCAGTGCGCCACACCGACGATGCCCCAGCGGTTCATCCGGGTGTGGCCGAGGAACTCCCTGACCACGGTGACGGTGCGGTCCACGGGGTCGTTGGTCCGCGTTCCGGCCGGCACCGGCTGGCCCAGCCGCATGTAGTTGAAGATCTGCAGGACGGCGCGGCCGAACAGTGCGACGCCGACCACGATCAGGACCAGCGACACGATGATCGCGGCGAGTTGCATTTGGGGGCTCCTCGGGCCTGCGAGGTTGCGAGGGGGCGGTATTACTAAGCGGTAACTTATTCAGTCCGTTTGAGAGTACCCCCATCCTCCGCCGCACTGTAGTCGGACGTGCGGTGATCTGCGTCGCTGAGGCGACCCTGACCCCGCCGGGCCCGTACGGGGAATGGAGGGGGCGCGGCAGAGGGGTGTGGCAGAGGGGTGCGACACCACGCCGGTCCGGCGGTGCGATTCGTCGCAAAACATGATATTCGGCATAGCTTGTCCCCATGCTCTACGGGATCGCCGCCGCCACCGTCTCCTTCCTCCTCGCCACCGTCCTCGCCGCCCTGCTGCGGGCGCCCGCCCTGCGTCTGGCCCTCGTCGACCGGCGTCGGCGGCGGCCCGTCCCGCTGCTCGGCGGGGTGGCCGTCGCCCTCGTCACCGGGCTGGTGGCGTGGGCGGGAGACCGGTCCGGCGTCGTACCGCTCGGTCCGGCGGCCGGCCCGCTGCTCCTGGCCGCGGGCGCCGTCGGCGCGCTGGGCCTGGCGGCCGACGTCTGGCGGCTGCGCCGGCGGTGGCTCCTCGCCGGTACGGCCGCCGCGGCGGCCTGCGTGGTGCCGTACGGCGAGACGGGGCCGGTGGCCGGGGTGCTCGCCGTGGGCTGGGTGGCGCTGGTCGCCGCCGCCTTCCGGGGGCTCGACCACGCCGACGGGGTGGCCGGCGCGGTGGGTGTCGTGACCGCCTTCGGGATCGCCGCCTGCGCGGCGGCGGGACTGATGGACGGGCTCGCGGTGCTGCTGCTCGTGCTGGCCGCCGCGCTCGCCGGGTTCCTGCTGCACAACTGGCATCCCGCGCGGATCGCGCTCGGCGCGTGCGGGTCGCTGTTCACGGGTTTCCTGCTCGCCGGGGCCGCGGTGTCCGTGCGGGCGGGGTACGAGCCCGTAGGCGGGGCGGGGGTGCTGTGCGCGCTGACCGCCGTACCGGTGGCCGACGCCGTACTGGTTCTCCTCTCGCGCCGGCTGGCCGGGCGGCCCCCGGCGCGCGGTGGGCCCGACCACCTCGCGCACCGGCTGCGGCGGCTCGGGCTCACCGCGCAGGGTGCGGTGGTGGTCCTCGGCGGGGCCGCGCTGTGCGCGGTGCTCGTGGGGGTGCTGGCGCACACCGGCCGGGTGGGCGGCCCCGCGGTGCTGTGGGTGGCGGGCGGAACGGCCGCCGGGGTGCTGGGGCTGCTGCGGGTACGGGTCTACGGGCCGCCGCGGCTCCCGCGCGGCTCGGCGGCGAGGGCGTCGGTCCGGCGGGGAGCGGCGGCGAGAGCGTCGGCCCAGTCGGTTCGGCGGTCGGGCGCCGGGGTGTCCCAGTTGCCTCCCGGGGCAACCGGAGTCCCGGCTGGTGAGTCCTTCCCCGGGTTGGTTTTTCCGGTTCGTCAGGCCACGAGTACCGAGAACATGCAGGTCAGGACGCCGTTGCGTGTAAGGAACGGATAAGAGTTGAGTCCGCCCGACTCACCTCTGTTGACCCATCGCCGGGCGTCGTGCACACTTGAGCCTGTTCCACTCAAGTCAGCTGGAGGTTATTCACCATGGCACGTGCGGTCGGCATCGACCTGGGCACGACTAACTCCGTCGTCAGCGTTCTGGAGGGCGGCGAGCCCACCGTCATCACCAACGCCGAGGGCGCCAGGACCACGCCGTCCGTCGTCGCCTTCGCCAAGAACGGTGAGGTGCTCGTCGGCGAGGTGGCCAAGCGCCAGGCGGTCACGAACGTCGACAGGACCATCCGCTCGGTCAAGCGCCACATGGGCACCGACTGGAAGGTCAACCTGGACGGCAAGGACTTCAACCCGCAGCAGATCAGCGCCTTCGTGCTGCAGAAGCTGAAGCGGGACGCCGAGTCCTACCTGGGCGAGAAGGTGACCGACGCGGTCATCACCGTCCCGGCGTACTTCAACGACGCCGAGCGCCAGGCCACCAAGGAGGCCGGTGAGATCGCGGGCCTCAACGTCCTGCGCATCGTCAACGAGCCGACCGCCGCCGCGCTGGCGTACGGCCTGGACAAGGACGAGCAGGTCATCCTGGTCTTCGACCTCGGTGGCGGTACGTTCGACGTCTCGCTGCTGGAGATCGGCGACGGTGTCGTCGAGGTGAAGGCCACCAACGGTGACAACAACCTCGGTGGTGACGACTGGGACCAGCGCGTCGTCGACTACCTGGTCAAGCAGTTCCAGTCCGGCCACGGCGTGGACCTGGCCAAGGACAAGATGGCCCTCCAGCGCCTGCGCGAGGCGGCCGAGAAGGCCAAGATCGAGCTGTCCTCGTCCACCGAGACCACGATCAACCTCCCCTACATCACGGCGTCCGCCGAGGGCCCGCTGCACCTGGACGAGAAGCTCACCCGCGCCCAGTTCCAGCAGCTGACCTCCGACCTGCTGGAGCGCTGCAAGACGCCGTTCCACAACGTCATCAAGGACGCCGGCATCCAGCTGTCCGAGATCGACCACGTCGTTCTCGTCGGTGGCTCCACCCGCATGCCCGCCGTCGCCGAGCTGGTCAAGGAGCTGACCGGCGGCAAGGACGCCAACAAGGGCGTCAACCCGGACGAGGTCGTCGCCATCGGCGCCGCCCTGCAGGCCGGTGTCCTCAAGGGCGAGGTCAAGGACGTCCTGCTGCTCGACGTCACCCCGCTGTCCCTCGGCATCGAGACCAAGGGCGGCATCATGACCAAGCTGATCGAGCGGAACACGACGATCCCGACCAAGCGCTCGGAGATCTTCACCACCGCCGAGGACAACCAGCCCTCCGTGCAGATCCAGGTCTACCAGGGCGAGCGCGAGATCGCGGCGTACAACAAGAAGCTCGGGATGTTCGAGCTGACCGGTCTGCCGCCGGCGCCCCGCGGCGTCCCGCAGATCGAGGTCGCCTTCGACATCGACGCCAACGGCATCATGCACGTGACCGCGAAGGACCTGGGCACGGGCAAGGAGCAGAAGATGACCGTCACCGGCGGCTCCTCGCTGCCGAAGGACGAGGTCGACCGGATGCGCCAGGAGGCCGAGAAGTACGCGGAGGAGGACCACGCCCGCCGCGAGGCCGCCGAGTCCCGCAACCAGGGCGAGCAGCTCGTCTACCAGACGGAGAAGTTCCTCAAGGACAACGAGGACAAGGTCCCCGGCGAGGTGAAGACCGAGGTCGAGTCCGCCGTCGCCGAGCTGAAGGAGAAGCTCAAGGGCGAGGACACCGCCGAGATCCGCACCGCCACCGAGAAGGTCGCCGCCGTCTCGCAGAAGCTGGGCCAGGCCATGTACGCCGACGCCCAGGCCGCGCAGGCCGCCGGCGGCGAGGCCCCGGGCGCCGACGCCGGTGCCGAGGGCAAGGGTGCCGACGACGACGTCGTCGACGCCGAGATCGTGGACGACGAGCGCAAGGACGGTGCCGCGTGACGGAGGAGACCCCGGGTTTCGACGAGAAGCCCGACGTCCCCTCCGGCGCCACCCCTGACGACGCCGAGCCGCAGGCCGCCTCCGAAGAGGGGGCGGCCCCGGCCGGGGACGCGAGCGAGAACGCGGGCCTGGTGGCCCAGCTGGACCAGGTGCGCACCGCGCTGAACGAGCGCACGGCGGACCTCCAGCGCCTCCAGGCCGAGTACCAGAACTACCGCCGCCGGGTGGAGCGGGACCGCGTCGCGGTCAAGGAGGTCGCCATCGCGAACCTCCTGTCCGAGCTGCTTCCCGTGCTCGACGACGTCGGGCGCGCCCGGGAGCACGGCGAACTGGTCGGCGGCTTCAAGTCCGTCGCGGAGTCGCTGGAGACCACGGTCGCCAAGCTGGGCCTCCAGCAGTTCGGCAAGGAGGGCGAGCCCTTCGACCCGACGATCCACGAGGCCCTGATGCACTCCTACGCGCCGGACGTCACCGAGACGACGTGCGTGGCGATCCTGCAGCCCGGGTACCGGATCGGCGAACGCACCATCCGCCCCGCGCGGGTGGCGGTCGCCGAGCCGCAGCCGGGCGCCCAGACGGTCAAGCCGGCCGAGGCCGGCTCCGAGGGGCAGGACGCCTCCGACGCGGAGGACAACGCCGGGACCAAGGAGAGCGGTGGCCCGGACGAGGGCTGAGCTTGAAGTGACGAGGAAGCCGAGGAAGGAGGGACGTCGGGGATGAGTACGAAGGACTTCATCGAGAAGGACTACTACAAGGTTCTCGGCGTCCCCAAGGACGCCACCGAGGCCGAGATCAAGAAGGCGTACCGGAAGCTCGCCCGCGAGAACCACCCGGACGCCAACAAGGGGAACGTCAAGGCGGAGGAGCGCTTCAAGGAGATCTCCGAGGCCAACGACATCCTCGGTGACCCCAAGAAGCGCAAGGAGTACGACGAGGCCCGCGCCCTCTTCGGCAACGGAGGTTTCCGTCCGGGGCCGGGCGCCGGTGGCGGCACCTTCAACTTCGACCTGGGCGACCTCTTCGGAGGCGGCGCCCAGGGCGGGGGCCAGGGTGCCGGCGGCTTCGGCGGCGGTCTCGGCGACGTCTTCGGGGGCCTGTTCAACCGCACGGGCGGCGGACCCGGCACCGGCACGCGCACGCAGCCGCGGCGCGGGCAGGACATCGAGTCCGAGGTCACCCTGAGCTTCACCGAGGCCATCGAGGGCGCGACCGTGCCGCTCAGGATGTCCTCGCAGGCGCCCTGCAAGGCCTGTTCCGGCACCGGCGACAAGAACGGCACGCCGCGCGTGTGCCCGACCTGCGTCGGCACCGGCCAGGTCGCCCGGGGCTCGGGCGGCGGCTTCTCGCTCACCGACCCGTGCCCGGACTGCAAGGGCCGCGGCCTGATCGCCGAGGACCCCTGCGACGTCTGCAAGGGCTCCGGACGCGCCAAGTCCTCGCGGACGATGCAGGTCCGTATCCCCGCCGGGGTGTCGGACGGGCAGCGCATCCGGCTGCGCGGCAAGGGGACGCCGGGCGAGCGGGGCGGCCCGGCGGGCGACCTGTACGTGGTCGTGCACGTCAAGGAACACCCCGTCTTCGGCCGCCGGGGCGACAACCTCACCGTCACCGTCCCGGTCACCTACGCCGAGGCGGCCCTCGGCGGCGAGGTCCGGGTCCCGACCCTGGGCGGTCCGCCGGTGACGCTGAAGCTGCCGGCGGGCACGCCCAACGGCCGCACCATGCGGGCCCGGGGCAAGGGCGCGGTCCGCAAGGACGGCACCCGCGGCGACCTTCTGGTCACCGTGGAGGTGAGTGTTCCGAAGGATCTGACGGGGAAGGCTCGTGACGCGCTGGAGGCGTATCGCGAGGCGACCGCGGACGAGGATCCGCGGGCGGAGTTGTTCCAGGCCGCGAAGGGAGCTTGACGGGAATGGACGGTCGGCGACGCAATCCGTACGAACTGACCGAGGACACCCCGGTGTACGTCATCTCGGTGGCGGCCCAGCTCTCCGGCCTCCACCCGCAGACCCTGCGTCAGTACGACCGCCTCGGCCTGGTCTCCCCGGACCGCACGCCCGGCCGGGGCCGGCGCTACTCGGCCCGCGACATCGAACTGCTCCGACAGGTCCAGCAGCTGTCGCAGGACGAGGGCATCAACCTGGCCGGAATCAAGCGCATCATCGAACTGGAGAACCAGGTCGCCGAGCTCCAGGCCCGCGCGGCCGAGCTGGCCGCCGCCCTCGACGGCGCGGCCACGGCGATGCGCCAGCGCGAGGCCGCGGTGCACGCGTCGTACCGCCGTGACCTGGTTCCCTACCAAGAGGTACAGCAGACCAGCGCCCTGGTGGTCTGGCGGCCCAAGCGCCACGGCCAGACCTCGGACTGACAGGCGGCACAAGGGAAACGGCACCGGAAGCCCCGGAGGACGCACTCGTCCTCCGGGGCTTGTTCACAACGGTGCTGTCTCATTGGTCTAGTACTTCTTGACGATTTGGTGAAGACAGCGTTGGCTTCCTTCACCCGGGTCACCTGGGTCCCTCGGTACCAACTACACCCGTGTGTCGGAAGGTCTAGCGCAGTGAGCAGCCGTGCCCGTCGAACCGCCATATCCGTGGCCGCGTCCCTGATGACCTTCTCGCTGGCCTCCTGCGGTGTGCTGGGCGCGTCGGAGAGCGGCGACGACGCGAGCCCGTCCAAGGGCAACGACCTCCTGGTCGGGTTGCTGCTCCCGGAGAAGGAGAACACGCGCTACGAGCAGTTCGACTACCCCTTCTTCAAGAAGAAGATCGGCGAACTCACCCGGGACGAGGGCATCGTCAAGTACGCCAACGCCGAGGCCAGCGCCACCAAGCAGGCCGATCAGATGCAGCAGATGATCGAGGACAAGGTCGACGTGATCGTGCTGGACGCGGTCGACTCGCACGGCATCGGCGCCGCCGTGCAGAAGGCCAAGGACGCCGGCATCCCCGTCATCGCCTACGACCGGCTGGCCGAGGGCCCGATCGACGCGTACATCTCCTTCGACAACGAGCTGGTCGGCGAGGTCCAGGGGCGTTCCCTCATCGAGGCGCTCGGCGGCGACCCGTCCAGCTCCGACAAGATCGTCATGATGAACGGCTCGCCCACCGACCCGAACGCCAAGCAGTTCAAGGCGGGGGCGCTGTCCGAGCTGAACGGCAAGGTGACGATCGCCCAGTCCTTCGACACCAAGGACTGGAAGCCGGAGAACGCCGAGGCGAACATGACCGAGGCGATCGAGAAGATCGGCAAGAGCAAGATCGCGGGTGTCTACTCCGCCAACGACGGCATGGCGGGCGGCATCATCAAGGCCCTGGAGGACGCGGGCGTCACCGACCTGCCGCCGATCACCGGCCAGGACGCGGAGCTGGCGGCGGTGCAGCGGATCGTCGCCGGCGAGCAGTACATGAGCGTGTACAAGTCCTACCCGCAGGAGGCCGAGAACGCCGCGGAGATGGCCGTGGCGCGGGTCCAGGGCCGGGACATCCAGTTCGACGCGCTCGCCCGCGACAAGGTCGACAGCCCCACCCACAAGGGCGTCCCCGCCCAGCTCGTCCCCGTCGTCGCCCTCACCAAGGCGAACATCGAGGAGACGGTCGTCGCGGACGACTTCTACAAGGTCACCGACATCTGCACCGCCAAGTACGCGGACGCGTGCGAGGAACTCGGCCTGAAGTAGCCCGCGTGTCTTCCGGGTTCCACCGTCGGGTCATTCCGGTCGCAACCAGCTCTTTTCGTTCCCCGTGCGGGGCGGAGCCGTGTTGCGGAGCCGGACCGGGCCGCGCATAGTTGCGCTGCGGAAGAGCCGGAACCGGGGGTGGGATGGGCGATGGCCGGGCACGGGGCTCAGGAACACCCGCACGGGGCCGACCGGCTGTGCGCGGCCGGGGACCGCGTGTACTCCCGGGCCGTCCGGCGCGGGAGGGTGCCGCGCCAGGACGCCGAGCCGGTTCCCTGCCTCCTCGAACTGGCCCTGCTGCACCCCGACCCCGACGACATGGACTGGCTGGTGCCGACCTCCCCGCAGGAGGTCATGACCCGGCTGCTGCGCGGGGTCCACGACGAGGTCAGCGCCAGCCAGCGGCGGGTGGGCTCGGCCGTGGAGGCCTTCGAGTGGTACGCGGACCTCGGCAGGCTGCTCCAGACCCCGGCCGGCACGGAGAGCACGGCGATCCGGGTCCTCGACGGCCTGTCCCGCATCCAGGCCGCGATGGACGAGGCGACGCAGGCCTGTACGACGGAGGTGCTCACCGTCCAGCCCGGCGGCATCCGGCGCGAGCACGAGCTGTCCGAGGGGCTGCACCGGGCGCTGGCGCTGCGCGGGCGCGGGGTGCGGATGCGGGACCTGTACACGCACGTGGCCCGGCACGGGCAGGGCCTGCTCAACTACCTCGAACTCATGGGTGACGCGGTGGAGGCCCGCACCCTGGACGAAGTCATCGACCGCCTCATCCTCTTCGACCGCACGGTCGCCTTCATCCCCGCCAACACCGACCGCACGATGGCCCTGGAACTGCGCCATCCCGCCCTCATCGCCTACCTGGTCACGGTCTTCGAACGCCTGTGGCGCCTGGCGATCCCGCTGACCGCGCCCCTCCCCGACACCGGCATCGAGGGCATCTCCCACCGCGAGCAGTCCATCGCGGCGCTCCTCGCCGAGGGCCACCAGGACGCGGTGATCGCGGAACGCCTCGGCATCAGCGTCCGCACGGCCCGCGCGCACATCGCCCGCCTCTCGGAGACCCTGGGCGCGGCCAGCCGCACGCAGTTGGGCGTCCGCATCGCCCAGGCCGGCCTGGACGGCGCACCGCGCGGCACCCCGGCCCCCGTCATGCTTCCTGGTCGAGAATCCCCGACTGCCCGATGAGATACCCGAGCTGAGCCCGGCTCTCGCTGCCGAGGGTGGCGGCGAGCTTGGCGATGTGGACGCGCGCGGTGCGGACGTTCATGCCGAGCCGGTCGGCGATGTCGCTGTCGGTGTGGCCTTCGACGAGGAGCGAGGCGATGGTGCGTTGCCGCGATGTGACGCCGTTCAGGGACGGGCGTGGGGCCGCCTGCGGATGCATCGGTGTGGCGAGCCGCCAGAGGCGGTCGAAGGTGGTCACGAAATAGGTGATCAGGGCGGGGTGACGGACCTCCAGGGCGAGGGTCGCCTCGTCGTCCGCGGGGATGAAGGCGACCCGGCGGTCGACGATGATGAGGCGGTCGGTCACCTCGTCGAGGGAGCGCGCCTCGGCGTCCCCGCGCAGCTGCTCGTAGCGGGCCCGGACCAGCGGCAGGTGGCGCTGCGTGTGCTGGTAGAGGGTGCGAATCCGCCCGCCGCGGTCGAGCATGTCCTGATCACGTCGCAAGGACAGGTGCTGGGACAGTTGGCCGCGCCGGTCGGCGTAGTGGGCGTTGGGCTGGATGCACAGCAGTTCGTTGGTCGCGTCCGCCATCACGTCGCTGATGGCTTCGTTGATCTGTGGGATGCCGCTGAGGACGCGTACGGCCCCGGTATCGGCACCGGCCGTGCGTCGGCCGTCGACCTGCATGAGCGGTTCGAACATCGCGGACAGTCGGGCTTCCCGCCGCCTCTCCTCGGCGACCCGCTGTGCGGATGCGTCCAGCATCCGGTGCAGGGCGACGGCCGGAGCGACCGGCTCCAGCCAATCGGGTTCGCCGACGCGGGGCTGCAGCAGTCCATAGGCCCTCAGGCATGGCGTGGCGGCGGCATCTGGGGCCGGTATGCGGCCCTCACGCAGTGCCTGCGTGTACAGGAGGGTCCCGGCGGCGCAGAGGTCCTCCGGGCCGTGCTCCTGATGCGTCTCGTGCGATACCGCCGCGCGCTCGTGTGCCTGTCCCGTCACAAGCCGTCCCCGTCGGTGACGTCCTGGTCTTCCTGCTCCAGGATTCCCGACTGCGCGATGAGGTAGCCCAGCTGAGCGCGACTGCCGCTCCCCAGTGCGGACGCCAGTTTGGCGATGTGCGCGCGGCACGTGCGGACGTTCATGCCCAGGCGCCGGGCGATCGCCTCGTCGACGTGGCCTTCGACCAGGAGCTTGGCTATGGAGTGCTGGATGTCGGTGATGCCGTCGGGAGCGGTCTCGTACGGGGCGCCGGCGGTGAGCGGCACGGCTCGACCCCAGATGAATTCGAACACCTTGATCAGATAGCGGACCAGCCCGGGGTGGCGGATCTCCAGCGCTACCTGCCGGTCGTCCCGGATGGGGATGAAGGCCACGGTCTCGTCGCAGATGATGAGCCGCTCGACGAGTTCGTCGATGGTGCGGTACTCGGCCTTCCCGTTCGGGAACTGGTCCACGTAGGCCATGCGCTCGGGGCTGTACCGTGCCGTGTGCTGATAGAGGGTGCGGATGCGCACACCACGTTCGATCAGCGTCCTGTCGCGCTCCAGCCCCTCGATGAGCCTGCGCTCGGGGTGCCGGGCACTCGGCTGGACGGTGAGCATCTCGACCACGCACTGGTCCGTCGCCAGGTCAAGGGCCGCGTTGATGCGGTCGAGCCCCTCCAGCACGGTGATCGAGTGGGTCGGTGCCGCCCCCTGCGCGCTGAGGGCCATGAAGGGTTCGAAGGCCGCAGCAAGCTTGATCGAGGTGCGTCGGCGCTCGGATATCTCGTGCTCGATCGGATTCAGCCGCCGCGCGAGGGCGACCGCCGGAGACACGGGCAGGAGCCAGCCGGCGTCGTCGGGATCGGGATGCAGGAGTGCGAACTCCATGAGGCAGGGGACGTGATCCGCCTCGCCGCGGGCGATACGTCCGGTGCGCAGGGCGTTCGCGTAGAGGCGTGCCCCCTCCTCGCACAGTTCAGTAACTGCATGGGGATGTGTCGCTTTGGTCTGATTTGTTGGCAAATCTCCACCCCCCAGGGTCCTGAACGTGCAGGAACATGATGCACCGATTGTGTGGCCATGACGTGCCTATATGAGCCATCGTCTTATCCGACGGGGGAAGAGGGGACCTTCAAGTGAGGACGAAGCCGACTATGTCTAAGAGAATGCTTCGCTCGGTGCTTGTCGCCGCCTTCTCCGCCGTTGTGGCCTTCGGAACTCTGAGTGGCCTCTCCGTGGCGAAGGGCGACGCCCGAGCGGACAGCGTCTGGTCGCTTACGACGGTGACCGCTACGCCTGCCGGCGCGGACGGGGAAGCTCTCACAGACGACAGTGTGTGGTCTTGACATGACGACTCCACCCGACGACCGCTCCTTCCGGCGGGAAATGGCCACCGCCTACCGCTCCGGCTGGCACTTCATCGACCTGGTCACCGCGATCCCGCACGCCGGTGACTCCCTGATGGTGACCGTCTTCGGCGAGCCGGTCGTCGTCACGCTGGACGAGGACGGCGACGTGCGGGCGTACCGGTGTCTGCGGCGGCCTCGGGGGGCGCCGCAGCCTGTGCGGTGTGCCATCCGCTACGGAATGATCTTTGTGAACCTGGACCAGCGGGACCACCGGCTCGAGCAGCCGGAGATCCCCGAAGTGAGGACCATCTCGGCCACCCCCCGCAGTGCCTGACGCGATTCCCCCGTCGTAACAAATCGCTCAGGTGCTTCCCCCCGGCAGCGGCGTCACCGTGACCTGAACACGGTGACGCCGCTGTCGCATGTGCGGACATCTCGCCATACCCGACGGTCCCGCGTGTGGCCGAAAAGTCTCTCGTGCGGCGCGGTCCGCTCCCCTTGAGCACCCCGTACGACCACCCTGGTGTCCCCGACGGGAACACGTGTCCCGACCCCCTTGAGTGGAATAGACTCAACTTTGTGTACGTTGGATGAGTCAGCACTGGGAGACAAGGCCGGACCGCCGACGGCCGACGCGAGGAGGAGAGCCAGAACGTGGACGCCGAGCTGACCAACCGGAGCCGGGACGCGATCAACGCGGCCAGCAACCGGGCCGTGACCGAGGGAAACGCCGACCTCACCCCCGCCCACCTGCTGCTGGCCCTGCTCCAGGGGCAGGACAACGAGAACATCACCGACCTGCTCGCCGCCGTGGAGGCCGACCTCGCCGCCGTGCGCTCCGGCGCCGAGCGCATCGTGGCCGGGCTGCCCAGCGTGACCGGGTCCACCGTCGCACCCCCGCAGCCCAGCCGTGAGATGCTCGCCGTGGTCGCCGACGCCCAGGCCCGCGCCAAGGAACTCGGGGACGAGTACCTCTCCACCGAGCACCTGCTCCTCGGCATCGCCGCGAAGGGCGGCGCGGCCGGTGAGGTACTGGAGGGGCAGGGAGCCAGTGCGAAGAAGCTGCAGGAGGCGTTCCGCAAGGCGAGGGGAGGGCGCCGGGTGACCACGCCCGACCCCGAGGGTCAGTACAAGGCCCTGGAGAAGTTCGGCACCGACCTCACCGCCGCGGCCCGGGACGGGAAGCTCGACCCCGTCATCGGGCGCGACCAGGAGATCCGGCGGGTGGTCCAGGTGCTCAGCCGGCGGACCAAGAACAACCCCGTCCTCATCGGCGAGCCCGGCGTCGGCAAGACCGCCGTCGTCGAGGGGCTCGCCCAGCGGATCGTCAAGGGGGACGTGCCCGAGTCGCTGAAGGACAAGCGGCTGGTGGCGCTGGACCTCGGCGCCATGGTCGCCGGGGCCAAGTACCGCGGTGAGTTCGAGGAGCGGCTGAAGACCGTCCTCGCCGAGATCAAGGACTCCGACGGGCAGGTCGTCACCTTCATCGACGAGCTGCACACCGTCGTCGGCGCCGGCGCCGGCGGGGACTCCGCCATGGACGCCGGGAACATGCTCAAGCCCATGCTGGCGCGCGGCGAGCTGCGCATGGTGGGTGCCACCACCCTCGACGAGTACCGGGAGCGGATCGAGAAGGACCCCGCCCTGGAACGGCGCTTCCAGCAGGTGCTGGTCGCCGAACCGACCGTCGAGGACTCCATCGCCATCCTGCGCGGCCTCAAGGGCCGCTACGAGGCCCACCACAAGGTGCAGATCGCCGACAGCGCGCTGGTGGCCGCCGCCGGCCTCTCCGACCGGTACATCACCTCCCGCTTCCTGCCCGACAAGGCCATCGACCTCGTCGACGAGGCCGCCTCCCGGCTGCGCATGGAGATCGACTCCTCGCCCGTCGAGATCGACGAACTCCAGCGCGCCGTCGACCGGCTGAAGATGGAGGAGCTGGCGATCGGCAAGGAGACCGACGCCGCCTCGCTGGAACGCCTGGAGCGGCTGCGGCGCGACCTCGCCGACAAGGAGGAGGAGCTGCGCGGCCTCAACGCCCGCTGGGACAAGGAGAAGCAGTCCCTCAACCGGGTCGGCGAGCTGAAGGAGAAGCTCGACGAACTGCGCGGGCAGGCGGAGAGGGCGCAGCGCGACGGTGACTTCGACACCGCCAGCAAGCTGCTGTACGGGGAGATCCCGACCCTGGAGCGCGACCTGGAGGCCGCCTCCGAGGCCGAGGAAGAGGTCGCCAGGGACACCATGGTCAAGGAGGAGGTCGGCGCCGACGACATCGCGGACGTCGTCGCCTCCTGGACCGGCATCCCCGCGGGCCGCCTCCTGGAGGGCGAGACCCAGAAGCTGCTGCGCATGGAGGAGGAGCTGGGCAAGCGGCTCATCGGCCAGACCGAGGCCGTACGCGCCGTCTCCGACGCCGTACGGCGCAGCCGGGCCGGTATCGCCGACCCGGACCGCCCGACCGGTTCGTTCCTCTTCCTCGGCCCCACCGGCGTCGGCAAGACCGAGCTGGCCAAGGCGCTCGCCGACTTCCTCTTCGACGACGAGCGGGCGATGGTCCGCATCGACATGAGCGAGTACAGCGAGAAGCACAGCGTCGCCAGGCTCGTGGGTGCCCCGCCCGGATACGTGGGGTACGAGGAGGGCGGCCAGCTCACCGAGGCCGTGCGGCGGCGGCCGTACACCGTCGTGCTGCTCGACGAGGTGGAGAAGGCGCACCCCGAGGTCTTCGACATCCTGCTCCAGGTGCTGGACGACGGGCGCCTCACCGACGGGCAGGGCCGCACCGTCGACTTCCGCAACACCATCCTGGTGCTCACCTCCAACCTGGGCAGCCAGTACCTGGTCGACCCGCTGATCGGGGAGGCCGAGAAGAAGGAGCGGGTCCTGGAGGTGGTCCGGGCGTCGTTCAAGCCGGAGTTCGTGAACCGGCTCGACGACCTCGTGGTCTTCTCCGCCCTGAGCAAGGACGAGCTGAGCCGGATCGCGCGGCTCCAGATCGAGGCGCTCGCCCGGCGGCTCGCCGAGCGCCGCCTCACCCTGGAGGTCACCGACGACGCCTTGGACTGGCTGGCCGTCGAGGGCATGGATCCGGCCTACGGCGCCCGCCCGCTGCGCCGCCTCGTGCAGACCGCGATCGGCGACCGGCTCGCCCGGGAGATCCTCTCCGGCGAGATCAAGGACGGCGACACGGTCCGCGTGGACCGCTTCGACGACGACCTGATCGTGGGACCGGCGAGCGGCAAGACGCTGTAGCGGACCGCACGGCCCCGCCCCGGCGACCCGTCCCTCGGGTTGCCGGGGCCCCGAGCGGGTACCCGACTGGCCGGATCGAGTCAGCCGAGGGCTGACAGGCCCCCGTCGGGCTTGCCACGCCCCTCCCCGCATGGGGGAGGATGGCCGGATCCGTACGAAGGGAAATTCACGGTGAGCATCGACCCGTCCTCGATTCCGAACTTCGGGGGCAAGCAGCCCGAGCCGCAGCCCCAAGGACCGGCGGGCCCCGTCGTCCCGGATCAGGATCTTGTGAAGCAGCTCCTCGAGCAGATGGAGCTGAAGTACGTCGTCGACGACGAGGGCGACCTCGCGGCGCCGTGGGAGCAGTTCCGTACGTACTTCATGTTCCGCGGCGAGGGTGACCAGCAGGTCTTCTCGGTGCGGACGTTCTACGACCGGCCCCACCAGATCGACGAGAAGCCGCAGCTGCTCGAGTCGGTCGACGACTGGAACCGTCGCACCCTGTGGCCCAAGGTGTACTCCCACACCCACGACGACGGCACGGTCCGCCTGATCGGCGAGGCGCAGATGCTGATCGGCATGGGCGTCAGCCTGGAGCACTTCGTCTCCTCGACGGTCAGCTGGGTGCGGGCCGCCATCGAGTTCGACCGGTGGCTCGTGGAGCAGCTCGGCCTGGAGCAGGACGTCAACGAGGCGGAGAAGCCGACCGACGAGGACGGCGAGTAGTCCGCCCCCGCGACACACCGAAGGAGAGAGCCCGGCGCCCGCAGCAGCGGGAGCCGGGCTCTCTCCTTCGGTGTGTGGCTCACCTTGCCGCCTTCAGCCGCCGCACCGCCTCCTCCAGCACCGAGGCCCGCTTGCAGAACGCGAACCGCACGAAGGGGGCGCCCGCCTCCCGGTGGTCGTAGAAGACCGCGTTGGGGACGGCGACGACGCCCGCGCGCTCGGGCAGGGAGCGGCAGAAGGCGAAGCCGTCGCTCTCGCCGAGCGGGCGGATGTCGGTGGTGACGAAGTACGTCCCGGCGGGCCGGTACACGCCGAAGCCCGCCTCGGCCAGCCCAGCCGCCAGCAGGTCACGCTTGGCCCGCATGTCCTCCCGGTAGGCGGCGAAGTACGACTCCGGCAGCGCGAGCGCCTCGGCGACCGCGTACTGGAAGGGCCCCGAGGCCACGTACGTCAGGTACTGCTTGGCCGAGCGGACCGCCGTGAGCAGGGCGGGCGCGGCGGTGACCCAGCCGACCTTCCAGCCGGTGAACGAGAACGTCTTTCCGGCCGACCCGATGGTCACCGTGCGCTCCCGCATCCCCGGGAAGGACGCCAGGGGGAGGTGCTCGGCCGTGTCGAAGACCAGGTGCTCGTAGACCTCGTCGGTCACCACCAGCAGGTCCCGCTCCACCGCCAGCTCGGCGATCGCCGTCAGCTCCCGGCGGCTCAGGACCGTGCCGGTCGGGTTGTGCGGGGAGTTCAGCAGCAGGAGCCGGGTGCGGTCGGTGACGGCGTCGCGCAGCTCGTCCAGGTCCAGGCGGAAGGACCGCTGCCCGTCTTCCCCGTCGTCCCCGTGCGGGCGCAGCGTCACGGGCACGCGCGTGCCGCCCGCCATCGCGATGCAGGCCGCGTACGAGTCGTAGTACGGCTCCAGCGCGACGACCTCGTCGCCGGGCTCCAGCAGCGCCAGCAGGGCCGCCGCGATGGCCTCCGTGGCGCCGGCGGTGACCAGGACCTCGGTGTCGGGGTCGTAGGACAGGCCGTAGCGGCGCTGCTGGTGGCCGGCGACGGCGGCGCGCAGCTCGGGGACGCCGGGGCCCGGCGGGTACTGGTTGCCGCGCCCGTCGCGCAGCGCCCGTACGGCGGCCTCGCGGATCTCCTCGGGGCCGTCGGTGTCGGGGAAGCCCTGACCGAGGTTGATCGCCCCGGTCCGCACCGCCAGGGCGGACATCTCGGCGAAGATCGTCGTCCCGAACTCCGCGAGCCGGCGGTTCAGGAGGGGGCGGGCGCTGGAGCTCATCGAGGTCATGCCGGTCATCCTGCGCCGAAGCTCTGGACTTCCTCAACTCTGCTTTGGGGCGCGGCGGCGAGGGGCATCTCCCGTTCACGCCGGTGAGCTCCACGGCGTGATCCACAGTCCATCGACACGCAGCGAGGCGTCCGACGGGGGATTGCTTCGGGGGACTTCCGGGCCCCGGCCCGGAACGGAAGGGAGGGTGGAGCCATGGTCACAGGCATCATCCTGTTCGTGATCGCAGCCCTGCTGATCAGGGTTTTCGTGAAGGGCCGACGCACCTCCGGTGCCGTACGGACCGGGAGCGGCAGGGGGGCGCGGCGGAACGGCGGCGGGGGCGACAGCGGCGGCGGCAACAGCTGGTGGGCCGGTGACGGAGGCGGCTCGTCCTCGGACGGACACCACTCGGGCAACTCCTGCGGTGGTGGCAACTCCTGCGGCGGCGGCTCGTCCTGCGGAGGCGGGTCGTCCTGCGGGGGAGGGGGCGGCGGCGGATGCGGCGGAGGCAGCTGACACGGGGCAGCTGAGCTCCGGCCAGGGGGAACCGCATCCCCGCCACGGGGCCCGTTCCTGGGACCGGGCCCCACGCCCCACCCAGAGCGCCCGCCGGGGCCCACTCCCGGTGGGCGCTCCCACGCGCGGGCGCACTCCGTGCGGGCGGGGTGTGCGCCCTGGTTGAACAGTTGAGCTGGGGAGCCCCCTGAGGGATGGAAACGCCACGAAGTTGGGTAAAAACGCTGTGGCGACGCCATCGTTCATGATTCGCTCTCCCTCATCAACGCAGCTCCTCGGACGACCTGTTGACCCCTCTCCTGACCGGCCGACTGGGCTGAGCGGGCCGCATCCCCGGCAGTGCCACGGATGCGCAGGCCCCACACCTTCCTCTCCTTGTGTGCTTGCGGAGCCGATCCATGCTCACGACCCTGAACACCGCCTACACCGACACCCGCGCCGCCGACCTGGCCTGGGCCCTGGGGCGCGAGCCCCTGCCCGCGCTCGCCTGTCTCGACATCGAACTGACCGACGCCCGGCTGCAGTTGCGGCTGCTCGGCGCCTCCCACCAAGTCCTGCTCGAGGAGGAGCGGGGCAGCTGCTCGGAGACGGTGGCGTGCATCCCCGGCAGCAGCACCCCTCTTCCGCTGGGCGTCGCCAAGCGGGTGGGCGACTGGGAGTACGAGTTCGCCGCCCGCGTCGAGGTGCTGACGCCGGGCTCCTTCGCCGGCCGCGCCCAGGAGCTGCTGGCCCTGGTCTCCGACCATCCGCACGGCCTGGCCGGCGTCTTCCCCGGCAGCCCGCACGCCTTCACCGCGCTGCTGGCCCAGCGCCACGAGGGGCAGGTGCACTGGCGGACCTGGCACGCCTACCCGCAGGACGGCCAGCTGGTGGCCACCCGCACCCGGGTGGGCGTGCGGGTGCCGACGGCCGGGCTCAGCCCGTCCGCGGTGTGAGCACGGGGGGCCGAATAAACCTGTGGTGCGCGACAAGCCCTGAGTTTCACACGTGTGGGTGACGAAGCGCAGTGTCGCAGTGACGTAACGTCACCTCGTGATCGAACCGCACGCGCCCGCCCCGCCCGGCTCTCCGCCGTCCTGGGGCGGCCCCCGCGGCCCGGAAGCGCCCGCGCGGCTGCCCGTACGGCCCGCCATCGGACGGTTCCTGGTGCTGGCGGGGGTCTTCGTGTGCGCGGCCTGCGGGCTCGTGTACGAACTCGAACTCGTCGCGCTCGCCTCGTACCTGATCGGCGACTCGGTCACCCAGGCGTCCGTCGTCCTGTCCGTCATGGTCTTCGCCATGGGCATCGGCTCGCTCGCCGCCAAACGGCTGCGTGGCCTCGCGGCGGCCGGCTTCGGCGCGCTCGAGGCCGCCCTCGCCCTGGTCGGCGGCTCCAGCGCGATGCTCCTGTACGCCGTCTTCGCCTGGACCGGCGGCTGGGGCGGCCTGTGGGCCGACGGCCCGCGCGTCCTGCTGGTCGCCTTCTCCCTCGCCATCGGCGTGCTGATCGGCGCCGAGGTGCCGCTGCTCATGGAGCTGATCCAGCGGGTGCGCCGGCAGGACCCGGGCGGTGCCGTCGCCGACCTGTTCGCCGCGGACTACGTCGGCGCGCTCGTCGGCGGCCTCGCCT
The DNA here is from genome assembly GCF_055575415.1 of Streptomyces sp. NPDC034099. Lineage (NCBI taxonomy): Bacteria > Bacillati > Actinomycetota > Actinomycetes > Kitasatosporales > Streptomycetaceae > Streptomyces > Streptomyces sp. NPDC034099. Next base: position 269,932 of record NZ_JBVISR010000004.1, on the reverse strand, counting down.
TCCCGTTCGTCCTGCTGCCCTTCCTCGGCCAGCTCACCGGCGCCCTGCTGACCGGCACCGTCAACGCGGTCGTCGGCGCCGCCCTGGTCCTCGGCCTGTTCCGGCGCGACCTGACCCGCCGGGCCCGCTGGCTGCTGGTGACCGCCAACGCGCTGGTCCTCGTCCTCCTCGCCACCGCGACCGTCCTCGCCGACGACTTCGAACGCGCCGCCCGGCACGCCGTGTACGGCCAGGACGTCCGGGTGGCCGTACGGACCGGCGTGCAGGAGGTCGTCCTCACCGGCGACGCCGACGGCCGGCCGCTCGACCTCTTCCTCGACGGGCGGCTGCGGGTGCGCGCCGGCGACGAACGGCGCTACCACGAGGCGCTGGTGCACCCCGCCATGAACGGCCCCCACGCGCGCGTGCTGGTCCTCGGCGGCGGCGACGGCCTCGCCGCCCGGGAGGTGCTGCGCCACCCCGGCGTACGCCGCGTCGACGTCGTAGAACTTGACCCCGGGCTCGCCCGGCTGGCCCGGCACGACCCCGGACTGTCCACCCTCAACGAACACGCCTACGGCGACGCCCGCGTCCGCGTCGTCACCGGGGACGCCTTCCACCGGCTGCGCTCGACGCCCTCCGCGACGTACGACGTGGTGATCTCGGACCTGCCCGACCCGGGCATCACGGCCAGCACGAAGCTGTACTCCCAGGAGTTCTACGGCCTGCTGCGGCGGGTGCTCGCGCCGGACGGGCGGCTGGCGGTCCACGCGGGCCCGGTCGCCGCGCGCCCCCGGGCCTTCTGGACGGTCGACGCCACCCTGCGCGCGGCCGGCCTGCCGGCCGTCGCCTACCGCGTCGGCGTCCGCGACCCCGGCGCCGCGCCCGGCCCCGACCGCGCGGCGGCCGCCGGCCGTCGCGCCGCCCGCGGCTGGGGCTTCCTCCTGGCCGCGCGCACCGCCCCCGCGCTGCGCCTGGACCCGGCGGCACCCCGTCCGCGCACCCTCACGCCGGGATCGCTGGCCCGGGACGCCCGCGACGCGGCCCGCACCCGGGTCCCCGGGCTGCCCCCGTCCACGCTCGTGCATCCGCGGTACTGAGCCCACGAGGGTGCCGCGACCGCGATCCGGCAGATCCCCGTGCGGCGGCCCGACCCTCCCCCCCCCGGGTGCGGGACGGACCGCCACATCCCCCTGTGGATCGCTCGCACCGAGAACCTACGGCCACACCGCTGGGCCCGGAATCCGGCGATGGGTGGAGACCCGAGCCAACCCGCCGTGGTAGCCGCCCGGTTCCTGCAACTTCCGCGGTACCGCGGAAGGATGACGCCGACGCCGGGCGGGCGGACCTACGCTGCGGGAATGCGCCTGCACCCCTTGGTGGCCGACGGCCTGATCGCCGCGGCGCTGACGACCGTGGCCGTCCTGCTCGGCACCGAGGCCGTCGCCCAGGGGTGGCCCGCGCTCGACCCGCTCGCCTGGACGCTCGTCGCCCTGCTGACCCTCCCCCTCGTCCTGCGCACCCGCGCCCCCGTCACCGTCTGTCTCGCCGTGCACGCCTGCTGGGCGGTCTACGTCACCCTCGACTACTGGCCCGTCCTTGGTTCCTTCGGCCCCATGCTCGCCGTCTACACCGTGGCCTCCCTGCGCCCCGACCGCACCGCCGCCGCCTGCGCCGCGCTGCTCGCCGGGGTCTGGATCTACGCCGGGCTGCGCAGCGACGCGGGAGCGATGGCCTCGGTGGCGGGGCAGGCCGTGGGCTTCCCGCTGGTGCTGTGGCGGTTCGGGTACGTGGCCCGCCGGACGGGGGAGCTGACGCTGCGGCTGCGGGCCGAACAGGCCGACCGGGCCCGGCGCGAGGTCGCCGAGGAGCGCGTGCGGATCGCCCGTGAACTGCACGACGTGGTCGCCCACCACATCGCCGTCATCAACGTCCAGGCCGGACTGGCCCGTTTCGTGTTCCACTCCGACGCCCGCACCGCGCGGGACGCCCTGGACACCATCGAGGGCGCCAGCGGCGAGGCCCTGGCCGAACTGCGCCGCATGCTCGGCCTGTTGCGCGCCGACGGCGTGCAGGGCGCGGACGGCGGCGCCCCCGCTCCCGGTCTCGGCCAGCTCGACGAGATGGTCACCCGGGTGCGCACCGGCGGCGTGGGCGTCCGGCTGCGCGTCACGGGCACCCCGCGCCCACTGCCGCCCGGCGTCCAGCTGTGCGTCTACCGGGTGGTGCAGGAGGCCCTCACGAACGTGCTCAAGCACGCGCCCGGCGCGGACGCCGCCGTCGAACTCGCCTACCGCGCGGGCGAGGTGACGGTGTCGGTGACCGACGACGGACCCGCCGGGGGGCTGGTTCCGGACACACCTGCCGAACGGGGCGGACACGGCTTGATCGGGATGCGGGAGAGGGCCAAGCTCTACGGCGGGACGATCGCCGTCGGCCCGCGCAGCGAGGGGGGTTTCGGCGTGCGCCTGACCCTGCCGACGCCGGTACAAGCCGCACGCCGGGGAGGCACCGTCCGGGAATGACCGACGCAGACCGTCCGACGGACGGGCCGATACGCCTGCTCGTCGTCGATGACCAGTATCTCGTCCGCAGCGGTCTCGCCACGCTGCTGCGCGCCGCCCCCGGCATGGAGGTCGTCGGCGAGGCGGCCGACGGCGCCGAGGCGGTGGAGCTGGCCGCGCGGACCCGGCCGGACGTGGTCCTGATGGACATCCGCATGCCCGGCCTCACCGGGATCGAGGCCACCGAGCGGATCCTCGCCGAGGCGGTGGACCCCGCGCCCCGGGTCCTGGTCCTCACCACCTTCGACCTCGACGAGTACGTGTACGGCGCCCTGCGGGCCGGCGCGTCCGGCTTCCTGCTCAAGGACGCGGGACCCGAACGGCTGCTGGCCGCCGTCACCGCGGTGCACGGCGGCGACGCGCTGTTCGCCCCTGCGGTCACCCGGCGCCTGGTGGAGGCGTTCACGCGGATGACGGACACGGGACGTACGGACCCGGGGCGCGGGGACGGCCCGGACGCGGATCCGCCGCCCGCGCTGACGACGCTGACCGGCCGCGAGGCCGAGGTCCTCGAACTGGTGGCCCGCGGGCTGAGCAACGCCGAGGCCGCCGACCGGCTGTTCATCAGCGAGGCCACCGTGAAGACCCACCTCAACCGCACCATGACCAAGCTGGGCCTGACCAGCAGGGCCCAGGCGGTGGTCGTGGCGTACGAGACGGGACTGGTGACGCCGGGGAGCGCGGGCGGCGGGTGACTTCGTGCCGACGGGGGGTGTACCGGGCGTCCGCTGGGTAAGCTGCGCTGACATGGAGCATGAGGTGTTCGTTCCGGTTCCGGCCGAGCGGCTCAGGGACGTGCTGGCCGACCCCGTCCGGGTCGCCCGGGCGGTTCCGGGGCTCCAGCAGGACGCCGGTGCCGAGCCCGTCGCGGGCCGGCTGAAGGTCCGCATCGGCAGTCACTCCATCACCTACCGCGGCTCCCTGCGCCTGTCCGCGCGTGAGGACGGCACCTACGCCGTCGAGGGCGACGCCACCGAGTCGCGCGGCACCGGCGCGGTCACCCTCGCGCTGACCCTCCGCACGGACGACGCCGACGGCGGCGCGACCCTCACCTTCACCGGGACGGCCACCGCCGACGGGCGGGTCACGGAGCTGCCGCCGGAGTCGGTGACGTCGGCCACGACACGCCTGCTGACCCGGTTCGCGGAGAACCTGGGCGCGGCGGCGCAGGCCGCACCGGAGACCGCACCGGAACCGGAGCCGGGTCCGGCCCCCGAGCCGCGCCCCGCCTCCGTCTTCGACACCGAGGTCCCCCCGCCCTCCCTCATGAACACGGACGAGGACGAAGACGAGGACGAGCACGATCACGAGGCCGGAGCAGACGGAGACGGGGACCGGGCCGGGGACGCCGGCCGGCACGACGAACCGGCCGTCCCGCCCCCCGCCGAGGCCGCGCACGCGCGCCGCACGATGATCGGCCGCAGCGCCGAGGAGGTGGACCACGCCCCGCCACGCGGCCGGTACGCCCCCGTGCCCGCCCCCCAGGCGAGCGCGGTCGGCGCCCCCCTGCGCTGGGCCGCCCCCGCGGCGGCGCTGGTCGTGGCGTCGGCGATCGTGGTGGGCCGCGCGCTGCGCCGACGCCGCTGAGCACCGCGGGACCTGCCGCGGGACCCACCGCCGGACCGCCTCCCGGTGGGGCGCCCTTGATCGCACCAGTAGGGTCGTGGCGTGAGTAACGAACCCATCACGCTGACCGCGGGCGACGCGGAGGCGACCGTGCTGCCGGGCAACGGCGGCCGGATCGGCGGACTGCGCGTCGGCGGCACGGAGCTGCTCCGCCAGGGCGAGCGCTACGGCTGCTTCCCGATGGTCCCCTGGTGCGGACGCATCCGCGACGGCCGCTTCGGCGACGGCGCCGTGGTCCACCAGATGCCCCTCAACTCCCCGCCGCACGCCATCCACGGCACCGCCCGCGACGCCGCCTGGCGCACCGCCCGCGTCACCGCGGACGAGGCCGTCATCACGTACGACCTCGTCGACCCCTGGCCGTACTCCGGACGCGTCACCCAGGTGATCGCGCTGGCCGAGGACGGACTCACGCTGTCGATGTCCGTGGAGACGTACGAGTCGTCCTTCCCGGCGCAGATCGGCTGGCACCCCTGGTTCAACCGGACCCTCGACGGCGCCGGTGCGGAGATCGCCTTCGACCCCGCCTGGCAGGAGGAGCGCGGCGACGACCACCTCCCCACCGGCAACCGCGTCGAGGCGAAGCCGGGCCCCTGGGACGACTGCTTCGGCATGCCCGACGGCGTCGACGTCACACTGACCTGGCCGGGGCGGCTGGAGCTGAAGGTGACCAGCCGGGAGCAGTGGGTCGTGGTGTACGACGAGCAGGAGGCCGCCGTCTGCGTGGAGCCGCAGACCGGCCCGCCCAACGGCCTGAACACCCTCCCGCGCCTGGTCACGCCCCTGGAGCCGCTGGAGGCCACGACGACCTGGGCATGGCGCCGCCTTTAAGCTGGCGTACATGACGGACGTCAACGAAGTAATGCCGCCAGGCACACGCGGCGAGCTGCTGCAGCAGATCAAGGACAAGGCCGTGGTGCACGGCAAGGTGACCCTCTCCTCGGGCCTGGAGGCCGACTACTACGTCGACCTGCGCCGCATCACCCTGGACGGCGAGGCCGCGCCGCTGGTCGGGCAGGTGCTCCTCGACCTGACCGCCGACCTGGAGTTCGACGCGGTGGGCGGGCTGACCATGGGCGCCGACCCGGTCGCCGCGAGCATGCTGCACGCCGCCGCCGCGCGCGGCCGCAGGCTGGACGCGTTCGTCGTCCGCAAGGCCGCCAAGGCGCACGGGCTGCAGCGCCGCGTCGAGGGCCCGGACATCAGGGGCCGCCGCGTCCTGGTCGTCGAGGACACCTCCACGACCGGCGGTTCCCCGCTCACCGCCGTCGAGGCCGTGCGCGAGGCCGGCGCCGAGGTGGTCGCCGTCGCCACGATCGTGGACCGCGCGACCGGCGCCGCCGAGAAGATCCAGGACGGCGCGGGAGTGCCGTACCTGTACGCGTACGACAAGGACGAGCTGGACCTGGACTGAGACCAGGGGCCGAGACGGGGCCGGGGTCCACTCGGGTATTCCCGTCCGGTCTGGAAGGATGGGGCCGACGATGACGTCGCCCCCCAGTCCTAGGTCAGGGCCATAAGCACCAACACGCCCACCCGCACATACAAGGAGCGGACAGATGCCCATCGCAACTCCCGAGGTCTACAACGAGATGTTGGACCGGGCGAAGGCAGGAAAGTTCGCCTACCCCGCCATCAACGTGACCTCTTCCCAGACGCTGCACGCCGCCCTGCGCGGTTTCGCGGAGGCGGAGAGCGACGGCATCGTCCAGATCTCCACCGGCGGCGCCGAGTTCCTGGGCGGCCAGCACAACAAGGACATGGTGACCGGCGCCGTCGCCCTCGCCGAGTTCGCGCACATCGTCGCCGAGAAGTACGACGTCACCGTCGCCCTGCACACGGACCACTGCCCGAAGGACAAGCTCGACGGGTACGTCCGCCCGCTCCTCGCGGTCTCCGAGGAGCGCGTGAAGGCCGGCCGCAACCCGCTCTTCCAGTCGCACATGTGGGACGGCTCGGCCGAGACCCTGGCCGACAACCTCGCCATCGCCACCGAGCTGCTGGAGCGCGCCCGCGCCGCCAGGATCATCCTCGAGGTCGAGATCACCCCGACCGGTGGCGAGGAGGACGGCGTCTCCCACGAGATCAACGACTCCCTCTACACCACGGTCGACGACGCGATCCGCACCGTCGAGGCCCTGGGCCTGGGCGAGAAGGGCCGCTACCTGCTCGCCGCGTCCTTCGGCAACGTGCACGGCGTCTACAAGCCGGGCAACGTCGTGCTCCGCCCGGAGCTGCTCAAGGAGCTGAACGAGGGCATCGCGTCGAAGTACGGCCAGCCGGCCGGCAGCAAGCCGTTCAACTTCGTCTTCCACGGCGGCTCCGGCTCCACCGCCGAGGAGATCGCGACCGCCCTGGAGAACGGCGTGGTCAAGATGAACATCGACACGGACACCCAGTACGCCTTCACGCGCCCGGTCGTCGACCACGTCTTCCGCAACTACGACGGCGTCCTGAAGGTCGACGGCGAGGTCGGCAGCAAGAAGACCTACGACCCGCGCACCTGGGGCAAGCTGGCCGAGGCCGGCATGGCCGCCCGTGTCGTGGAGGCCTGCGGCCACCTGCGTTCGGCGGGCCAGAAGATCAAGTAACACCCGGTCGACGCGACCGTACGCACGAGCCCGGCGCCCCGCGTGCCGGGCTCGCTGTATACCTGGGGGCATGCCCGACGTCCGGATCGCCTCACCGCAGGGCAAGTGGATCCTGCTGACCACCGTCCTCGGCTCCAGCATGGCCCTGCTGGACTCGACCGTCGTCAACGTGGCGCTGCCCCACATCGGCCGCGACCTCGGCGCGGACCTCGCCGCCCTGCAGTGGACCGTCAACGCCTACATGGTGACGCTGGCCGGTCTGATCCTCCTCGGGGGCGCCCTCGGCGACCGGTTCGGCCGGCGCCGGATCTTCGTCCTCGGCGTGCTGTGGTTCGCCGCTGCGTCCCTGCTGTGCGGCCTCGCGCCGAACGCCGGCGTGCTGATCGCCGCCCGTGCCCTGCAAGGCGTCGGCGGGGCGCTGCTCACGCCGGGCTCCCTCGCCCTCATCCAGGCCTCCTTCCACGCCGACGACCGGGGCCGGGCGGTGGGCCTGTGGTCGGGTTTCGGGGGCGTCGGCGCGGCGGTGGGGCCGTTCCTCGGGGGCTGGCTGGTGGACGGCGCGGGCTGGCGCTGGGTGTTCCTGCTCAACGTCCCGCTGGCCCTGCTGTGCGCGCCGGTCGCGCTGCGGCACGTACCCGAGTCCTCCGACCAGCGTGCCCACACGCGCTTCGACGTGCTCGGCGCGGCCCTGTGCGCGGCGGCCCTGGCGCTGCTCACCTACGCGCTGATCGAGGCCCGTACGGCGTCCTGGGCGGTGGCGCTCAGCGCGGTGGCCGGGGCGGTGGCGGCCGTGGCCTTCGTCGTCGTCGAGCGGCGCGGCAAGGACCCGATGATGCCGCCGGACGTTTTCTCCTCCCGCCAGTTCACGGCGATCAACCTGGTCACCCTGTGCGTGTACGCGGCCTTCGGCGGCTTCTTCTTCCTCGCCGCGCTCCAGCTCCAGGTCGTCGTCGGCTGGTCCGCGCTGGCCGCCGGTACGGCCCTGCTGCCGACCACCGTCCTGATGCTGCTGCTGTCCGCCCGCTCCGGCGAACTCGCCGAGCGGCTCGGCCCGCGGCTCCAGCTCACCGCCGGCCCGCTGCTCTGTGCCGCCGGGATGCTGCTGATGCTGCGGGTCGGTCCCGGCGCCTCGTACCTCGCCGACGTGCTGCCCGCCCTGCTGGTCCTCGGCCTCGGCATGGTCACGCTGGTCGCGCCGCTGACGGCGAGCGTGCTGGCCGCCGTGGACACCGCGCGCGCCGGTCTGGCCAGCGGCATCAACAACGCGGCGGCCCGCGCGGCGGGGCTCGTCGCGGTCGCCGCGCTGCCGCTGCTCACCGGCATGGGGGAGGAGGCGTACCGGTCGGCTCCGGCGTTCGACGACGCGTTCCGGCCGGCGATGCTGATCTGCGCGGGCGTCCTGGTCGCGGGCTCCGTGATCGCCTGCACCACGGTGCGCCGTCCGACCCCGGACTGCCCCCGCCCCGAGTGCCGCACGCACGGTTCGGTCCTGACACCCCCGCTGGAGGGGGACCGCACCCCCTGACAGCCTCAAGGGGCGCGGGGAACCGCGCACGGCACAGGACGCAGGGTGCCCCCTGGGCCGACGCCCCGGTGACGCCCTCAAGGGGCGCGGGGAACCGCGCGCCCAGCCCCAGCGCACCCGCAGCAGACAACGCACCGCACGTCCGGCCGACCCCACCGCATGCCGCAGACTTGTCCCATGGCCATTCACGAGAACCTCCTCGGGGGACCGCCCCCGACCCACCTCCCCGACGACCCCGGCCCGCGCGAACTGCTGGCGGGCGGCACCTCCCCCGCCGACGTCGCCGCGAAGTACCCGACCTCCTCGCTCGCCTGGGCCCGGCTGGCCGACGAGGCGTTCGAGCGGGGCAGCGTCGTGGAGTCGTACGCGTACGCCCGTACGGGCTACCACCGCGGCCTCGACTCCCTGCGCCGCAGCGGCTGGAAGGGACACGGCCCGGTGCCCTGGGAGCACGAGCCGAACCGCGGCTTCCTGCGCGCCCTGCACGCCCTCGCCCGCGCCGCCCAGGCGATCGGCGAGAAGGAGGAGTACGAGCGCTGCAGCCAGTTCCTCAAGGACTCCTCGCCCAGCGCGGCCGAGGTGCTGGGCTGACCGGCCCTCCACACCACCGGGCCCGTCCGCCGTGCGCGGGCGGGCCTTGCGGTTTCCTGCGACGATTGCGGAGGATGCCGTTGGGGACCGGGGCCCCGTGCCGGTAACGGCAGGGCGGACCGCTACCCGTGCACATCAGGAGACAGCGATGTCCCACGAAGCCCCGAATCTCGACTTCGAGGGCAGCACGCCGTACGAGGACTACGTCAAGGCGGACGTGCTCACCCACCTCCAGCACACCCTCTCCGACGATCCCGGAGAGATGGTCTTCCTGGTCACGACCCAGGTCATGGAGCTGTGGTTCACCGTCATCGTCCACGAGTGGGAGACCGCCGCCCGCGCCCTGCGCGAGGACCGGACCCAGGTGGCGACCGACGCGCTCAAGCGTTCGGTGCGGGAACTGGAGGCGCTGAACGCCTCCTGGACGCCCCTCGCGGGACTCACGCCCGCACAGTTCAACTCCTACCGCAGCGCCCTCGGCGAGGGCTCCGGCTTCCAGTCGGCGATGTACCGCCGCCTGGAGTTCCTGCTCGGCGACAAGTCCGCGTCCATGCTCGTCCCGCACCGCGGCGCCCCGCGCGTCCACGCGGAACTGGAGAAGGCGCTGCACGAGCCGAGCCTGTACGACGAGGTGGTCCGGCTGCTCGCCCGGCGCGGGTACGACATCCCCGACGCTGTGCTCCAGCGCGACCTCACCCGGAAGTACGAGGCCGCGCCCGAGGTGGAGGCCGCCTGGACGGCCGTCTACTCCGGCGACCAGAACGGCGAGCTGGCCCGCCTCGGCGAGGCCCTCACCGACGTCGCGGAGCTGGTCTGGCGCTGGCGCAACGACCACCTGGTGGCCACCCGGCGCGCGATGGGCTCCAAGACCGGCACGGGCGGCTCCGCCGGGGTGGCCTGGCTGGAGAAGCGGGCCCGCAACAACGTGTTCCCCGAGCTGTGGACGGCGCGATCGTATGTCTGAACTGTCTGGCCGGCCCGACCTCAGGAGCGCGGCCGGGGAACTGGACGCCGCCGACGGGCTGGCGGCCCTGCGCGCGCGCTTCGTCCTCGACGACGTCACCTACCTCGACGGCAACTCCCTCGGCGCCCTTCCCGCGCACGTCCCCGCGCGCGTGGAGGACGTCGTACGGCGCCAGTGGGGCGAGCTGCGCATCCGGTCCTGGGAGGAGAGCGGCTGGTGGACGGCGCCCGAGCGGATCGGCGACCGGATCGCCCCGCTGGTCGGCGCGGCCTCCGGGCAGGTCGTGGTCGGCGACTCGACGAGCGTCAACGTCTTCAAGGCGCTGGTCGCCGCGGTGCGCATGGCGCATGAGGACGGTCGCGCCGCCGGGGACGGTCCGGTCCGGGACGAGATTTTGGTCGACGCCACCACCTTTCCCACGGACGGGTACATCGCCGAGTCGGCGGCCCGGATGACGGGGTGCGCCCTGCGGCCGGTCACCCCGGCCGAGGTCACCGGCGCCCTGGGCGGCCGCACCGCCGCCGTGCTGCTCAACCACGTCGACTACCGCACCGGCCGGCTGCACGACCTGCCCGCGCTCACGGCCGCGGTGCACGCGGCGGGGGCGTACGCGGTCTGGGACCTGTGCCACAGCGCGGGCGCCCTGCCGGTCGGACTCGACGAGCACGGTGTCGACCTGGCGGTCGGCTGCACCTACAAGTACCTCAACGGCGGCCCCGGCTCGCCCGCGTACCTCTATGTGCGCCGCGACCTCCAGCCCCGGTTCGACTCCCCGCTGCCGGGCTGGAACTCGCACGCCGAGCCGTTCGGCATGCGGTCCGCCTACGCCCCGGCCTCCGGTGCGGTGCGCGGGCGGGTCGGTACGCCGGACATCCTCTCCCTGCTCGCCCTGGAGGCGGCGCTGGACGTGTGGGACGAGGAGGGGGTCTCGGTGGCGGCGGTGCGGGCCAAGTCGCTGGCGCTGACGGACTTCTTCCTGCGCTGCGTCGGGGCGTACGTCCCGGACGGACGGGTGGAGTCCGTGACCCCGGCGGCGCACGCCGAGCGGGGCAGCCAGGTGGCGCTGCGCTGTGACGACGCGGGCGAGGTGATGAAGCGCCTGATCGAGCGCGGGGTGGTCGGCGACTACCGTGCCCCCGACGTACTGCGCTTCGGCTTCACCCCGCTGTACGTCGGCTTCGCGGACGTCGAGCGGGCGGCGCGGGTGCTGGCCCGGACGCTGGCCGGCTGAGTCGCGGCCGGGTCGCCGGGTGGGGACCGTACGCACCTCGTCCGGTCCTCACCCAGCGTCACATCCCCGTGTCCGCGCACGTCACCGGCCTGATAACGTCCCGCCAACGGCCGATTTTCCTTCCTCCGGTCCGCCAACACCGTTCCGTCGCTGAGAGGTTGACCATGCCGGACTCCGCCGCAGAACCGGGCACCGCTGCCGCGAGGGACGCCGCGGAGGAGAAATCGGCCTTCTCCCACCCGGCGGTCGCACCCGACTCCACCGCCGGGTACGGCGACCACCCCGACCAGGTGATCGACTTCTACGTGCCGCGCGGCGGGGTGGGCCCGGGCGAGGCCGCCCCCGTCGTGGTGGTGCTGCACGGAGGCTCGTGGCGCGCCCCGTACGACCGGCGCCACATCAGCCCGTTCGCCGGCTTCCTGGCCCGCCGGGGCTTCGCGGTGGCCAGTGTGGAGTACCGGCGCGGGGCGGAGGGTTCTGCCGGTGAGGGTTCCGGTGACCCCGTCGCGGGGCGCTGGCCCGACACGTTCGACGACGTGGCCGCCGCGCTGGACGCGCTGCCTGAGCTGGTCCGGCGGCACCTGCCGCGGGCGGACGCGCGGCGCGTGGTGCTCACCGGCCACTCCGCCGGCGGCCACCTCGCCCTGTGGGCGGCTGCCCGCCACCTGCTGCCCGCGGACGCCCCGTGGCGGACCGACCGTCCGGCCCCTCTGCGCGGCGTGGTCGCGCTCGCGCCGATCGCCGACTTCACGGTCGCCGACAAGCTCGACGTGTGCGGTGGCGCGGCCCGCCAACTCCTGGGCGGCGGCACGCTGTTCACTGAGCGCCGCCCGTATGCCGACCCCGCCCTGCTGCTGCCCACCGGGATCGCGACGACCCTCGTGCAGGGCCGCGCCGACGTGGACGTGCCGCAGGCGGTCGCCGAGGCGTACGCCGACGCGGCGGCACAGGCCGGGGAGGTGGTGGGGGTGACGCTGCTGGAGGACGTCGGCCACTACCCGTTGATCGACCCGGCGGCGGACGCGTGCGCGGTGGTGGCGGAGGAGATCGCGCAGCTGGCCTGGTGAGCCGTCGGGCCGGCCTGTCGTACCCGTAATACCTGAGAGCTACCCCGCAGGTGAGCCCCCTGGCGGGACGCGGGTTACCCGGCTCGATTCATAACTTCCTTTGCAGACGCGCCCGGTGGGCGGGCGCGCTGGAGGGGAGCGGCCATGAGGCCCAGGGCGACGGTACGTTGGCGGCGGAGCGTGGGCAGATGGCGCCGCGCCGGTTGCGCCGCCCTGATCGCCGGCGCCGTGGTGCTCCCCCTCTCCGGAGCCGCGCAGCCCCGGATCCCCGCCCCGGCCCCCGCCGCCCTCGCGGCCCCGACGGCGGCCACGCTGGCCGACGCGTACGCCGCCAACCGGGCCACCGCGGCGGAGGCGTCCCGGATGGCCGCCGTACACGGCGACGACCACCGCGCGGCGGCGGACCGTGCGATGGCCGACCGGTCCCGCCACCTCCTCGCCTTCGACGGCCGGGGCGCCGGACTGGCCACCGAGGTCTTCGGCGACCTGGTGCGCGCCGACCGCGTCGCCGTCCTGGTCCCCGGTTCCGACACCGGCCTCGACACCTACGGCCGGTTCCGCGCCGCCGCCCTGGCCCTGCACCGGCAGCTCGTCGCCGAGGCGCCCGCGGGGACCCGCACCGCCGTCGTGGCCTGGCTGGGCTACGAGACGCCGGGCACCGTCAGCACCACCGTCGCCACGACCGACCGCGCCGACCGGGCCGCCCCCGAGCTGCGTGGCCTGGTCGACGACCTGCACCGGATCAGCGGCTCCGGCGCCCGCCTCGCCCTCCTCTGCCACTCCTACGGCTCGGTGGTCTGCGCCCGCGCCGCCGACGGCCTGGACGTGTCCGACATCGCCCTGGTCGGCAGCCCCGGCACCGGAGCCGACACCGCCGCCGGTCTGCACTCCGACGCCCGGATATGGGCCGGGCGGGGCGCCGACGACTGGGTGGAGCACGTTCCGCACGTCAGCGCCGACCTCTTCGGCACCACCGTCGGCTTCGGCACGGACCCCGTCTCCCCGGGCTTCGGCGCCCGGGTCTTCGACGCCGGCGACGGCGGCCACAGCGACTACTTCGACAACGGCTCCCGCTCCCTGGCGAACCTGGCCCGGATCGTCCTGGGCGAGACCACGGAGGTGACCCATGACTGACCTGACCCCGGCACACCCGCGCGGCGCCCTGCGCGCGGCCGCCGCCCGCGTCGACGCGGCCACGCCCGAGAACCGGGACAGGGCCGTGGACGCCCTGCGCGCCTTCGCCATCCTCGGGGTGGTCCTCGGGCACTGGCTGGTGACGGCGCTGGTCGCCGACGGCAGCAGCCTGCACGCGGCCAGTCCGCTCCAGGACATGCCCTGGTTCGCCCCGGTCTCCTGGGCCTTCCAGACCCTCGCCGTGTTCTTCCTGGTCGGCGGTCATGTCGCCACGCGTGGCTACGCGTCGGCCCGGGCCCGCGGCGAGTCCTACGGCCGCTGGCTGACCGACCGGCTGTCCCGGCTCTTCCGGCCGGTCCTGGCCGTCCTCGGTCTGTGGACGGTGACGGCGGCGCTGCTGCTCCTGACGGGCGCGGACTTCGTGACCGTCCACACGCTGGTGAAGCTGGCGCTGTCCCCGATGTGGTTCCTGCTGGTCTTCGCCGCGCTGACCGCGGCGACGCCGTTGCTGACCCGGCTGCATCCGCTGTGGCCGCTGGTCGTCGTCCTCCACATAGACCTGCTGCGCTTCGGGTTCGGCGCCCCGTCCTGGCTCGGCTGGGTCAACCTCGCCGCCGGCTGGCTGGTCCCCTACACCCTGGGCGCCGCCTGGACCCGCGGTGAACTGGACCGGCGCCGCTCCGGCTGGCTCCTGCTGACCGGCGGCACGGCGGCGACCGCGGCGCTCGTCGCCTGGGCGGGTTACCCGGCGGCGATGGTCGGTGTCCCCGGCGCGTCGGTGTCGAACCTCAACCCGCCCACCCTGGCCGCCGTCACCTTCGGCCTGGCCCAGTGCGGGCTCGCCCTGCTGCTGCGCGAGCGGTTGCGCGGCGCGATGCGGCGGCCGATCGCCTGGGCAGGGGTCGCGCTGGTCAACCTCTCCGCGATGACGATCTTCCTCTGGCACCAGACGGCGCTGATGGCGACCACGGCCACGGGTCTCCTCGCGGGCCGTCTGCCCGGCCTGCACACGACCCCCGACGGCCTGGACTGGGTCGCGGCCCGGCTCGCCTGGCTTCCGGTGTTCGCGCTGGTCCTGGCCGGCTGCTGGGCCACGTTCCGCTCCTGCGAGCAGCGAGGCCGAGGACGGCGACGCTCCCGGGTCGTGCGGGCGCACCGTCCGCGGCGCCGGGCGATCACGGCGGGTGCACGCCATGTCTAGGGTGGAGCCCGTGAGGCGATGGGGGAAGCGGCTGCGGACCTGGTTCCGGGCCCGGGCCGAGCACGTGCTGCGCGTGCTCCACGAGGACCTGTGGACCTGGCGGGCCGATCCGCTGCCGCCGTCGGTGTGGCTGCGCTGGTTCCCGCACGGGATGGTGTGTCTGGCCGCGTTCGGCGTGCTGGTCGGAGACGCCGCCCAACTCGGGGACAACGGCGGGGTCGAGCCGGGCTTCGCCTTCCTCATCGGTGTCGCCCAGGCCGGGGCGATGGTGCTCGCGCTGTGGCGGCCGGTCGCGGCGTGGTGGCTGTCGATGGCGGGCATGCTGGTGGGGGCCTTCGCCGTGCGGGCCCAGATGGTCCCGGGCGGTTACGAGTTCACGTGGCCCTGGACAGCCGCCGGGCTCATCGGGCACCTGTTCGTGATGCTGCTGCTCGCCCTGCGGGTCCGGACCCGGGTGTCCCTGGAAGCGCTGATCCTCACCGCGCTTCCCACCTACGTCGTGCAAGGCGTCGTCGGAGCCCCGGACTACCTCCCGACCGGCCAGCTCGCGGTCATCCTGTTCGCGGTCGTCGTCGTCCTCGGCATCGCCCTGCGGGGCCGCCGCGAGGCCCGCACGGAACTCGCCCAGCAGACCTCGCTCACCGCCGAGGAGCGGGCCCGGCGCACGCTGCTGGAGGAGCGCGGCCGCATCGCGCGCGAGCTGCACGACGTCGTCGCCCACCACATGTCGGTGATCTCCATCCAGGCCCAGGTCGCGCCCCTCCTCGTCAAGGATCCGCCGGACGAGCTGAAGGAGAACCTCGCCGGCATCCGGCAGAACGCGCTGGAGGCACTCACCGAGCTGCGCCGGGTGCTGGGCGTGCTGCGCTCCGAGCACCCGGACACGCCGGAGGCGCCCGAGGGAGGCGACGGCGCCGCCCCGCACGCCCCGCAGCCCACCCTCGACCGGCTCGGCGCGCTGGTGGAGAACACCCGGGCCGCCGGGCTGACCGTCACCACCGACACGAGCGGGACGCGCAGACCCCTGCCGCCCGGGGTGGAGCTGTCGGCCTACCGGATCGTGCAGGAGGCGCTCAGCAACGTGCTGCGGCACGCGCCGGGCGCGAGTGCCCGGGTCCACCTCACCCACCTGCCGATCGGGCTGCGTGTGGTGGTCTCCAACACCCGGCCGACGCGCGCGCCGGCGCCGTCGCAGGGGGCCGGGCACGGGCTGCTCGGCATGCGGGAGCGGGTGGCGATGCTCGACGGCACGCTGACGGCGCACGCGATGCCGGACGGCGGCTACCAGGTGGCGGCGTTCCTGCCGGCCGACGGCCCCGACCAGCCCTTCGACCCCTCTCCCGATCCTTCCCCCGACCTCTCTCCCGATCCCTTCTCCGGCCCCTTCCCCGACCCATCCACCGACCCATCCACCGAGGACGACACCCCATGACGACCAGCAGCAACGGCCGCGTGATCCGCGTGCTGATCGCCGACGACCAGCAGATGGTCCGGCAGGGTTTCACCGTGCTGCTCAACACCCAGCCCGACATCGAGGTGATCGGGCAGGCGGTGGACGGCCTGGACGCGGTGGCCAAGGTCGCCGAGCTGAACCCGGAGGTCGTCCTGATGGACATCCGGATGCCCGAGCTGGGCGGTATCGAGGCCACCCGGCGCATCACCGGGGCGACCCCGGAGATCAGGGTGCTGGTGCTGACCACCTTCGACCTCGACGAGTACGTGTACGAGGCGCTGCGGGCCGGTGCCTCCGGGTTCCTGCTGAAGGACGCGTCCGCCGACCAGCTCGCCGAGGCGGTCCGGGTGGTGGCCGCCGGTGACGCCCTGCTCGCGCCGGGGATCACGCGGCGGCTGATCGCGGAGTTCTCCCGGCTGGACGACCGCCCGCGCGCCCCGCTCAAGGCCCGTGTCGGCGAGCTGACCGAGCGGGAGACGGAGGTCCTCGCCCTCATCGCGCAGGGCCTGTCGAACGCGGAGATCGCCCAGCGTCTGGTGGTCGCCGAGCAGACGGTGAAGACCCATGTGGGCAGGATCCTGGTCAAGCTGGGCCTCAGGGACCGCACACAGGCGGCGGTGTTCGCGTACGAGTCGGGGCTGGTACGCCCCGCGGGGTACTGAGGAGCGACGCGCAGTGGCCCCCGTAGTACTTGAGACGGATGCCCGAGAACCCCTCTCCACGGGGACGACCGGCCACTCCCGGTCGGCCTACCGTGTGAGCGTGACCGAGACGACTCACCAGCAGCACGAGGGCGGGACCCGCAGCCAGGAGTACCGGCTGGTCCGGACGTCCTTGCGGGGGCTGCGCCGGGACCTGTTCCACGACCCCTTCGCCTACCGCGTCCTGCCGCCCCGGCACACGGACGGCCCGGTCGTCCGCCGGCTGCCCGGCAGGCTGCGCTCGGACGCGCGGTACCTCCCGCACGCGGTGGTCGGGGCGACCGCGTTCATCGCCTTCGTCGTCGGCACGTTCTCGGGCGACCTGCCCGGCGGTGACGCGCCGGCCCTGCTGACCGGCATCCTGTGCGCCCTCCCGGTGCTCGCCACGCTGGTGCGGCCGATCGGCGCTTTCTGGCTGTCCCTCGCCGTGACCCCGCTGGTCGCGCTGATCAACGGCTCCGGATGGGACTGGCCGTGGATACCCGGCGCGTTCGTCTGCCACCTCACGGTGCTGATCGTCGTGGCGCTGCGCACCCGGCCCCGCACCGCCGTCTGGATGTGGGTCCTGACGTGCGGGTACGCCTTCCTCTCGGACGTCTTCTTCGGCGGGTCGTACTACTACACCAACAGCGGGCCCATGATGGTGACGTCCGCGTTCGCCCTGCTCGTGGTCTGTCTCTGGCACATACGGCAGACGGCCCGCAAAGAGGTGACCGCCCAGCAGACGGTCACCGCGCAGGAGCGGTCCCGGCGGACCCTGCTGGAGGAGCGCACCACCATCGCCCGCGAGCTGCACGACGTGGTCGCGCACCACATGTCGGTGGTGGCCATCCAGGCGGAGGCCGCGCCCTACCGGGTGGAGAATCCGCCGGAGGAGCTGGAGCGGGCGTTCGCCACCATCCGGGAGAACGCGGTGGCGGCCCTCACCGAGCTGCGCCGCGTCCTGGGAGTCGTCCGCGCCGAGGACTACGAGGCCCCGGACGCCCCGCAGCCGACGCTCGCCGACCTGGACGCCCTGCTCGCCAATGTGCGCGAGGCGGGCCTGGCCGTGGACAAGGCGGTGACCGGCGCGGTGCGCGAGCTGCCGCCCGGTGTGGAGCTGTCGGCGTACCGGATCGTGCAGGAGGCGTTGAGCAACAGCCTGCGCCACGCGCCCGGCGCGACGGCCCGCGTCGAGGTCTCCTACGTCCTGGGCGGCCTGGGCCTGCGCGTGGTCAACACCGCCATCCCGCAGAACACCCTGGTGAAACCGTCGCCCGGCGCCGGACACGGCATCACCGGCATGCGCGAACGCGTCTCGATGCTGAACGGCGAGATGACGGCGGGACCGACGGACGACGGCGGGTACGAGGTGGCGGTCTTCCTGCCGGTCACCGTGCAGACCGAAGGTGAAGCATGACGATCCGCGTACTGATCGCCGACGACCAGATGATGGTCCGCGAGGGCTTCTCGGTCCTGCTGAACGCCATGCCGGACATCGAGGTGGCCGGCGAGGCGGTCAACGGCCGGGAGGCGGTGGCGAAGGTCCGCGAGCTGGCCCCGGACGTCGTCCTGATGGACATCCGCATGCCCGAGCTGAACGGCATCGAGGCGACGCGGGAGATCGTGGCGGCGGACGGCACCTCGAAGGTGCTGGTCCTCACCACCTTCGACCTGGACGAGTACGTGTACCAGGCGCTGCGCGCGGGCGCGTCCGGCTTCCTCCTCAAGGACGCCTCGGCCCGCCAGCTCGCGGACGGCGTCCGGGTGGTGGCGGCCGGCGAGGCCCTCCTCGCCCCCTCGATCACCAAGCGCCTGATCACCGAGTTCTCCAAGCTCTCCGACACCCCGCGCCTGATGCCCTCGGCACAGGCGGCCTACGGCGACCTGACCGAACGCGAGACGGAGGTCCTGGTCCTGATCGCGCAGGGCCTGTCCAACTCGGAGATCGCCGGACGCCTGGTGGTCGCCGAGTCGACGATCAAGACCCACGTCAGCCGCATCCTGGTGAAGCTGGGCCTGCGCGACCGCACCCAGGCGGCGGTCTTCGCCTACGAGGCGCGGTTGGTGACCCCGGGCTAGAAACCGGACCCGAGGGGGCGAAGCCCGACGTCCGGCGCGCCTCCGGCTGGGCCCGGCCCCTTCCGCAGACGGCTCGTCGTTTCCTATCGTCCGTCCATGACGGCTGCATCCGATGAAGCTCGTGCGTCCGGCCCCGCGTTCGACCCGTGGGACCCGGCGTTCGTAGACGACCCGTACCCCGCCTTCGCCGAGCTGCGGGCCCGGGGACGCGTGCTCTACTACGAGCCGAGCGACCAGTGGCTGGTCCCGCACCACGCGGATGTCTCGGCGCTGTTGCGCGACCGCCGGCTCGGCCGGACCTACCAGCACCGTTTCACGCACGAGGACTTCGGCCGCACTCCGCCGCCGCCGGAGCAGGAGCCCTTCCACACGCTCAACGACCACGGCATGCTCGACCTGGAGCCGCCGGACCACACCCGTATCCGGCGCCTGGTGTCGAAGGCGTTCACGCCGCGCACCGTGGAGCGGCTGAAGCCGTACGTGCACGGGCTGGCGGACGACCTGGTGTCCCGGCTGGTCGCGGCGGGCGGCGGCGATCTGCTCACCGACGTGGCCGAGCCGCTGCCGGTCGCCGTGATCGCCGAGATGCTGGGCATCCCGGAGTCCGACCGGGCCCCGCTGCGCCCCTGGTCGGCGGACATCTGCGGGATGTACGAGCTGAACCCGTCCGGGGAGACGGCGGCGAAGGCGGTCCGGGCGTCCCTCGACTTCTCCGAGTACCTGCGCACACTCATCGCGGCCCGTCGCAAGGAGCCCGGCGACGACCTGATCTCGGGGCTCATCGCGGCGCACGACGAGGACGACGACCGCCTCACCGAGCAGGAGATGATCTCGACCTGCGTCCTGCTCCTGAACGCCGGTCACGAGGCCACGGTGAACGCCACGGCCAACGGCTGGCTGGCCCTCTTCCGCCACCCGGACCAGCTGGCGGCCCTGCGCGCCGACCACTTTCTGGTCCCGTCCGCCGTGGAGGAGCTGATGCGCTTCGACACCCCGCTCCAGCTCTTCGAACGCTGGGTCCTCGACGAGATCGAGATCGACGGGACGACTCTGCCGCGCGGCGCCGAGGTGGCGATGCTGTTCGGCTCGGCCAACCACGACCCGGCGGTCTTCACCGACCCGGAACGCCTCGACCTCACCCGCCGGGACAACCCCCACATCTCCTTCAGCGCCGGCATCCATTACTGCATCGGCGCCCCGCTGGCCCGCATCGAACTGGCAGCGTCCATGACGTCCTTGCTGGAGCGCGCCCCGGGCCTGCGTCTGGCGGCGGAACCGGAACGCAGGCCGAACTTCGTGATGCGCGGGCTGACGGGACTACGCGTGGAACTGTGACGAGCTGGGGCGCCGTCGCCGTCCCAGCAGCCACGCGCCGAGTCCCCAGAGCACGGCGGGCACGACGGCCCCGGCGAGGAAGACCAACGGCAGCTCGGTGAGGACGGCACCGAAGTCCTGCCCGTTGTTCTCGAACTCGTTGCCCAGGTGCCGCTGGGTCCGTGCGGTCTGCCACCACACGACCACCGCGCCCACGGCCCCGGCCAACGAGACCGCACAGCCACCACCCGTCACCGCATCCCGACTCATACCCGTCCCGACGCTCCCACCCGCCCGGCCGGTTTCACCTCACGTCGTCAGGTCCCGCCGCCGCAGCCCCGCCAGCCCCGCCCCGACCAGCGCCACCGCGATCAGGAGCAGCACCAGCACCGGCGACCAGTCCATCTCCCCGCCGGGCAGCTTCGGCAGGTGCCCGTACGGGGACACGTCCAGGACGGTCTGCGGCACGTCCAGCGCCGGTCCGACCCACCCCAGCAGCAGCACCGCGCCCGCGACGGCCCACGCGGCCACCGCGGCCCGGGGCAGCAGCCCGTGCAGCAGCACCGCCGCCCCGCCGATCACCCACACGGCCGGCAGCTGCACCAGACACGCGCCCAGGATCGCCCCGAAGTCCCGCCCGTAACCGGCCGCGAAACCGAGTCCGGCGAGCAGCATGATGAGCGCCGCGCCGCCGAAGGCGACCACCAGGTGGCCCGCGGCCCACCGCAGTCGGCCCACCGCGCCCGCGAGCACCGGTTCGGCCCGCCCGGACGTCTCCTCGCCGCTGAGCCGCAGCACCGACGCCACGACGTACAGCGCGGCGATCAGCCCGAGCATCCCGACCATCGCCGACACGAAGGCGTCGGTGAGTCCGGCCTGTCCGCCCATCCGCTCGATGATCTGGCGGGCCTGCTCGTTGTCCCCGACCAGATCGGCCGCGCCCTCCGTCATCCCGCCGTAGACGAGACCGGCGAGGAAGAAGCCGATGCTCCAGCCGAGGACGCTGCCGCGTTGCAGGCGCCAGGCCAGCGCACCGGCCGTCCGCAGGCGCCCGGCGGCCGGTCCCGGCCGGGTCGGCAGGAAGCTCATGCCGAGGTCCCGGCGCCCGGCCAGCGCGTAGGCCAGCGCCCCCTGCGCCACCGTCGCGCCCGCGATCAGCAGCAGCGCCCACCAGCGCTCACCGGCGAAGGCCCGCAGGTTCTCCAGCCAGCCGAGCGGTGACACCCAGGTCAGGACCGACGAACCGTCGTCCGTCGCCGAGTCTCCCGCCGCCCGCAGCACGAAGGCCGCGCCCAGCACCGCCGCCGTCAGGCCCCGGGCCAGCCGGGCGCTCTCGGTGAGCTGGGCGACGATCGCCGCCGTGGTCGCGAAGAGCATGCCGACGCCCGCGACTCCGAGTGCGAGGGCCAGCGCGCCGGCCGCCCCCTGTCCGGCCAGTCCGACGGCGATCAGCAGGGCCAGTACGGCGTTGGCGACCGCTGCCGCCAGCAGTGCCGCCGTCAGCGGGGCCCGGCGGCCGACCATTCCGGAGGCGACGACCTCCTGCCGTCCGCTCTCCTCCTCGTCCCGGGTGTGCCGTACGACGATCAGCAGGCTCATCACGGCGGCGAGCGCACCGGCGTACAGGCCGACGCGCCAGGCGGTGAGCGCGCCGAGACCGTCGTCGAAGACGGGGCCGACCAGGGCACGCAGCGAGGAGTTGGTCTCCATCTGCCGCATCAGGTAGGCGCGTTCGGCCGCGGTGCCGTACAGGCCCTTGATGGTGCCCGGCATGGACAGCACCATGAGCGCGTTCACCGCGACCCAGACGGGGATCAGTACGCGGTCGCGGCGCAGGGCGAAGCGCAGCAGGGTGCCGGTGCCGGCCAGTTGGCGCGAGCCCCCGGGCCGGGCCGCGAAGGCGGTGGCGGCGGTTTCGGCGGTGGCGGTCATCGCGCCGTCACCTCCGCTCCGGACTCCGTGTCCTCGGCGTCCCCGGCGTCCCCGGCGTCCCCGGCCTGGTAATGCCGCAGGAACAGCTCCTCCAGCGTCGGCGGTGTCGACGTCAGCGACCGCACGCCCGTCTCGCTCAGCGACCTGAGTACGGCGTCCAGCTTGTCGGTGTCGACCTGGAGCCGGACCCGGTGGCCCTGGACGTCGAGGTCGTGGACGCCCGGCAGGTGGGCGAGGCCGTTCGGGGTGCCCGCGAGTTCGGCGGTGACGCTGGTGCGGGTCAGGTGGCGCAGGTCGGCGAGCGAGCCGCTCTCGACGGTCCGCCCCTTGCGGATGATGCTGACCCGGTCGCACAGCTCCTCGACCTCGCTGAGGATGTGGGAGGAGAGCAGCACCGTCCGGCCGCGCTCGCGCTCCTCCTCGACGCACTTCTGGAAGACCTCCTCCATCAGCGGGTCGAGACCGGAGGTGGGTTCGTCGAGGATCAGCAGGTCGACGTCCGAGGCGAAGGCGGCCACCAGGGCCACCTTCTGCCGGTTGCCCTTGGAGTAGGTGCGGCCCTTCTTGGTCGGGTCGAGTTCGAACCGCTCGACCAGCTCCGCGCGCCGCCGGGTGTCCAGTCCGCCGCGCAGCCGGCCGTAGAGGTCGATGACCTCGCCGCCGGAGAGGTTGCGCCACAGCGTCACGTCACCGGGGACGTACGCGATCCGCCGATGGGCCTCCACCGCGTCCGCCCACGGGTCGCGGCCCAGTACCTGGGCGGCGCCGGAGTCGGCGCGCAGCAGGCCGAGCAGGACGCGGATGGTGGTGGACTTGCCGGCTCCGTTGGGGCCGAGGAAGCCGTGGACCTCGCCGGTCTCGACCTCCAGGTCGAGCCCGTCCAGAGCGTGCGTGCGTCCGAACGACTTGTGGAGTCCGGAGACGCTGATTGCCTTCGTCATGATGTGGAAAGTACGCTTCTTTCAGAAACTTGTGAAGTTAAGAAACCGTCAGGATGGTGAGCGACGCAGCGTGAGAGATGATCGACGGATGACGAAGGAACCAGCGGAAGCGGCCGGGACGGCGACGGAGGCGGCGGGGCCGGGGCGCGACCCCGAGGCGGTGTCCAAGTTCGTGGAGGGCTTCGCGGCCCAGTTGGTAGAGGCCGGGATGCAGCGCATGCCGGCCAGGGTCTTCGCCGCGCTGCTGGCCTCCGACTCGGGTTCGCTGACCTCCGCGGAACTCGGCGCGTGCCTCCGGGTCAGCCCGGCCGGCGTCTCCGGCGCCGTGCGCTACCTCTCGCAGCAGCACATGGTCTCGCGCGAGCGCGAACCCGGCTCGCGCCGGGAGCGTTACCGGGTGCACAGCAACCAGTGGTACGAGGCGCTCACCAACCGCGAGACCATCATCAAGCGCTGGGAGAGCGCGCTGCGCGAGGGCGTCACCAGCCTCGGCGCCGACACCCCCGCGGGCCGGCGCATGGCCGAGACGCTCGCCTTCTTCGAGTTCGTGGACGAGGAGATCGCGGCGATGATGGAACGCTGGCGCGTGCACCGGGAGGAGCGGTTCGGGCGGGGGTGAACGCCTGACGACACCCCTACCCCGCCGGCAGCGTCAGCCCCCACGCCCCCTTCCGCGCCACCCACGTCCGGGTGCCCACCGGTCCGCACACCACCGCGTCGGCCCGGTAGCGGAAGTGCGCCCCCGACACGGTCACCGTCCGTCCGCTCGCCGTCAGCGGCGACGCCTGCGCGTCCACGGACAGGAGCCGCACCTCCACCACGGCCATCCCTCCGGCGCCCGGCATCACCGTCACCGCCGCCACGGGCTGGTCCAGGTCCACCAGCGTCACCCCGTCGACCTCCACCCGCAGCCGGACCGGACCGGCCGCTCCCGGCGCGACGGCGGTCCGGGCCGGACGCGAGGCCGCCAGCGTCCGTACGAGCGACTGGCAGGTCCGCAGCCAGGGACGCACCGGCCCCGGCTCGCCCGGTCCCGCTCCGGGGCCGGTCCCCGCGTGCGTCTGCGCCCGCTGCCGCACCGGCGCCGGCGCGGGAGCGGGAGCGGGCGGAATCCCCACCGCCCCCAGCACCACCCCGTCGCTGTCGTCGACGAGCAGGTCCAGACGCCGTTCCGCGCCGTCGAGCACCGCCCGCGCCGCCGCCACCGCCCCCGTCGGCAGCCCCAGGGACCGGGCGAGGCCGAGCGCCGAGCCCACCGGCACCACGGACAGCACGCAGCCCGCCAGCTCCCGCTGCCGGTGCAGCAGGGCCACCGCCCGCAGCAGCGCGCTGTCGTCACCGACCACCACCGGGCGCCGCGAGCCGCGCCGCCCGAGCGCCCGCGCGAACTCCTCCGGGCCGTCCGGCAGACACACCTTCGTATGCGGCGCGCCCGCGCTGAGCACGTCTTTCGCGATTCTGACCGACTCCCCGTCCAGCCGTCGGGCGACCGGATCGACGACCACCAGAAGCTGATCGGACCTCGCGGAAGAGTTCGCGGAAGAGCTCGTGGAAGTCGCCACCTCGGCCATGCCTCGCTTCCTCGGGTAGCATCTTTGTGCAAGAGCCCCTTGCGCTGTTGCGCCAGGGGCTTCGTCTATTCCGGGGCACCCGGTCCGACGGTTGGCGGCCAACGACGGTCGCGGTGTACGTGGCGGAAACCCGTCGCATACGCCCTCGACCATGGACATGCCCCGCCCGGAAGGGGTGTACGCGCGTGCCCGCACTTGTGCTGCTCGGTGCTCAGTGGGGTGACGAAGGCAAGGGAAAGGCGACGGACCTGCTCGGTGGTTCCGTCGACTATGTGGTGCGCTACCAGGGCGGCAACAACGCCGGCCACACGGTAGTCGTGGGCGACCAGAAGTACGCCCTGCACCTGCTCCCTTCCGGGATTCTCTCCCCCGGCTGCACGCCGGTCATCGGCAACGGCGTCGTCGTCGACCCGTCGGTCCTGTTCTCCGAGCTGAGCGGGCTGAACGAGCGCGGCGTCGACACGTCCAAGCTCCTGATCAGCGGCAACGCTCACATCATCACGCCGTACAACGTCACCGTCGACAAGGTGACGGAACGCTTCCTCGGCAAGCGCAAGATCGGCACCACCGGGCGCGGCATCGGCCCGACCTATGCCGACAAGATCAACCGCGTGGGCATCCGGGTCCAGGACCTCTACGACGAGTCGATCCTCACCCAGAAGGTCGAGGCGGCGCTCGACGTCAAGAACCAGATGCTCACCAAGCTCTACAACCGCCGCGCGATCGCCACCGGTCAGGTCGTCGAGGAGCTGCTGGGCTACGCCGACAAGCTCGCGCCGTATGTCGCCGACACCGTCCTGGTCCTCAACCAGGCACTCGACGACGACAAGGTGGTCCTCTTCGAGGGCGGCCAGGGCACGCTCCTGGACATCGACCACGGCACGTACCCCTTCGTCACCTCCTCGAACCCGACCGCGGGCGGCGCCTGCACCGGCGCCGGCGTGGGCCCGACGAAGATCAGCCGGGTCATCGGCATCCTCAAGGCGTACACGACCCGCGTCGGTGCCGGACCCTTCCCGACCGAGCTGTTCGACGAAGACGGCGAGGCCCTGCGCCGCATCGGCGGCGAGCGTGGCGTCACCACCGGCCGCGACCGGCGCTGCGGCTGGTTCGACGCGGTGATCGCCCGCTACGCCACCCGCGTCAACGGCCTCACCGACTTCTTCCTCACCAAGCTCGACGTCCTCACCGGCTGGGAGCAGATCCCGGTCTGCGTGGCCTACGAGATCGACGGCAAGCGCGTCGAGGAGCTGCCGTACTCGCAGTCCGACTTCCACCACGCCAAGCCGGTCTACGAGACGCTGCCCGGCTGGAGCGAGGACATCACCAAGGCGAAGTCCTTCTCCGACCTGCCGAAGAACGCCCAGGCGTACGTCAAGGCCCTGGAGGAGATGTCCGGCGCCCCGATCTCCGCGATCGGCGTCGGCCCGGGCCGGGACGAGACGATCGAGATCAACTCGTTCCTGTAGGCACCCCGCGCGCGCCGACGGCCGGGACCCCGCACGGGGCCCCGGCCGTCGCCGTCGACACGGCGGATACGCTGGCCGGAGCCTCACAGCCTTGCGGCGGACGGACAGCACGGACAGCACGGAGCGAGCGGACATGCGGAAGCCCACCACCCGGACGTGGATCTGGCTGGCCGTTGCGGTCGTCGCCGTGACCGGCGGTGCCTTCTACGTCGACGGCCACCGCGTCTCCGCGGCCCCGCACGCCGACGACCCCAAGTGCGACCGGGTGATCTCCCGCCTCCCCTACGACATACCCGGCGCCTCGCGCGACTGGGCCCTGGGGAACGCGGTCGCCTCCTGGGGCGGCCAGAAGGCGGTGTTCCGCTGCGGCGCCGAGGAGCTTCAGCCCAACGTCAACCTCTGCGTCACCGCCGACGGCGTCGACTGGGTCCTGGACGAGGCCCGGCTCAAGCGCGACGGCGTGAGCGTCCTGCGGACCTACGGCCGCTCACCGGCCGTGGAGTTCACGTACTCCGGTCCGCGCGAGGAGGTGGGCGGCATCCTCGCCACGCTGGACCCGGCCGTGAAGTGGCTCCCCCAGCAGCGCAAGTGCATCGGCCTCGACGACGCCGCCACCGCCCTGTAGCCCTTCGTTCGGCCCCCTTTGCCGGGCGTCGGCGTGCTCCGTGGTGTCGGATCGGGGCATGACCGACCCCTCCAGCGCCGCTTCCTGCCAGGGCCCGTACGGCGGCGGGACCGGGCCCGGCGACTGCGGGGACCCGGCGCGCTTCGAGGTCGCCCGGCACCTGCGGGCGCCGTTGCTGGTGTGCCCCGTCCACCTGGGGCCGTCCCTGCTGCTGGCCGACGGGGTGCTGTGGCCGCCGGGGATCACACTGGTGCGCTGACAGGCCCTTGCGGGGGCCGTGTACGCCGGATGGTTGACTGGGGCCCGCCCTTGAAGGCCGGTGGACGCGGAAGGAACCGTACGGTGCCCGGACGACCCGACGACATGGCCCGGCAGTTCGAGCTGGACCGGCCCCGGCTGCGGGCGGTCGCGTACCGGATCCTCGGTTCGCTCGGCGAGGCGGACGACGCCCTCCAGGAGGCCTGGCTGCGGGCCGACCGGGCGGACACCTCCGAGGTGGGCAACCCCTCGGGCTGGCTCACCACGGTCGTGGCGCGGGTCTGCCTCAACCTGCTCCGTGCCCGGGACACCCGCCGCGAGGAGCCGCTGGACGACGGAGCGCGCAGGCAACCTGCCGTCACCGGCGGCGGCGCGGACCCGGCCGAGGAGGTGCAGCTCGCCGACGAGGTCGGGATCGCGCTGCTGATCGTGATGGACACCCTCGGGCCCGCCGAGCGGCTCGCGTTCGTCCTGCACGACATGTTCGACGTGCCCTTCGACGACATCGCCGCCATGCTCGACAAGACCCCCGCCGCCACCCGCCAGCTGGCCAGCCGCGCCCGCCGCCGGGTCCGGGGCGTGCCCGCGCCCGACGCCGACCCACCGCGCCGGCGCCGCGCGGTCGACGCCTACCTGGCGGCCACCCGCGGCGGCGACTTCGACGCGCTGGTGGCCCTGCTCCACCCGGACGTCGTGCTGCACGCCGACGCGGCGGTCGTGCCGACGCCCGAGCCCGTCACCGTCAGCGGTGTGGAGCGGGTGGCCAGGGGTGCGATGGCCTCCATGGGCCGGGCCAGGGCCGCCGCCGTCGTTCTCGTCGACGGCCGGGCG
Source organism: Streptomyces sp. NPDC034099 (assembly GCF_055575415.1). Lineage (NCBI taxonomy): Bacteria > Bacillati > Actinomycetota > Actinomycetes > Kitasatosporales > Streptomycetaceae > Streptomyces > Streptomyces sp. NPDC034099. The sequence continues at coordinate 242,303 of NZ_JBVISR010000004.1, read as the reverse complement.
GGCCTGGCGATGGCCGAGCACGGCAGGCTGCGCGTCGTGCTCCGCTTCGACTTCGCCGCCGACGGCCGCATCACCGGCATCGACGTGATCGCGGACCCGGCTCGCCTGAACGAACTGAACATAACGGGCATAAGCTGAATGGGTACACGTCGCGTCGACAGAAGAAGGTGAGTGCGATGCGCGTGCTGCTCAAGGCGACGCTGGACACGGACCGGGCGAACGAGGCGATCCGCAGCGGGAAACTCCCCGAGCTGATCAGCCGGACCCTCGACCACATCAAGCCGGAGGCCGCCTACTTCGGTCCCCTCGGCGGCCGGCGGACGGCCCTGATGGTCTTCGACATGCAGGACAGCTCCGAACTGCCGCCCACCGGTGAGCCGTTCTTCACCGAGCTGAACGCGGAGGTCGAGGTCTCCCCGATCATGAACGCGGACGATCTGCGCAAGGGCCTGTCCCAGCTGTGATCAGCTGAAGACGATCATCGATCCCTGAGCCAGGCTCCGCGTCGCCGCCGCGTGCAGTCCCAGCCACACGTGCCGCTCCCGGGCGAACGGACTGGAGTCGTACGGCGCGGGCACCGCGGGTTCCTCCAGCTCCGTCGGGCCGAGCGGCGGCTGCGGCGGGGCCGGTGGGTTGGCCGGGTCGATGCCGAGGGCCGGGGCGACGGCCTCCAGTTCCCGCAGCAGGGTGTGCGAGGAGCCCAAGGGGCCGCCGCCCGCCAGGAGTTCGTCACTGGAGAGGGGGTGCGGGAAGTCGACCGGGACGTAGGCGCCCGCGTGGTCGTAGTGCCAGACCAGGTGGGACTGCTGCGCCGTCGACTCGAACATCTCCAGCAACTGCTCGTAGTCGCCGCCGAGTTCGTCCACCGGCGTCACCGGGAGGCCGCACACCTGGAGGAGGTGCGCCCGGCGCAGGAAGTGCAGCGCGTCGTAGTCGAAGCCGGCCACCGGCGCGACCTCGCCGGAGAGCCCGGGCATGTACTGGTACACCGGCACCGGCGGCAGTCCGGCCTCGGCCAGCACCTTGTCGTACTGCGCGAGTTCCTCGGCGAACGGGTTGTCCGGCGTGTGGCACAGGATGTCGACGAGCGGTACCAGCCACAGGTCACAGGCCAAAAGAGGGCTCCTCACACAGCACGGTGGTCAAGGCAGCGTAGTCGGTGTGCGCCGGTGCGCGCCCACGTGCAGGTCCCTTACCCACCTGGGGCCGGACCACGACACGTCCGGCGTTGGTCATCCGGCGGCGAGCCCTTCGATGAGGGCCAGCGAGTGGGTGTTGTACGCGTCGACGAGCGAACGCGCGCCCGGGACGTCGCGCCGCGCCAGGGCGTCGACCAGTTCGGTGTGCCCGGACCACAGCGCGCCGCGCAGGTCGCTGAGCCGGCGCAGGTGCTGCACCGTGCACACCCAGCTCTGCACGCGCAGCCGGTGCAGGAAGTCGCAGAGATAGGGGTTGCCGAAGAGGGTGGCCAGCTCGCGCCAGTAGCGCAGGTCGTAGCCGATCAGGACGGTCAGGTCCCCGGCCGCGGCGGCGCGCTGGGCCTCCTCGCCGCGCCGGCGGACCCCGGCGAGGGCGGCGGCGATGCGCGGATCGGCCGGGTCGGGGCCGCCCGGCAGGTCCGTGGCGAGCGCGAGGAACATCCCGTCGGTCACGAGACTGCGGGCCTCGATCATGCCGCGGAAGTCGTCGACCGAGTACTCGTGGACGCGGAAGCCGCGGTGGTGGTCGGCGTCGAGGAGCCCCTGCGCGGACAGGTCGACCAGGGCCTCGCGCACCGGCGTCGCGGAGACGCCGTACTGCTCGGCGATCTCCTTGACCGTGAACTCCTGCCCCGGCTGGAGCCGCCCGGCCAGCACCTCGTCGCGGAGCGCGTCGGCGATCTGCTGCCGCAGGGTGCTGCGCGTGACGGCACCGGTGCCGCTGGGGCCGGGCATGGGCGGGCGTCTCCTCGTCGCGTGCGGGGGCGTGCTCGTACACATGTCTACCGCGTACGAGCACGCAACCCTACGCGCTCGGACCCACCGCCCCGTCCCGCCTACTCCGTGTACTCGTCCGCCACGGACAGTGCCGTGTCCAGGACCGCCAGGCCCTCCTTCAGCTCCGCCTCGGAGACGTTGCACGGCGGGACCACGTGGGTGCGGTTCATGTTCACGAACGGCCACAGGCCGTGCGCCTTGGCGGAGGCGGCGAACGCGGACATGGGCGTGGCCGCCTGCCCGGTCGCGTTGTAGGGCACCAGCGGCTCCCGGGTCTCCCGGTTCTTCACCAGCTCCAGCGCCCAGAACATGCCGGTGCCGCGCACCTCGCCCACGCTCGGGTGGCGCTCGGCCAGCTCCCGCAGCGCCGGTTCCACGACCTCGGCGCCGAGCCGCGCGGCGTGCTCGACGACGCCCTCCTCGGCCATCACGTTGAGGGTGGCGACGGCGGCGGCGCAGGCCAGCGGGTGCCCGGAGTAGGTCAGTCCGCCGGGGTAGGGCCGCTCGGCGAAGGTCGCGGCGATCTCGGCGGAGATCGCGACGCCGCCCAGCGGCACATAGCCCGAGTTCACGCCCTTGGCGAAGGTCATCAGGTCGGGTACGACGTCGTACAGGTCGGCCGCGAACCAGGTGCCGGTGCGTCCGAAACCGGCCATGACCTCGTCGAGCACGAAGACGATGCCGTACTTGTCGCAGATCTCGCGCACCCCGGCCAGGTAACCGGCCGGCGGCATCATGATCCCCGCGGTGCCCGGGATCGTCTCCAGGACGATCGCGGCGATCGTCCCCGGGCCCTCGAAGGCGATCGTCGTCTCCAGGTGCTCCAGCGCCCGCGCGCACTCCTGCTCCTCGGTCTCGGCGTAGAAGCGCGAGCGGTAGAGGAACGGCGCCCAGAAGTGCACGACACCGGCCGTGCCGCTGTCGGAGGCCCAGCGGCGCGGGTCGCCGGTGACGTTGACCGCCTGCTGGGTGCCGCCGTGGTACGAGCGGTAGGCGGAGAGCACCTTGGGGCGGCCGGTGTGCAGCCGGGCCATGCGCAGGGCGTGCTCGACGGCGTCGGCGCCGCCGTTGGTGAAGAAGATCTTGTCCAGGTCGCCGGGCGTGCGCTCGGCGATCAGCCGCGCGGCCTCCGAGCGGGCCTCGACGGCGAACGCGGGCGCGAACGTCGTCATCCTCGCCGCCTGCTCCTGGATCGCGGCGACGACCCTGGGGTGCTGGTAGCCGATGTTGGTGTAGACGAGTCCGCTGGAGAAGTCGAGGTAGCGCCTGCCTTCGTAGTCCCAGAAGTACGACCCCTCGGCGCCGACGACGGCGAGCGGGTCGATCAGCTCTTGCGCTGACCAGGAGTGGAAGACGTGCGCGCGGTCCGCGGCCTTCACGGCGGCGCCTGCCTGGGGGGAGGGCTGAGGGGTCATGCCGCCGAGGGTAGATGTCCGCGATGCGGAAACGGAATCGGCGTCCTGTCTGCGGTCGGGGGCTTTCCACGACAGGTTGTCGACGCGTTGTCCCGGCGCGTTGTCGACCGCGTGGGGAGCGGCTCCGTTACGGAACCGTGGACAAGCGGCGACTCACCGCGGGGCCGCCCCGCACTATCCTCGCCCTGTTGCTCACGTTCTGTTGCTCACGTTCGGGGGGAAGGCGGCGCAGCATGCGGAGTCTGGGGGACGGGGACCCACAGCACATCGGGGTCTATCGGCTCTTGGGCCGGCTGGGTGCGGGCGGCATGGGCCACGTCTATCTGGCCCGCTCGGACCGCGGGCGCACCGTCGCCGTGAAGCTGGTGCGCGAGGAGCTGGCCGCGCTGGAGGAGTTCCGCGAGCGGTTCCGGCAGGAGGTCGAGTCCGCGCGCCGGGTCGGCGGCTACTGGACGGCGCCCGTACTGGACGCGGACACCGAGGCCGCCGTGCCGTGGGTGGCCACCGGGTACGTCGCGGGGCCCAGCCTCCAGCAGGTCGTCGGGCACGACCACGGCGCGCTGCCGGAACGCTCGGTACGCACGCTGGGCGCCGGTCTGGCGCACGCGCTCCAGGACATCCACGCCGCCGGGATCATCCACCGCGACCTCAAGCCGTCCAACGTCCTGGTCACCATCGACGGCCCCCGCGTCATCGACTTCGGCATCGCCCGCGCCCTGCAGACGGTGTCCGACGGCGGCCTGACCCGCACCGGCGCGCTCGTCGGCTCGCCCGGCTTCATGGCGCCCGAGCAGGTGCGCGGCGACCGTGTCACGCCCGCGTGCGACGTCTTCTGCCTCGGCTCGGTCCTTTCCTACGCCGCCACGGGCCGGCTGCCCTTCGGCGCCGCGAACAGCGGTGTGCACGCCCTGATGTTCCGCATCGCGCAGGAGGAGCCCGACCTGGAGGGCGTGCCCGAGGGCATCGCCGACCTCGTACGCGACTGCCTGCGGAAGGACCCCGCCGCGCGGCCGGGTCTCGCCGAGGTCCTGGAGCGCACGGGCGCGCAGGACACGGTCACCGGCGGCCGCTCCCGCGACCCGTGGCTGCCCAGCGCACTGGTGGCCCAACTCGGCCGCCACGCGGTCCGCCTGCTGGACACGGAGAACCCGGAAGCCCCGGACCCCGCGGACACCCCGCAACCGCCGGGCGCGGCCGGGGCCGCGGCGGGCGCCGGGGGCGCGGGTTCGGGTGCGGCGGAATCCGGCGGTGCGGGCTCCGGTGCGGCGGGAGCCGACGGTGGGCGGCCCGGCGGCGCGGGCCCCGGTGGTGCGGCGCATGACGGTGCGGGGCCCGATGGTGCGGCGCCTGGTAGTGCCGGGCCTGACGGTATGAGCCCGAGTGGCGAGGGCCCGAGCGGCCCGGCCCTTGGCGGGGCGTGGCCCGGTAGTGCGGGCCCCGGCGCCGTGGGCGCTGCTCCGGGCGGCGCCCCGGCGTCCGGCGGCCCGGGCTCCGATGGTTCCGCGTCCGGTGGCCCCGGCGGCCCCGGCTCCGGTGGCTCCGCGTCCCGCGGTCCCGCGCCCGAGGATCCCGGGTCCGGCGGCTCCGCGCCCGACGGTCCGCCGCCCCCGCGTGAGCCGGGCAGTGGCGACGGGGCCCCGCTGAACCACCTCCCCACCCTGGTCGCGGGCCGGCATCCGCCGACGCCCCCGCCCGCCGCCCACGGCCACTCCGGGCCGCCCGCCCCCGGGTACGCGCCGGCCCCGGCATGGCACGCCTCGCAGCCCGGGTACCAGCACCCGTACGGCGGCGGTCTCGGCACCACCCCGCCCCAAGGGCCCCCGCCCCCGTACGGACCGCCGTACGGCCCCCCGCACGAGCCGGCCCGGACCGCCCGCTCCACCGCGCTGCTGATCGTCGTCGCCCTGGTCGTCGCGCTGGGCGCGGGAGGCACGGTGTACGCCCTGATGCGCGGGGACGGCGACGACCGCGCGGACACGCCCACGCAGTCCACCGGCGCGCCGCAGGACCCGGGGTCGGGCTCGCCGGGACCCTCCGATCCGACGGCGGGCCGGTCGCCCTCGACCGGTTCGACCGCCCCGGCCGCCGACGGGGGCACCGTCCCGGCCGGGTACGTCGGCGACTGGACGACCACCATCGACAACGCCTCCGGCACTCACCCCCGGAAGCTGACCATCACGCAGGGCGAGGTCGGCGACACGGTGCTGACCCTCGTGGCGGACGGCCCGACGGACACCGGTAGCTACCACTGCGTGTTCGACGCCGCCCTCACCGCCCGGCCGAGCGCCGACGGGCCGCTGCGGCTCGGCCCGTCCCAGGTCAGGACCGGCCCCTCCGGCAGCTGCGCCCCGGGCGGGTCCACCACGCTCACCCTGCTGCCGGACGGCAGCCTGGAACGCACCAACGACGACACCGGCGAGTCCCTGGTCTACACCCGCCAGTGAGGGGACGCGATCCCGCCGCCGGGGGTCAGCGGGGCTCCGGCGGGCGCTGGCGGGGCATGTTCGGACGGGTGCCGTTCTGCGGGGGGACCGGGAACCGGCCGCCGGCGCCCGCGCCCCCACTGTCCGGCCGGGGCCCCTCGGCCGCCCCCGCGGCGTGCGGTCCCAGCGGCGCGGGACCCGGGCGGAAGCACACCATCCAGTCCGCCGTCTCCCCTCGCACCAGCTCCGTCACGTCCTCCGAGAAGCGCCGCAGCACCAGCAGGCACCGCTCCGCCGCCTCGCTCGCCGTCCCGTCCGCCGGTCCCAGCACCTCCCGCACGCTCTCCGACGCCCAGTCGAACTGGAACGCCTGGAGCCGCCGCTGCACCGCCTGAGCCGTGGCCACGTCCCGCATCCACCCGGCCGTGACCCCGAGATACCGGTCACCCGCCACACACGCCACCGCCCACAGCAGCGCCAGATACCCCCAGGGCGCGACCCCGCCCACCGCCCCGGACAGGTCGAGCAGCGGCAGCGCCGCCCCGGCGGCCGCGCCCACCGCAGCCCCGCCCCGCAGCAGCACGGCGGCGCGCCGCTTCCCCACCCGGTCCGCGAGATACCAGGCCACCGTGTCCAGCGCACCCCGTTCCACCCACCGGTACAACTCGTCCAGCCGCTCGGCGGGCAGCGCCCAGTCCCCGTGGGGAAACGCCCGCCCGGTCAGGTCGCCCGGCCGCGTCCCGGCCACCCCCTCGCCGTCCCGACCGTCCCGCGGCGGCCCCTCGGGCTGCATCTCCGGCTGACCCACCCGGCACTCCCTACTGCTCGCCACTGCTCGCCGTACCGCTCGCCGTCCGCGAGGACTCATACGCCGGAACCCTGCGCCGGAACCCTTCCTACCGCCCAATGGGTGGCGAAGAGCCGGGTTCCGCCGGTTTTCCGCCCGGAAGAGGGCGTTGATCAGGTATAGGGCTCCCGCCGCATCACTCGAAAGAGTGCTGGGGCGAGGGCCGCCCGGACCACGTAGGCTCGTGCCGAACGGCAAAACCGTCGTGACCGGACTGATGGGAGCTGAACGTGATCCCCGGTGGTGGCCAGCCCAACATGCAGCAGCTGCTCCAGCAGGCCCAGAAGATGCAGCAGGACCTGGCGAAGGCCCAGGAGGAACTGGCACAGACCGAGGTCGACGGCCAGTCGGGCGGCGGCCTCGTGAAGGCCACGGTCACCGGCTCCGGCGAGCTGCGCGGCCTGAAGATCGACCCGAAGGCGGTGGACCCGGAGGACACCGAGACCCTCGCCGACCTCATCGTCGCGGCCGTCCAGGCGGCCAACGAGAACGCGCAGACCCTCCAGCAGCAGAAGCTCGGCCCGCTCGCCGAGGGACTGGGCGGCGGCGGCAGCGGCATCCCCGGCCTGCCGTTCTGAACCGTCTCCCCGGTTCGCCTTTCTCAGACCGGCCGAAGCCATCTACCGTACGTAGTGCACGAACCTCAGGAAGGACGGCAGTCCGTTGTACGAAGGCGTGGTCCAGGACCTCATCGACGAACTCGGGCGGCTGCCCGGCGTCGGTCCCAAGAGCGCGCAGCGGATCGCCTTCCACATCCTCCAGGCGGAGCCGACCGACGTACGGCGGCTGGCCCAGGCCCTCATGGAAGTGAAGGCCAAGGTCCGCTTCTGCGCGACCTGCGGGAACGTCGCGCAGGAGGAGCAGTGCAACATCTGCCGCGACACCCGGCGTGATCCTTCCGTCATCTGCGTGGTGGAGGAGCCCAAGGACGTCGTCGCCATCGAGCGCACCCGCGAGTTCCGCGGGCGCTACCACGTGCTCGGCGGCGCGATCAGCCCGATCGACGGGGTCGGCCCCGACGACCTCCGCATCCGTGAGCTGCTGGCCCGCCTGGCGGACGGCACGGTCACGGAACTGATCCTGGCCACGGACCCGAATCTGGAGGGCGAGGCCACGGCCACGTACCTCGCCCGCATGATCAAGCCCATGGGCCTCAAGGTCACCCGCCTGGCCAGCGGCCTCCCGGTGGGCGGCGACCTGGAATACGCGGACGAGGTGACCCTCGGCCGCGCCTTCGAGGGGAGACGACTCCTAGATGTCTGACGCCACGCTGCACGCGACCGACCAGAACCCGGACGACTTCGCGGTCCAGATCGCCGACCAGATCGAGAGCTTCCTGGTGGCCGTCACCGAGGTGGCGAAGGGCGACGAGCCCGACTCGGCCGTCCCCTTCCTCCTCCTGGAGGTCTCCCAGCTGATGCTGGCCGGCGGCCGCCTGGGCGCCCACGAGGACATCGTCCCCGACGAGCGCTACGAGCCCGACCCGGGCCCGGAGCTGGACGTGGACCTGCTCCGCGAGAACCTGGCCCGCCTCCTCGACCCGATCGACGTCTACTCCGAGGTCTTCGACCCCTACGAGCCGCGCAAGGCCCCGGTCCCGGCCCGTATCTCCGACGATCTCACCGACGTCATCACCGACCTCCGCCACGGCATGGTCCACTACAAGGCCGGCCGCACCACGGAGGCCCTGTGGTGGTGGCAGTTCTCCTACTTCTCCAACTGGGGCTCCACCGCCTCCGCGACCCTGCGCGCCCTCCAGTCGGTCGTCGCCCACGTCCGCCTGAACCAGCCCCTGGAGGAGCTGGACGGCCTGGACACCGACCAGGACCTCGGCGACGACGCCCTGGAGTCGGAGGCCGGCCGCGTCATGGTCCAGGAGATCGCGGGCCCGCTGGGCCTGCGCCCGGTGAAGTAGGTCACACAGAGCACCTCCATCGCCTACGCTCGGTAGTCAGCGAGCAGTCGGAGGTGGGCGCCGTGCCGAACCCGAACAGCAACTCCCAGCCACCCGCGGCCTGGTGCTACAGCGGAAACCAGATCAAACGCTGGCGCTCCCTCGCCAACGTCAGCCGCGAGGCCCTGGCCGCCGCGGCCAACTACGCCCCCGACACCATCGCGTCCATGGAACGCGGCGTACGGATGCCGTCACCCAGACTCCTCGACATCGCGGACGAACTGTGCGGCGCGCAGGGGATGCTGAGCGCGGCGAAGGAGTACGTGCGCAGGGAGCGGTACTCCGCGCGGGCCGTCGACTTCATCGAGCGGGAGCGGGAGGCGACGAGTTTGTGGTGGTACGAAGTCGCCTTGGTGCCGGGTCTGTTGCAGACTCAGGCGTACGCGCAGGGGCTCATCGACAACCGTATTCCGCCGCTGGACGAAGAGTCGGTGGAGGAGCGGGTTGCCGCCCGGATGGAGCGACAGGAGATCCTCACCGAACGGAAGCCTCCCGTGGGGCTGAGCTTCGTTCTGTATGAGGCCGTGCTGCGAAGCCCGTTGGTGGACGAGGAGCAGCTGGAGCGTTTGCTGGAAGTCTCCCGACTGCGCCATGTCGCGTTGCAGGTACTTCCCTTCGGGCAGGCGTTCAGTGATGCGCTGATGGGCCCCATGGTGTTGGTGGAAGGGCAGGACCACGAGCGGGTTGCCTTCATGGAGGGCGCGTTCGCCAGCGAACTTTCGGCTGATGCGGGTGTTGTCAGCCGGGTGACCGAGCGACTAAGCATGATCCGCACGCGGGCTCTCGACCCCGATGAGTCTGCCCGTTTCATCAAGCGGATGGTGAATCAGCCGTGAGCAGCCAGTTGAAGTGGGTCAAGTCGAGCTACAGCGACAACGAAGGCGGAGCCTGCGTAGAGGTCGCGCGCTGCCGCGCGATACACGTCCGCGACTCCAAGTCCGCCCCGACGGGCCCCCAGCTGCAGGTCTCGGCCCCCGCCTGGGCGGCGTTCATCGCCGCAGTTCAGCCCGGAGCTTGAGCCCCGGGACCCGAGCTCTTCCCTTGGTTTTCTGGTCTGGTTGAAATACCCAACCAACCAAGTCTGAACGTGAGTTGAGGCGTCGTACCTCGTAAGAGTGACGTTCTGTGATCAGCTTGCGCCGCTGTGTCAAGCCGCTCTAGGTTCGCGGCATATGACCGGCAAATGAGTCGGCCCCGGCGGTGCTGCGAACACCAATCCGGGACCTAACCGACGCATCGAAGAACAGTCGAGGTTTCGATGGTGGCTTGCGCCAAGCCTAGTACCGCCCTGCCCTCCCCGTCTCACCCCATGGCCAATCCGGGCTACGGAAAACGCCCTGCGGGCGACGAAGACCCGCACGCGGACCCGGACTTCGCACACCTGAGCCCACGTGAGGCGGAGATCGCCGTCTTCGTCGACCACCTCGACGACGGCCAGGCGATGGGCCACAAGGTGCTCGCCGCGGAGCACCCGCGCTATGGCCAGCAGGCGATCCGCACGTCCCTCGGCCGCATCAGCCAGGCCGGCCACCTGCGCTGGATCAGGGAGCACCTCACCGTCGAGGACAACACGATGCGGTGGGTCACCCGGACGTACTGGTCGCGTACCCGCAGGTCGGCGGCGTGGTGGGAGGAGTTCGCGCGGCAGCGCAACGGCCGGATCGTACCCGGTGACCTCCGCCCCGGCCTGGCCCGCACCGACGAGCCCGAGCTGCCCGAACCGGAACCCGAGCCGCGCACCGGGCCCGAGGCGGACCCGGAGTCCAGGACCTCGTACCTCACCCTCGCCGCGATCCGCGAAGCGGAACCCCGCATGCACCTGTCCGAGGCCGACTGCCGGTCCCTCGCGTCCCTGGCCGAGGAGTGGCTGACGCGCGGGTCGACGCCCCAGGACATCACCCGCGCGGTGACCGACGGCCTTCCCGCGACCGTGAACAACCCGGGCGGTCTCGCCCGCAACCGACTGGAGAACAGGATGCCCCCGAAGAAGGCGAAGATCCGCCAGAAGCCCGCCCCGCGCCGGGCCCGTGTGACCCGCGCGGTCATGGCCTGCATGGACTGCGACGCGGACGAGCGGACGGTGGAGATCAAGGACGGCATGTGCCCCGACTGCCACGCCGAGTTCGAGGCGGCCGTGGCCGCCGAGGAGGCCGGTCTGCTGGACGCCGGGTACGTGCCGGACACGTTCCTGGCCGCCCCCGACGCGGTGTACGAGGTCGTGGACGTCCCCCGCCGCGCGGCGGAGGTACGCGCGGCGGCCGGCCTGCCGCCGAGGCCGGAGCGGGCGCTGTGAGCGTGCGGGAGGTGCAGGTCGGGGCACCATGGTGTCGAGGAGGCGACGCCATGACCCCCAGGACCGAGCACCGGCCCCAGATGTCCGTCGAGGAGTTCGAGGAGTTCGAACGCCATGCCCCGGAGTCCGTGTGGCTGGAATTCATCCATGGAAAGGTCGTGGTCAAGCCCATGGCGGACGGCAACCACCGCGAGATGATCGCGTGGCTGCAACGGGTGTGCATGCAGCATCGGCCCGGCCTGTGGCTGCACGCGGAGAGTGGTCTGCAGACGGAAAAATGCCGAAAGGGACGAGCCCGCGCGGACGGTGTGCTGGTGCCAGTGGGTGGCCTGAAAGGGCACGGTGAGTGGTCCGAGGCCGAGGGGGCGCTCATGGCCGTGGAGATCACGTCGTACGACTCCGACACCAACCAGCGTGACCGGGTCGAGAAGCCCGACGCGTACGCCGCCGCGGGCATCCCCGTCTACCTCCTGGTCGACCGGGACGACTGCACGGTCACGGTGTTCACCGAGCCGAAGGACGATCGCTACCGCAAGCAGGAGAACAGCGCCTTCGGCGCCCCCGTGCACCTCCCCGCCCCCGTCGACATCACCCTCGACACCGAGCCCCTCAAGGAACTGGCGGACTGACTTTCCACGCGGCCGGAAGCCACTTGTGAACGTGTGACACACCGCACTTTCCCGAGTGACCCGTTCCGGGATGGGCATGAGCCAGCCTGAGCGAGTACCCGGGTCTCACCATGCGATACCGCAGGGGGGAAACCCGGACGCTCGGTAAAATGAGCCGACCGCAGTACATATACGTACGTGCGGAAAGAGACGGATTGAGCGAGGAGCGCACGTGGGCCTTGTCGTGCAGAAGTACGGAGGCTCCTCCGTAGCCGATGCCGAGGGCATCAAGCGCGTCGCCAAGCGGATCGTGGAAGCGAAGAAGAACGGCAACCAGGTGGTCGCCGTCGTTTCCGCGATGGGCGACACGACGGACGAGCTGATCGATCTCGCCGAGCAGGTATCCCCGATCCCTGCCGGGCGCGAACTCGACATGCTGCTGACCGCCGGAGAGCGTATCTCCATGGCGCTGCTGGCCATGGCGATCAAAAACCTGGGTCACGAGGCCCAGTCGTTCACCGGCAGCCAGGCCGGAGTCATCACCGACTCGGTCCACAACAAGGCCCGGATCATCGACGTCACGCCGGGGCGCATCCGCACCTCGGTGGACGAGGGCAACGTCGCCATCGTGGCCGGCTTCCAGGGCGTCAGCCAGGACAGCAAGGACATCACCACGCTGGGCCGCGGCGGGTCCGACACCACGGCCGTCGCCCTCGCCGCCGCGCTCGACGCGGACGTCTGCGAGATCTACACGGACGTCGACGGCGTGTTCACCGCCGACCCGCGCGTGGTGCCGAAGGCGAAGAAGATCGACTGGATCTCCTTCGAGGACATGCTGGAGCTCGCTGCCTCCGGCTCCAAGGTGCTGCTCCACCGTTGCGTGGAGTACGCCCGCCGGTACAACATCCCGATCCACGTGCGGTCCAGCTTCAGCGGACTGCAGGGCACGTGGGTGAGCAGCGAGCCGATCAAGCAAGGGGAAAAGCACGTGGAGCAGGCCCTCATCTCCGGAGTCGCGCACGACACCTCCGAGGCCAAGGTCACGGTTGTCGGGGTGCCCGACAAGCCGGGCGAGGCGGCCGCGATCTTCCGCGCCATCGCCGACGCCCAGGTCAACATCGACATGGTCGTGCAGAACGTGTCCGCCGCCTCCACCGGCCTCACGGACATCTCGTTCACGCTCCCCAAGAGCGAGGGCCGCAAGGCCATCGACGCGCTGGAGAAGAACCGCCCGGGCATCGGCTTCGACTCGCTGCGCTACGACGACCAGATCGGCAAGATCTCCCTGGTCGGCGCCGGGATGAAGAGCAACCCCGGCGTCACCGCCGACTTCTTCACCGCGCTCTCCGACGCCGGGGTGAACATCGAGCTGATCTCGACCTCCGAGATCCGCATCTCGGTCGTCACCCGCAAGGACGACGTGAACGAGGCCGTGCGCGCCGTGCACACCGCCTTCGGGCTGGACTCCGACCGCGACGAGGCCGTCGTCTACGGGGGCACCGGACGCTGATGTCCGCCGCGCAAGGCACCGGCCCGGACGGCGGCCGTACCGGCAGGCCCACGCTCGCCGTCGTGGGCGCGACCGGCGCCGTCGGCTCGGTCATGCTCCAGATCCTGTCCCAGCACGCGGACGTATGGGGCGACATCCGCCTCGTCGCCTCCCCACGCTCGGCCGGCCGCAAGCTGGCCGTGCGCGGGGAGGCGGTCGAGGTCGTCGCGCTGAGCGAAGAGGCTTTCGACGGGGTCGACGTCGCCATGTTCGACGTGCCCGACGAGGTCTCCGCGCAGTGGGCGCCGATCGCCGCCGCCAAGGGCGTGGTGGTGGTCGACAACTCCGGCGCGTTCCGCATGGACCCGGACGTACCGCTCGTCGTGCCCGAGGTCAATCCGCACGCGGTGCGGATGCGGCCGCGCGGCATCGTCGCCAACCCGAACTGCACGACGCTGTCCATGATCGTGGCGCTGGGCGCGCTGCACGCCGAGTTCGGGCTGCGCGAGCTGGTCGTCTCCTCGTACCAGGCGGTCAGCGGGGCCGGACGGGACGGCGTGGACACACTGCGCCGGCAGCTGTCGCTGGTGGCCGGTACGGAGCTGGGGACGCACCCCGGTGACGTACGGCGCGCCGTTGGCGACGACACCGGGCCGTTCCCGGAGCCGGTCGCGCTGAACGTCGTACCGTGGGCCGGGTCGCTGCGGGAGGACGGCTGGTCGTCGGAGGAGATGAAGGTGCGGGACGAGTCCCGCAAGATCCTCGGACTGCCGCGGCTGCCGGTCGCCGTGACCTGCGTACGGGTCCCCGTCGTGACCACGCACTCCCTGACCGTGCACGCCCGCTTCGAGAGCGACGTCACCGTCGAGGGGGCCCGGGAGATCCTGGCCACCGCGCCGGGCGTGGTCCTCTTCGACAACCCGGCCGCGGGGGAGTTCCCGACGCCCGCCGACGCGGTCGGCACCGACCCGACCTGGGTCGGCCGGGTGCGCCGGGCCCTGGACGATCCGACCGCGCTCGAACTCTTCGTATGCGGGGACAACCTGCGCAAGGGTGCCGCTCTGAACACCGCGCAGATCGCCGAACTGGTCGCGGCCGAGTTCGGCTGAACCGGGATCGGCTGGGCAAAAGCCCCTGGGCGCTGTGGGTTTCGTTTGTAGAATCCATGGACGAGATGTGATCCGGAAGTTGGTCCGGACTACTTGTACCGGGCACCCGTGCCGTCAGAGGATTTCCTCCCCGCCCTCCGCAACCGCGCGAGCGGCGGGGAGCGTCTTTGCGGTCACCCATTCAGGGCGCGGGGCGTGGTTCGGCGCGGGGGCGCCGAGGACGGGCGTGGGGACGCCCGTTCACACGGGACACAGGGGAAGAGCGGACGATGAGGGCCTATGACGCACCGTCAGCCGGGTGGCCGCCCAGACGGCTGTCCGACGGACACGGGAACGTGACGCCCGGCACGTACAACCCTCACGGGGTCGAGCGTGTCCAACTGGCGTGGCAGAGGTTCTCGAATTCACCGCAGGCACGCGGGGCGCGGCTCTGCGTCCCCCCGTCCGGTCCGTCCGTCCCCGTGTGGCCGGCCCGGCCGGTGGCATGCCGGTGATCGCGCCGATGCCCGCAGCGCGGCCGGCCCGCATATCGAACCAGCGCGACGGCGCGGAAGAGGACGTGGCGGCGGCGGGTACCACCGTCGACCACCTCACCGAGACCTACCGGGCGCACTACCGCTCGCTGCTCGGCCTCGCCGCCCTCCTCCTCGACGACACGGCCTCCTGCGAGGACGTGGTCCAGGAGGCCTTCATCCGGGTGCACTCGGCCCGCAAACGCGTCCGCGACCCGGAGAAGACCCTGGCGTACCTGCGCCAGACGGTCGTCAACCTCTCGCGCTCGGCGCTGCGCCGCCGCATCCTCGGCCTCAAGCTCCTCTCCAAGCCCATGCCGGACATGGCGAGCGCGGAGGAGGGCGCCTACGACCAGCTGGAGCGCGACTCCCTCATCAAGGCGATGAAGGGGCTCCAGCGCCGGCAGCGCGAGGTGCTGGTCCTGCGCTACTTCGCCGACATGACGGAGGCCCAGGTCGCCGAGACGCTCGGCATATCCCTGGGCTCGGTCAAGGCGTACGGGTCGCGCGGGATCGCGGCGCTCAGGGTGGCCATGGAGGCCCCGGCATGAGCGACGGCCACGACGCGCGACCGGACGCCCGGGAGGAGCACGATCCGCGACCGGACGCCCGGGAGAGCCAGGACGTGCGACCGGATGCCCGGGAAGGGCAGGACGTGCGACCGGACGCCCGCGAGCGGCACGACCCGCGACCGGACGCCCGTGAAGGGCAGGACGCGCCCGCCGGACCGGCCGGGCGAGAGCAGCAGACACACACGCACGCTGGGAACGGAACTGTGAACCACGGCCCCGCCGCACAGGGCCCCGACGATCCGGGGGCCGACGGGCCCGCCACCGACGAGGCCGTGCTGCGCGCGATGCTGCACCGGGCGGTCGGCGAGATGGAGCCGAGCGACGGCACCCTGGAGCATCTGCGGCGCGCGGTGCCCGCCCGGCGGGCCCGCAAGCGCCAGGCGGTCGTCGGCGTCGCGGCCGCCGCCCTCTTCCTCGGCACGGCGGTCCCGGCTCTCGTGCACGTCTCCAACTCCCCCGGCGCGGGTGCCGACCCGTCCGTCGCGGGCAACGCCTCCCAGGCCCAGGGCGGCGCCTCCCAGGGCAAGGACCCGGCCGGCGGCCAGAGCGGCATCGCAGGTTCCGGGAACACCGCCGAGGGCAAGGACAAGGCCGGCCCCAAGGAGACGCCCGGCGGCAAGGAGTCCGGTGCCGCGACGGGCTCGGCTCCTTCGGGCGCCCCCAGCGCCAGCAGCCCCGCCGACATCCCCGCGTGCGCGCCCGGATCGCTCGGCCCGGCCGTCGCGAGCAGCGCGGCCCCCGACTCCACGGGCGTGGTCTACGGCTCCTTCCGGGTCACCAACGTCTCCTCGGACGGCTGTACCGTCACGGGCCCCGGCAGCGTGGCCACCGCCTCGCTGGGCGCCGCGGACGCCGCCCGGGTCGGCACCGCGCGGCACGCCGCCGGGGACGCCGCGGCCGGACTGCCCGACCCGTCGCTGGAGGCCGCCTCGCTGACCCTGGCGCCGGGCGCCGCGTACGAGGTGCAGTTCGCCTGGGTGCCCTCCGAGACCTGTCCCACCACCGGCGGCACCACGGGGGGCGGCACCGGCGGGCCCACGGCCGAACCCTCGCCCACCGGGGACACGACCGCCGCGGGCGGCACCTCCGAGGGCGGCGGCGAGGCCGGGCCCACGGCCCAGCTGATCACCGAGGACGGTCCGGCCGAGGGGAGCGTGGCGGTGACCTACACGCCGGAGGGCGGTTCCGGCTCGGCGACGGCCACGGTGTCCAACGCGTGCGTGGGGACCGTGTACTGGACGGGGCTGCTGGCGGACTCGGGCTCGGGGGCGTAGCCCCGGGCGGGTGGCCCCGCGGTCAGGAGACGAGCCCCGCCCTGTCCCCGTCGGCCTTCTCCCCGTCGGCCCCGTCCCCGGACTCTCCGGGCGTCCCGCTCTCTCCGCCGGCCCCGGCCGCCTCGTCCGCGTCGTCCTGCTCGACCAGGCCCAGCTCGGCGTCGCGGGCGAGTTCGACCTCGCGGCGCAGCAGACGGAACCACATGAAGATCACGAAGCCGACGAAGGCGAACCACTCGGCGGTGTAGCCGAGGTTCTGGAAGGCCTTCAGGTCGAGCCCGGTGTTCTGCGGCGCGCTCACGGGCACGGCCCGCATCCCGGAGTCGCCCTTGTTCAGCGTGACCCAGGCGTCGTACACGTCGTACGGCACCAGGTTCAGCAGTGTCGCCGCGCTGATCGCGCCGGTCTGCCCGGCGGGCCAGCCGGAGCGGCCGCTGACGCCGTCGCTGCCGGGGGACTCGGCGGCCTGGAGCGCCCCCGTGACGGTGACCTCGCCGGTGGGCGGAGCCGGGGCCTTCGCCGGGTCGGGCTCACCGGGCAGCCAGCCGCGCACCACCGGCAGCGCCTCGCCGCCGTCGGTGCGCAGGAGGGTGAGGACGTAGAAGCCCTCCCGGTCGTCCAGCTTCCGCTCCGGGACCAGCAGCTGATCGTCGTACCGGCCGGTCACGGTGGTCTGCTTGCCGACCGTCGCCTTGTCCACGGGCAGCAGCTCGGTCAGCGGGCGCGCCTCTTCCCGGCGGGCCGACTCGTGCTGCGTGGTGGCGGTCTCGTGGTCCTGCACCCGGTCCTCGAACCGGCCGAGCTGCCAGGAACCCATGAAGATGCAGAAGGGGATGGCCAGGACGACGAAGACGTTGATCCCCCACCATCGGGGCGTCAGCAGAAACCGGTACACGCCCTCCACGGTACGGTGCGCGCCCGACGGCCCCGCAGCGGGGCTGTGGAAAACATGGTCGCGCGGGAGCGGCCCGGGGGAGGTTGTCCACAGGCTGGGGATCTCCTCTGCGCGTTGTCGCCGGGTCGGGGCAATATGGGGCCATGACTGAGAGCAACGGGTCCGTTCCGCCGGACATGGATGACTGGGAGAAGCGGTTCCGGGCGCCGAGGGTGTCGCTGCCCGACTGGGCCGAGGACGCCCCGGACCGCTCCCTGTTCGTGTCGAACGCGACGGGGACGTACGAGCTGTACGCATGGGACCGGTCGAGCGGCGAGCAGCGCCAGGTCACGGACCGGCCCAACGGCACCACGGACGGTGTGCTCGCGCCGGACGGCGAGTGGATCTGGTGGTTCGACGACAAGGACGGCGACGAGTTCGGCGTCTGGCGCCGCCAGCCCTTCGCCGGCGGCGAGGACGAGGAGGCCGTGCCGGGCCTCGACCCCTCCTACCCGGCGGGCCTCGCCCTCGGCCGGGACGGCCGCACGGCGGTGATCGGCCGCTCGACGGACGAGGACGGCACGACCATCCACCTCGCGCGCGGGGACGGCGGCGCCCCGGTGGAGATCTACCGGCACCGCGAGTCCGCGGGCGTCGGCGACCTCTCCCACGACGGCTCCCTGATCGCGATCGAGCACACCGAGCACGGCGACGCCATGCACTCGGCGCTGCGCGTCCTGCGCCCCGACGGCACTACGGTCGCCGAGCTGGACGACACCGAGGGCGGCGAGCGGGAGCTGGGCCTGGAGGTCCTGGGCTTCGCGCCGGTCGACGGCGACACCCGCCTGCTCATCGGCCACCAGCGCCGGGGCCGCTGGGAGCCCCTGGTGTGGGACGTGGCGACGGGGGAGCAGACCGACCTCGCGCTGGAGCTGCCGGGCGACGTGAGCGCGGAGTGGTATCCGGACGGTTCCGCCCTGCTGATCGTGCACGGCTTCGAGGCCCGCAGCGAGCTGTTCCGCTACGACTTCGCCGAGCGTGGTCTGACGGAGATCGACACCCCCGCGGGCACCGTCTCCGGGGCCACGGCCCGCCCGGACGGCAGCG
Source organism: Streptomyces sp. NPDC034099 (assembly GCF_055575415.1). Classification (NCBI taxonomy): domain Bacteria; kingdom Bacillati; phylum Actinomycetota; class Actinomycetes; order Kitasatosporales; family Streptomycetaceae; genus Streptomyces; species Streptomyces sp. NPDC034099. The sequence continues at coordinate 223,850 of NZ_JBVISR010000004.1, read as the reverse complement.
TGGAGTACCTGTGGTCCTCGGCCGCCGAGCCGTCGGCCGTCCGCTCCACCACCGGCCGCGTCGTCCTGGACCCGCCCGGCATGAAGTCGCCCCGCTCGGTGCCGGTGGAGGACGTGTGGGTGGAGGGGCCGGGAGGCCGCATCCACGCCCTGGTCCAGAAGCCGGCCGGGGCGGCCGGTCCGCTCCCGACGGTCTTCGACATCCACGGCGGCCCGACCTGGCACGACAGCGACTCCTTCGCCGCGGGCCCGGCCGCCTGGGTCGACCACGGGTACGCGGTGGTCCGCGTCAACTACCGGGGCTCCACCGGGTACGGCCGCGCGTGGACCGACGCCCTCAAGCACCGGGTGGGCCTCATCGAGCTGGAGGACATCGCGGCGGTGCGGGAATGGGCGGTCACCTCGGGCCTCGCGGACCCCGAGCGCCTGATCCTCACCGGCGGCTCCTGGGGCGGCTACCTCACCCTCCTCGGTGTCGGCACCCAGCCCGAGGCGTGGACGCTGGGCATCGCGGCCGTGCCGGTGGCCGACTACGTCACCGCGTACCACGACGAGATGGAGGGCCTGAAGGCCCTGGACCGCACCCTGCTGGGCGGCACCCCCGAGGAGGTCCCCGAGCGCTTCGAGGCGTCCTCCCCGCTGACCTACGTCGACCAGGTCAAGGCCCCGGTCTACATCTCGGCGGGCGTCAACGACCCGCGCTGCCCGATCCGCCAGGTCGAGAACTACGTCAAGCGCCTGGAGGCCAGGGGCGCCGTCCACGAGGTCTACCGCTACGACGCGGGCCACGGCTCCCTGGTCGTCGACGAACGCATCAAGCAGGTCGCCCTGGAACTGGACTTCGCGAGGAGGCATCTGCCGAAGGCGTAGTGGCCGCTCGGCCTCCTCGGCCGACCGAGTCGGGACGGGGGTCCCCCGCGTGAGCGCAGCCGAGCGTGGGGGAGGGTGGGCACAGGCCGGGGGTCCCCGGGGGGGAGCCCCCTGGCGGGGTCGTAGGGGCAGCGCCCCTACACGTCCGTCCGCTGCCGCGCCCGCCGCCCGAGCAACTCCGCCAGCCCCCGCCGAGTCGCCGCCAGCACCACCCGGTCCGACCCCCGTAGGACATACGTCTCGGGCAGCTCCCACACCAACCGCGACTGCCGCGCGCCCTCCGGGGCAACGTCCTCCACCCGCTCACCGTCGGAGACCTCGAGCGCCAACACCCGCCACGCCCCCGCCCGGAACGTCTCCCCGACCGTCTTCCCCTCCAGCTGCGGATGCCCCGCCACCTCCACCGCCGCGAACAGCAGCACCCGCCGCTCCACGGGGATCGCCCCCAGGATCTGGCGGCCCATCATCGCCCCGGCGAAGGACGGCGCCGCCAGGTGCGTCACGCTCCGGCTCCGGGTGAGCGCGCGGGGGTGTGCGGCACGCAGCGTGCGGTACACGGCGGTCGCGAAGTCGTCGTCGTACAGGCGCAGCACCACCCGCAGCCGCGACCGTACGGAGCGGGCGTACAGCACCGCCTCCAGGTTGGTCGTGTCGACGCTGGTCAGCGCGAGCAGCGAGTGCGCACGGTGGATCTTGGCGGCCTCCAGGACGCCCTCCTGGGTGACGTCCCCGAGCACCACCGGCACCCGCAGCCGCCGCGCGGTCGCCATGCCGCGCGCCTCGGGATCGGCCTCGACACACACCACGGGGATGTCCATCTCCCGCAGCCTGGTCAGGACCCGCGTGCCGATCTTGCCGAGACCCAGCAGGACGACGTGCCCGCCCAGCCCGCGCGGTGGCTTCCGCAGTGCCGAGGCGCTGCGGAAGGTCCCGAGCGCCTCCAGCACGGCGGCCAGCAGGACGGGCAGCAGCAGCAGTCCGACGAAGCCGGACAGCAGTTGCAGGATCTGCCGTCCGACGTCGTCGTTGTGCGCGGGTTCGTTGATGGAGAACAGGTCGAGCAGGGTCACGTAGGTGGCGTGCAGGGGATGGTCGCCGGTGACCAGCATCAGCGCCACGGCGAGGCCGACCACGCAGGCCGCCAGACCGGCCAGCGACCACCGCAGCCGCCGCGAGAACAGCTCCCCGAAGGCGGGCACCCCGGCCCGCCCGGCGGGCAGCGCCGGCCCGGAGTACGACACCTGCTCCAGGACCACGGTCCCGCGTCCGGTGGCCGCCCGCACCGCCGCCTCGTCGGGCAGCAACCGCGGCCCCTGTTCGCCGCTGCCCTCCGAACCGTCCGCCCCGGCCGGGTCGTTGCTCGTCGCCGACAGCAGCGCGAGGGTGCACAGCCCCGGGTCCGCCACCTCGCCGGGCCGGGGCGGGTCGCGTTCGACGGCACGCAGCAGCAGGCCGTCCGTCTCGACGACCTTGCCGGTGCCGACGAGAGCGGTGGCCGCCAGCGCGGGCGCGGCGGTGTCGGCGTCGGACAGCACGGTCGTGGACCCGGTCCCGGAACCGGGGCCGTCGCCGGTGGCCAGCGCGGCGCTCTGGTCGAGGAGTTCCTCGATGTGCTGGCCCAGCCGCCGGTTGTACAGGCGCAGGACCAGTCGCAGCCGGGGGTTGAGCCGGCGCGCGGTCAGGGCGGCGCGGATGTTCGTCTCGTCGTCGTCGTACACGAGCGCCAGCGCGGTGGCCCGCTCGACACCGGCCTCCGCGAGCACGTCCTCGGTCGGCTCGGTGGCCTCCAGTTCGCGGCCGGCGCCGCCCGGGTCGCCGTTGCCCGTCCGGTTCACCGCCGCGTTGACCATGTCCAGCAGGGCCGCCGAGGCCGCGCGGGCCCGCCCGACGACCGGTTGACGCACCCGGCGCACGGAGGGCGGGACGACGAGAGTGACCTGTTCGCGGTAGACGCCGCGCAGTTCGGCGGCCAGCCGGTGGGCCAGCCCGTCGTCTCCGCACACCACCATGTGCGCGTACCCGTCGCTCTGCGGAACCTGGTTCGGAACGCTCCCCGTATGAGTCCCCATTTGGAGAAGGACAGTACAGGCACCGCCTGCGGTTGCGGCAGCGCCGGAATCGACCGAGGGCGGCATCAAAGACGCGTAAAGATTGCCGGAACACGGCAATGACCCGCTGTCGCGCCGCGTGTGACGATTCCTCTCACCGAAGCTCAGCGACGGGCGAGAGGGGGACGGCACGCATGGCCTGGTTTCTCGGGCTGGGTATCACGGGGGTCGTGCTGCTCGCCCTGTCGCTGGTCTTCGACGGAGTGCTGGAAGGCGCGTTCGGGGGAGCGCTGGACGGCGTCCTGGAGGGGTGGATGTCGCTGCCGGTCGTCGCCGGGTTCACGGCGATGACCGGCTTCGCCGGCGCCATCGCCCTCGGCACCGGCTGGACCGGTCCCGCGGGCGCCGCCGGGGCCGGCGCGGTCGCCGGAGTGGGGGCCGGCTGGCTGACGTACCGCTTCAGCCGCGCCCTGATGCGCGACCAGACGGCCGTCGCGCCCCGTACCGACGACCTCGTCGGCACGTCGGGCAAGGTCGTCACCGCCATCCCGGCGGACGGCTACGGCGAGGTCCTGCTCCGGCTCGCCGGCCAGCCGCTGAAGTGCGCGGCGCGCAGCGCGGTGCCGGTGGCGCGGGGCGCCGAGGTGTGGGTCGAGGCGGCGCCGACCGGGACGTCGGTCGTGGTCCGCCCGGTGGACCGCTGAACGGCCCCGCGGGCCCCTTCTTCCTGTTCTTGTCCGTCCGTACCTCTCTGTGAATCGGGGGCGTTGTCATGAGTCCTGTCGTCATCGCGGTGCTGGGGGTCGTCGTACTCCTGGTGCTGCTCGCGCTGGTGGTGGTCAGCCGGTACAAGGTGGCCGGCCCGAGCGAGGCGTTCATCGTCACGGGGCGGCGTGGCAAGAAGTCCACCGATCCTGAGACGGGCCGCGTCTTCACCGACAACAGCGGCCAGAAGGTCGTGGTCGGCGGCGGCGTGTTCGTCGTGCCGTTCGTGCAGCAGCGGTTCACCCTCGACCTCTCCTCGCGGCACATCCCGGTCGCCGTGCGCGGCGCGGTGACGCTGCGCGGGGTGAAGGCCCACCTGGAGGGTGTCGCGATCGTCAAGGTCGGGGGCACGGAGGACGCGATACGCGCCGCCGCCCAGCGGTTCCTGATGCAGCAGGACGGCATCGTCGGCTTCACGCAGGAGGTGCTGTCCGGCGCGCTGCGCGCGATCGTCGGCCGGATGTCCGTGGAGGACGTCATCCGGGACCGGGCCGCGTTCGCTGGTCAGGTGGCCGAGGAGGCGGAGGCGAGCCTGTCCGGGCAGGGCCTGGTGCTCGACGCCTTCCAGATCCAGGACATCACCACGGAGGGTTCCTACCTGGAGGATCTCGGCCGTCCCGAGGCGGCCCGCGCGAAGCAGGAGGCCGACATCGCGGAGGCGGTGGCCCGGCGGGCGGCCGAGCAGGCGCGGCTGAAGGCGGAGGAGGAGATCGCGGTCGCGCAGCGGACCCTCTACCTGAAGCAGGCCGAGATCAAGGCCGAGACCGACCAGGCCGCGGCCCGCGCCAACGCCTCGGGCCCCCTCGCGGAGGCGGCCCGGCAGCAGGACATCCTCGCCGAGCAGGAGAAGGTCGCCGAGCGGCAGGCCGCGCTGAAGGACCGCCAGCTGGACACCGAGGTCCGCAAGCCCGCCGACGCCAAGCGGTACGAGGCCGAGCAGGAGGCCGAGGCCCGCCGGGTGGCCCGGGTGAAGCAGGCCGAGGCCGAGCGCGCCGCCGGTATCGCCGCGGCCCAGGCCGAGGCCGAGCGGGCCCGGCTCACCGGTGAGGGCGAGAAGCAGCGGCGCAGCGCGCTGGCCGAGGCGGAGGCCATCGAGGGCCTCAGGCAGGGTGAGGCCGAGCGGGCCCGGCGTGCGGCGATCGCCGAGGCCGTACGGCTCGAGGGCGACGCGGAGGCCGCCGCGATCGGTGCCAAGGGCGCGGCCGAGGCCGAGGCGATGGAGAAGAAGGCCGACGCCTTCGACCGGTACGGCGACGCCGCCGTGCTGCAGATGCTGGTCGAGGTGCTGCCGCAGGTGGTGGCGAAGGCGTCCGAGCCGCTCGCGGCCGTGGACAAGATGACGGTCATCTCGACGGACGGCGCGAGCCGGCTGTCCCGTACGGTCGCCGACAACGTGGCGCAGGGCATGGAACTGCTCGGCTCCACCACGGGCGTCGACCTGGCGGCCCTGCTGAAGAACATCACGGCGAAGGGCGCTGCGGAGCCGGACAGCGGCCCCGACCAGCGCAACGGCAAGGTCGAGATCACCGGCTGACCCGGAGCGCGGGCGGCCCCGGTGGCCCGGTCAGATCTCCTGGTCGGGCCACCCCAGCAGCCGGGCTCCGATGACCGCGGTCTGCAGGGTGTAGCGGTGCACCGGGTCGGAGGCGTTCGCCCCGGTCAGCTGGTGGATGCGGTCCAGCCGGTAGGTGAGCGCCCGCACGCTGAGCGTGAGCCGCCGGGCGGCCTCGGCCGCGGTGCAGCCCGCGTCGAAGTACACCTCCAGGGTCCGCAGCAGCGGCCCGGCACCACCGCGGGCCTCGCGCAGCGGACCCAGCACACTCAGCACCAGGTCGGCCATCGCCTGCCGGTCACGGGCGAGGACCGGGTAGACCAGCATGTCGGCGGCGCGCACCACGGGCTCCTCCAGCCCCAGCCGGTCGGCGAGTTCGAGGGTGCTGAGCGCCTCCTCGTAGCTGTGCACCACGCCGCCCGCGCCGCTCTGCGGGCGCCCGATGGCGACCCTGCTGCCGTCCGTGGCGGCGTAGGCCTGCTTGGCGAAGAAGGACAGGACGTCGTCCTGGTCGCCGGGCGCGATGCAGATCAGCTGCCCGTTCTTTGTGGTGATCAGGATGCGCCGGTCGCCGAAGCGGGAGATGAGCGCGCTCTCCACGATCCGGGTGACCGGGGCGGTGTCGTCGTACGCCTCGGGCCCCTCGGCCACCGCGACGGCGTGGGCGCGGGAGAGGACGAGGCCGAAGCGCTCGGCCCGTTCGGCGAGACGGCCGAGATCGCTGCGCCCGTAGAGCAGGTCGTCGATGAACTCCCGCCGCGCGGCCTCCTCCTGGCGTACGGCGAGCCGCTGCGCGCGTTCGTAGCCCTCCGCGAAGGCGTCCACGGCCTGGGCGACGGCGGCGAGCACGGTACCGGTGACGTCCGGACCGGAGACCGCCGAACCGCCGCCGGGCCAGGACGCGCGCGTGGCGTCCAGGTGCAGCCGGACCAGACTGCGCAGACTGTGTCCCGCCTCCGCGGCCTGCTCGCCGAAGAGCCGCCGCTCCTCCAGCTCGTCGCGGGTCAGCCGGCGCCCCGTGCCGGCGACCTTCGCCAGGATCTCGGCGTACCCGGTCAGGTACGTCTCCCGCTGGTCCGTCTGCAGGTCCGTCACCCCGCGCCTCCCCTGCCGTTCACGCCCGGTGCGCGGAGTCCGGCAACGTGAGGGTAGTCAACACTGCCGGAACCCGGCAATGCGCGAGGGAGAGCGCGGCAGGTGTCCCTATGGCCGCTGGTACGGCTGCTGCCCCGACGGCCCGTACGCCTGACCGCCCATCTCCTGCGCCTGGAGCTGCTCCGCCTGCTCCTTGGTCACCTGCTGCTCGGCGCCGCAGAACGTGCACTGGGTCGCGTACTTCGTGGAGAAGGGGAACAGCGGCACGAAGAACAGCGTGAACTTCGTGACGCGCTTCCTGAGCGTGTGCGCGGCGGGGTTGCCGCACCGGCCGCACACCAGCGTCAGTATCGCGAGCTGGTAGAGGTATCCCTTGGTGCCGAAGATGATCACGAGCTGGGTCCTTCCCGGTCGGCCCCTGCGAGTGCGCAGGACACCCAGATCTTCCCCCGGACGGAACACGTCTCCCTACACGTCTCCCCACCCGTCCCCCTACAGGTCACGCGCCGCCGGATGTGGGTGCCGTCCCGGATGGCCCGGACCCGCCCGCGCGGGCGACTCTGGAGCCCACTCCCCTTACCCGGCCGCTCGGTCCCGGTGCGATCGGGATGTCCCACCCGCAAGGAGAGCACATGGCCCGCCCCGCTGACCGCGTCGCCCGCCCGGGGCCCCGCGTCGGGAGGAGGACCCCATGCCCGTACCCGAAGACCGCAGGCTCACCGAGATCGAGAACCGGTTGCACCGCGAGGACCCCGAGTTCGCCAGGGCCTTCGCCGACGGCCGCCCCCGCCGCCCGCGCGAGTACCGCTACCACCGGGCCTGGACGCTGCTCGCCGTCGCCCTGGGCGCGCTGGTCACCGGCATGTTCCTGGCCCACGGGCTGCTCATCGCCGCCGGGCTGGTCTTCGCCGGTGTCGCCGGTGAACTCTTCGACCCGCACCGCCGCGAGCGCGGCACCCGGTGCCCGCCGTCCGGGACCTGACCCGACCGTGGACATGGCCGTGGCCGTGGCCGTGGCCGGGGCCGCGCACGGCCCGGAGCCCGCTCGATGACCCTCTCCGAGCTGTACGTGATGCTGCTGATCGGCGGCACCGTGCTGCTCGCCAGCATCGCCGCCGCCCGCGCCGCCCACCGCATCGGGCTGCCCAGCCTGCTGCTGTTCCTGTGCGTCGGCCTCGTCGCCGGGGAGGACGGTCTCGGCCTGCGGTTCGACGACGCCCAGCTGGCGCAGGCCCTGGGCGCCGCCGCCCTCGCGCTCATCCTGGTCGAGGGCGGGCTGACCACCCGGTGGAGCGACGTGCGGCGCCTGCTCGCCCCCGCGGGTGTGCTCGCCACGGTGGGCGTGGCGATCTCCGTCGTGGTGACCGCGGCGGGCGCGCACTGGCTGCTGGGGATCGACTGGCGGCTGGCCCTGCTGATCGGCGCGATCGTCTCCTCCACCGACGCCGCCGCCGTCTTCGCCGTACTGCGCGCCCTGCCGCTGCCGCGCAAGGTGAGCGTGCTGGTGGAGGCCGAGTCCGGCTTCAACGACGCGCCCACCATCATCCTGGTGCTGCTCTTCTCCACCACCGCCGGCCTGCCGGGACCGCTCCCCGTCGTGGGCAACCTCCTCTTCCAGCTCGTGGTGGGCGGCGTCCTGGGCGTGGCGATCGGATGGCTGGGCGTCGCGGCGCTGCGGCACATCGCCCTGCCCGCGACCGGCCTGTACCCGCTGGCCACGGTCGGCTTCGGCGTCATCGCCTTCGCCGCCGCCGGAGCGCTGGGCGCCAGCGGCATCATCGCCGCCTACCTCTCCGGGCTCGTCCTGGGCAACGCCAAACTGCCCCACCGCGCGGCCACCCGCTCCTTCTCCGAGGGCGTCGGCTGGCTGGCCCAGATCGGCCTGTTCGTCATGCTAGGGCTGCTCGTCGACCCGACCGAACTGCCCTCCGCGATCGTCCCCGCACTGGTCGTGGGCCTGGTGCTGCTGCTGGTCGCCCGTCCCGTCTCGGTCCTGCTGTGCCTGCTGCCGTTCCGGGTGCCCTGGCGCGAGCAGGTCTTCATCTCCTGGGCGGGTCTGCGGGGCGCGGTGCCCATCGTGCTCACGACCTTCCCGGTCGTGGCCGGGGTCGCCGGTGCGCGCGACGCCCTGAACATCGTGTTCGTCCTCGTCGTCCTGTTCACCCTGCTCCAGGGGCCCACGCTGCCCGCGGTCGCCCGGTGGACGGGGGTGACCCGTCCGGACGCGCTGCGCGAGATCCAGGTCGAGACCGCGCCGCTCGACCTGCTGGACGCCGACCTGCTCACCGTGTCCGTCCCGCCGGGCTCGCGCCTGCACGGCGTCACCGTCCTCGAACTGCGGCTGCCGCACCCGACGGTCGTCACCCTGGTCATCCGTGACGGCACCAGCCTCGTACCCGACCGCGACACCGTGCTGCGGGCCGGTGACGAGCTGCTGCTCATCACCACACCCCGGGTCCGGGAGGCGGCGGAACGCCGGCTGCGCGCCGTCGGCCGCCGCGGCCGACTGGCCCGCTGGCTGGGCGAGCAGGGTGTTCCGGAGTCGGAGCACGCCGGGGCGTGAGCGCGTGAGCGTGTGAGGGCGGGCGGTGTCTGGGGGCGGGCGGTGCATGAGGGGGGTGGCGCCCCTCAGGTCCCGGTCACTCCGTTCCGCCGCCGTCCTTGTCCGGCATCACGACGAGACTGATGAGGTGGCGGACGCGGCCGTCGTCCGGTCTGCGCTCGGTGCGCCGGGCGACCACGGCCTCCAGTTCCTCGACGAGTTCGGTGAACTCCTCGTCGGTCAGCCAGACCGCGCCCTGCCGGTAGAGGACGCCTTCGCGGACGGGCTCGGTGTCGTCGCGGGAGAGGTAGCGGTCGAAGTCGGCCATGAGGGCGCCGGTGAAGACGGTGAAGGCCTGCCGGTGGTCGTCCTTGGTCATGGACGCCCGGGCGTCCTCGTCGACGAGGGCCTCGTCCTGGCGCACCCGGTAGCTGCGCTCGACGGTGCCGCGGACGCGTTTCTCGTGGCTGACCTCCAGGACACCGGCCTCGGTGAGCGTGGCCATGTGCCGGTACATGGAGGCGGGTGAGACGTCGGGGAGTCGTTCGCGCAGCTGCGCGGTGGTCAGTTCACCGGCGCCGACCAGGGTCTGCAGGATGCGCATGCGGACGGGGTGGAGGAGGAGGTTCGAGGTAGCCATGAGACTCATGTTCTCACATCTGATAACGTTCTCGTAGTTGAGAGCGATCGAGAGAGGCGGAGCCTTGCCCGAAACCGACCTGACGGTCACCGCGGACGACGGAACCCTGCTGGCCGGCACCCTGAGCCTGCCCGCCGGCCCCGGACCGCACCCCGCCGTCCTCCTGCTGCACGGTTCGGGCCCGCTGGACCGCGAGGGCAACACGCGCAAACTGCCGCTGAACCTCGGGCGCCCGCTGGCCGACGCCCTGGCCGACGCGGGCATTGCCACGCTGCGCTACGACCGGCGCGGCGCGGGAGCCACGCCCGGCGTCTGGGAGGAGACCGGCTTCACCGACAACCGCCGCGACGCGAGCGCGGCCCTGCGGACCCTCGCCGCCCACCCGGACATACACCCCGACGCCGTCGGCGTCGTCGGCCACAGCGAAGGCGCCCTGCACGCGATGACCCTCGCCGCCCGGCACGAGGTGGCGGCGGCGGTGCTGCTGGCCGGGTTCGCCCGCGAGGGTGAGTCGGCCTTCCGCTGGCAGGCGGCGTCGGTCTTCGGCGGTCTGCCCGGCCCGGTCCGCCTGCTGCGCCGCCCGCTGGGTGCCCTGGCCGAGCGCGTCCTGGCCCGCGTCAAGCGCACCCGCACCGACGTGGCGCGCATCGCCGGTCTCCTCCCGGTCAACGCGCGCTGGATGCGCGAGATGCTCGTTCACGACTCCCGCGACGACCTGGCCGCCGTTCCGGCCGTGGTCCCCGTCCTGGCCGTCACCGGCGACAAGGACATCCAGGTCCCGCCCGCCGACCTCGACGAGATCCGACGCCTGGTGCCGGGCGGCGACACCGAGATCCACCGCGTCCCCGACCTGACCCACCTGCTGCGCCGCGACACCGGCCGGCCGACGGTCCGCACCTACCGGCGCCTCCTGCGCGAGCCGGTCGATCCCGCACTGCTCACCCTCGTCGCCGACTGGCTCGAGTCCCGCCTGCGGGAGCCCTCGCGCACGCCCTCGGACGAACGGCGAGCCACCCGCCCCTGACCGGCCACTTACGCACTGACGCTCTGACGCACGACACCACCCGACCACGGACAACCGAAGGTTTGGCATGCCCACTTCACAGACCGCGTCGCACGGCCCTTCACTCACCTCACTCGACGCCTCCGTCCCCACCCCCGGTCGCTCCTACCGCGCCGACCTGTCCCTCTTCATGGTCATCGCCTTCGCCGTGAGCTGGCTCTCCTGGGGTGTGGCGATCGCGCTGGGCGGCACGGAGGCGAACGCGGCCGCCAACGCCCCGTACATGCTCGGCGCCTTCGGCCCCCTGGTTGGCGCCCTCGTGCTCCGCGTCCGCCGCCGCCGACGCGGCGAACCGGTCCCCGGGCACGTGGTCCCCTTCCGGCCGGCGCTGCTGCCCAAGGCCCTGCTCCTGCTGGTGCTGGGCTCCGCGACCGTCCTGGCCGCCGCCCTGCTGGCGAGCCGGGCGGGCGGCCCCGAGCTGAGCCTGGACGTGGCGAAGGACGCCGTCGGGGGCTTCGGCGGACCCGCGGCGTTCCTCGTCTCCATGCTGGTCAGTGGCCCGCTGTCCGAGGAGCCGGGCTGGCGGGGCACCGCCTACCCGAGGCTGCGCGAGAAGCTGGGCACCTTCCGGGTCTGCCTGGTCCTGGGCGTCACCTGGGCCGTGTGGCACCTCCCGCTGTTCTTCATCGACGGCACCGTCCAGCACGACCTGGGCCTCGCCACCCCGAGCGGCGTCCTGTTCGTCGCCAGCAACATCCCGATGGCCATGCTGGTCACCGCCGCCTACGAGCGCGCCGGCATCGTCGCCTCGATCGCGGTGCACTTCGCGGTCAACACGACGATGATCCTGCTCGCCGTGGAGGAGCCCAAGGTCCAGGCCATGATCATCGGCATTCAGACCCTCACCGTGACGGTCCTCCTCCTCACCCGCCGCACGGGACGACGCCACCCGTAAACTCCGCGACCATGGCGGACGATCTCCGGTTGACGGTCCTCGGCAGCGCGAGCCCCTACCCCCGGGCAGGGAACCCCTGCTCGGGGTACCTCGTCGAGGGCGGCGGCGCCCGGCTGTGGATGGACGCCGGAAGCGGCACGCTCGGCGCGCTGCGCGGGCACGTACGGCTGGACCAGCTCGACGGCATCTGGATCTCCCACCTGCACGCGGACCACTGCGCCGACCTGCTGACCGCGTACTACGGCCTGCTCTACGCGGATGTCGAACCCGCCGCCCCCGTCCCCCTGCTGGCGCCGCCGGGCACCGCGGACCGGCTCGCCGGCTTCCTCACCAACGGCCCGCGGCGGAGCCCGGTCGAGGACGCCTTCCGAGTCGTCGAACTCCACGACCACCACCGCGCCCGGATCGGCGGCCTCACCCTCACCAGCCGCGCCGTGTCGCACGGGATGCCCGCCTTCGGGGTTCGCGTCGAGACCGAGGACGGCGCCTGCCTCGCCTACTCCGGGGACAGCGCCCCCTGCGAGGCCCTCACCGCGCTCGCCGACGACTGCGCCGTGCTGCTGTGCGAGGCCGACTCCGCGCAGGCGCCGCCGGCCGGCACCGTGCCGGTGCATCACACCCCGGAGGACGCGGGGACCACCGCCGCCACCGCCGGCGCGCACCGCCTGGTCGTCACCCACCTCGGCCCGTTCCTGGAACCGTCCGCCGCCCTCGACCGCGCGGCGACGCGCTACGAGGGCCCGGTGGAGTACGCGGCGCCCGGCAGGACCATCGCGGTGAGGTGAGCGATCCCGGTCCCTGGCCGCATCGGCTTCGCGCGGCCCGGTCCGCCCACCGGGCTACGCGACGGGGAAGTCGAAGTAGGTGTCCGGGTGCGGTTCGTCCTTCAACGTGTAATGCCACCATTCGCAGTCGTAGGAGTCGAAACCGCAGTCCCCCATGATCGAGCGCAGCCGCCGACGGTTCGCCGCCTCGGCCCGCGTGATTCCCGGTGCGCCATGATGCGATATCGCGTCCATGAGGTCGTGGTCACCGCCCATCGGGGCGAGTTCACCGGTCGTCAGGTGATACAGCGTCAGATCCACGGTGCCGCCCCGGCTGTGGCCCGACCTGGCTGCCACGTACCCCCGGTCGAACATCTCGGCCCGGCCGATGTTCGGATAGTGCCGCGCCTTCGTCCGGCCGTCCTCCGGCTGTTGGGACCAGCGGAGGAAGCAGTCCACGGCCCGCTGCGGGCGGTAGCCGTCCCAGAGGAGCAGCCCGAAACCGAGGGACTCGGCCCGCTCCTCCGCCCTGCCCAGCGCCGCGCACAGGGCCTTCGTGCCGACGATCCGGTTCGCCAGGTACCCGTCCACCGGTTTGCCGGTGAAGTTGTCCCAGGTGGCGTACTTGGCGTCCCACCGTATTCCCGGCACCAGCTCATCCACGAAGGCGAAGTCCCCGGTCATCGGAGCTTCCCCGTCAACGCCAGCGACACCGTCCGGTCGATCACTTCGGAGAGCGGCAGCCCGGCGGCCGCCATCATCCGCGGATAGCGGCTGTACGAGGTCAGACCGGGCAGGGTGTTGACCTCGTTGAGGACGACTTCACCGTCGTCCTTGAGGAACATGTCCACCCGCGACAGCCCCCTGCATCCCAGGGCGCGGTACACGGCCTTCGCGGTCTCCCGGACGAGCGACCGCGCCTCGGCCGGGATGTCGGCGGGAACGACCGCCGTCGAGTTCTCCGAACCTCTTTCCGGCTCCTCCTCCTGGTGGATCCGGAAGAACCCGTGGGAGAGGGCGATGCGATCCACTTCACCCGTGACCAGTTCCAGGTCGTTCCCCAGGACGGCGCAGCCGATCTCGCTGCCGACGACGGCCTCTTCGATCAGCACCTTCGCGTCGTACCGCCGGGCGGTCTCCACCGCCGCCGGCAGGTCCTCGGGCCGGGACACCTTGCTGACGCCGAAGGACGACCCCGAACGGGCCGGCTTCACGAAGACGGGATACGTGAGCCCGTCGGGATCGACGCGCTCGTCCCCCGTCACGGTCCGGAAGTCCGGCGTGGCGATCCCCGCGCTCCGGGCGACGACGTACGCCAGGGACTTGTCCATGCAGACGGCGGAACTCTGGACGTCGCAGCCCACGTACGGAATGCCGGAGAGCTCCAGCAGTCCCTGTGCCGCACCGTCCTCGCCGAGGGTGCCGTGCAGGACGGGCAGGACGACGTCCAGGCGGATCGTCGCGTACCGCCCCTGCTCCAGGACGAGCAGTCCGTGGACGCCTCGGTCCGGCGACAGCACGGCCGGTCGGCAGTTGCCGTCCTCCCAGTCCGGACCGGGACCGTCGCAGAGTTTCCAGGCGCCGTCCCGCGTGATGCCCACGAAGAAGGGCTGGTACTTCTCGGTGTCGAGGTGGCGTGCGACCTCCTGGGCCGACTTGACGGAGACGGCGTGTTCTTCGGAAGAACCTCCGAACACGATGCCGATCTTCACTTTGGCCGACTCGTCCGACTTAGGCATGCTGTTCCCTGCTTCCGAAATTCAGGCAGTTGATGAGGGAGTTCTCGACCGTGTCCCGCAGGGCGTGGTCGGTGTAATAGGCGGTGTGCGGGCTGATGAGCACGTTCGGCATCTTCTGCAGGCGTGGCAGCAGGGTGCTTTCGATGGGCCTGTTCCTGCAGTCGGCGTAGAAGATCCCCTCCTCGCCTTCCAGGACATCCAGCGCCGCACCGCTCAACCTGCCGCTTTCCAGCGCCGCGACCAGGGCCCCGGTGTCGACGAGCGGGCCGCGTCCGGTGTTGATGACGAACGCGCCCTTTTTCATCCGCCGAATACGTCGCTCGTCGAGGAGGTGATGCGTATCCGCGCTCAGGGGAACGTGCAGCGTCACGATGTCGCTCGACCGCAGCAATTCGTCCAGGGGGACGTAATCGGCCGCGGTCCTCGGCCGGCTTCCATGAGCCAGGACACGGGGGCCAAAACCCCGCAGCCTGTCCACGACCGCCGCGCCGATCCGCCCCGTCCCGATCACCCCGACGGTCAGGTCGCGCAGCTCCCGGCCCCGCACCTCGTGCAACCGGTAGTCGTGCAGGTCCGTGCGGCGGACGGTGGCTTTCGCGTTGCGCACCGCCATCAGCATGAGCATCAGGGTGTAGTCAGCCACGCTGTCGGGGGAGTAGACGACGTTCTCGACGGATATGCCGATACGCGCCGCGTATTCCACGTCGATGTGATTGCAGCCGATGCTCCGGGTGGACATGTACGTCACACCGGCCTGACGGAGCGCGAGAAGGGCGGCCGGCGTGACCGGCGTCTTGTGCCCCACGCTGACGCACCGGTTTCCGGAGGCCAACTCGGCATTGCCTTCGGACACCGCGGCTTCCGTAAGCGTCGCCCTGATGCCGAAGCGGGGTGCCAACTGCCGGAACAGGACGGCCTCGTCCTGCCCGCAGCCGTACACCGTGATTCCCGTCGTCGGGACGACCGAGGAGATCGACGGGGCCGACGGGGCCGAGGAGGCCGGGGATGACGGGGAGGACGGGGAAAAGGTCATGCCCCCAGTCAAGGTGACCGGGTGTTGCCGTCGCGTATGCGCTTTTCGATATCCTGGCAATACATTACCGGCCGGTAAGGCGCGGGTGAGCCCTACGAGTTCGCGTAGACCCTCACCGCCCGCGCCGTCTCATGTAGAGGTCGAAGGTCCGGTAGACCAGCGGCCGCAGCGGCAGGTCCCACTCGCCCACGTACCGCACCGCCTGACCGCCGGTGCCGACCTTGAACTGGACCAGCCCGACGTGCGGGTCGTCGGTGTCGAGGGTCGGGGTGATGCCGCGCAGGTCGTAGACGTCGCAGCCGGCGGCCAGCGCGTCGCGGATCATCGCCCACTGGCAGGCGTTGGAGCCCCGCACCTCGCGCTTCGCGGTGGACGAGGCGCCGTAGGCGTACACCGCGTGGGTGCCGACGCGGATCATGACGGTGGCGGCGACCAGGTCGCCCCGGTGACGGGCCAGGTAGAGCCTGATCCGGTCGGGATCCTCGGCGCCGAGCACCGCGAACATGGTCTCGAAATAGCGCAGCGGCCGGGGCGTGAAGCGGTCGCGCTCGGCGGTGTGGACGTAGAGGTCGTGAAACGCCTTCACATCCTCCCGGCCCACGACCTGCCCGCCCGTGGCCTGACCCGCGACCCGGCCACCCCCGACCTGCCCGCCCGTGACCTCGACGCCCTCCTTGGCCGCCTTCTTGATGTTGCGCCGCCAGAGCTGGTTCATGCACCTGAGCAGGTCGTCCTCGGTCCGGCCGGCCAGCGGGACCTCGTACTTGAACTGCGGATGCCCGACCCCGAAGCCGTCCTCCGGGCTCTGCGGCAGCCAGCCCGCGTCCCTGAGCCGACCGGTCACCCGGGCGCCGACCGGGTCGGTCCGGTGGGCGGGCACATCGGTGAGCCGCCGCGTGCCCGGATCGGTGATGCCGTTCTTGATCGCGTCGGCGCTCCAGACGTCCGTGCGCACCGGCGGACCGAGCCGGATCGCGAACGCGCCGCCTGCCTTGAGGTGGGCGGCCAGCGGATCGAGCCACGCGTCGATGTCGCCCGTCCAGTCGATGACCGGGCCCTCGGGCAGATAGGCCAGGGTGAAGCGTTCGAGCCGCGGCACCGGCCGGTGCAGGACGAGCCCGGCGCCGACCAGATGGGGGCCGTCGTACCAACCGAGGGACTCGCTGCGCCACTCGGTCTTGACGCGCCCCCAGGCCGGGGTCTGCAGGAAGCTGACCGAGCGCTGTGCCCGCACGAACGCCAGGTGCTCGGCCGCGCTGATCGGCCGGACGGTCAGGTTCACGCCCGCCGCCCCGGACGGGTACCGCGAGGTCTGGGCCGCTGGTCGTGCTGGTTCGCTGTAGGACATGCCGCCAGTCAAGGCGGCGCGGTGTTGCCGACACGTATGCGGTTTTCGATACACCGGCGATATGTCCCGGCGAGGTCGGGCCAGGCTGCCCCGGTCCCGTCAGGCGACGTTCACCAGCTGACTCCGGCCGCCACCGGCAGATGGTCGCTGCCGGTGGCGGGCAGCACCCACGAACCTGTCGGCTGCACGCCGCGCACCAGGATCTGGTCGATCCGCGCCACCGGGAACTTCGCCGGCCAGCTGAAGCCGAAGCCGTCTCCGGCCGCGTCCTGGGCCGAGTGCAGCCGCGCGGTGATGCTCGCCAACGCGCGGTCGTCCAGGGTGCCGTTCAGGTCGCCGAGCAGCATCACCCGCTCACTCCGGTCGGCGGCGAGGACCTTGCCAAGCGCCTGCGCGTTCCGGTCGCGGGAGTCCGTCCAGAAGCCATCCCGGGGAGTGAGCCGTACGGAGCCGAGATGGGCCACGTACACCACCAGCGGACCCCGGTCCGTGGCCACCGTGGTGCGCAGCGCCCGGTTGCCGGCCAGCTGGACGTCGGCCGGTTTGGTGTCCGCGAGCGGCCCGTAGTCCGTCGCGATGTCGACCGGCCGCGTGTCCGACAGCGGCAGCCTGCTCCACAGCCCGACCGTGCCCTGCACCGTGTGATACGGATACGCCCCCGCCAGCTCCTTCTCGTACACCCCCCGGTCCTCCTCGGTGATCTCCTCCAGGGCCAGCACGTCCACTCCGGAGGCGACCAGGTCGCGGGCGGTGCCGACCGGGTCCGGATTCTCGGCGCCGACGTTGTGGGTGGCCACGGTGAGGTCGCCGCCCGGTTCGGACTTGTCGCCGAGGAGCCCGCCGAAGAGGCTCAGCCACACCGTGACCGGCAGCACCAGCGCGATCACCGCGGAAGGGGACCGGCGCCACAGCGCCCCGGCCGCGAGCAGAGGGACGAAGAGCCCGAACCACGGCAGGAAGGTCTCCACCAGACTGCCGAGGGACCCGATCCGGTTCGGGATCTGGCCGTGCAGCAGCATGACCAGACCCAGCAGCAGCGCGGCTGCCGTGAGTACAGGCCCCCGCTTCCACGCCCCCGACCCGACAGCACGACGGAACGCGGCACGAGGCAGCCGACTCGGTGCGGTCGCCGTTACTCTCGCTGCTTCTGTCTGTGCCGCTGCTTCTGGCGCTGATTCGGTTACCGAGGGCGCTGGCGGTGAGGTCTGACGCATGCTGTCAGTGAACGCGGCGCGGTGTTGCCGGCACGTATGCGGTTTTCGATATGCCGACGATATGCGCCCACTCGTAACCTCGACGGCATGCGTGTGCTGATTGTCGAGGACGAACCCTACCTGGCGGAGGCGATCCGCGACGGCCTGCGCCTGGAGGCGATCGCGGCCGACATCGCCGGGGACGGTGACACCGCGCTGGCGATGCTGAGCATCAACGCCTACGACATCGCCGTCCTCGACCGGGACATCCCCGGCCCGTCCGGCGACGAGATCGCCGCGCGCATCGTCGCCTCCGGCAGCGGCATGCCGATCCTCATGCTCACCGCGGCCGACCGCCTCGACGACAAGGCTTCCGGCTTCGGACTCGGCGCCGACGACTACCTCACCAAGCCGTTCGAACTGCAGGAGCTCGCGCTCAGGCTCCGGGCACTCGACCGCAGGCGCGCCCACAGCAGGCCGCCCGTGCGGGAGATCGCGGGTCTGCGCGTCGACCCGTTCCGCAGGGAGGTCTACCGGGACGGCCGCTATGTCGCGCTGACCAGGAAGCAGTTCGCAGTGCTCGAAGTGCTGGTCGCCGCGGAGGGCGGTGTCGTCAGCGCCGAGGAACTCCTGGAACGGGCGTGGGACGAGAACGCCGACCCCTTCACCAACGCCGTCCGCATCACCGTCTCGGCCCTGCGCAAGCGCCTCGGCGAACCGTGGACCATCGCCACCGTGCCGGGCGTCGGCTATCGCATCGACACGGGGGCCGCCCCCGGCCATGACGGTGGTGACCGTGGCTAGACGGCCCGGCTTGAGCGTCCGCCTCAAACTCACCCTCAGCTACGCCGGCTTCCTCATGCTCGCGGGGGCCCTGCTGCTCGTAGCCGTGGGAGTGTTCCTCGTGCGGCAGGGGTGGTTGATCACCAATGAGTGGGGGTCGGTGAAAGCGACTCCGGGCACGATCTTCCTCCGCAGTTTCGCCCCGACGGCAGCCGCGCTCATGGTGTTCCTCCTGGTGTTCGGCCTCCTGGGCGGATGGTTCCTCGCCGGACGGATGCTCGCCCCCCTGGACCGCATCACCCACGCCACCCGCACGGCCGAGGCCGGATCGCTGTCCCACCGGATCCGGCTGCCGGGCCGCAAGGACGAGTTCCGCGAACTCGCCGACGCCTTCGACACGATGCTCGCCCGCCTCGAAGCCCATGTGGCCGAGCAGCAGCGCTTCGCGGCCAACGCCTCGCACGAGCTGCGCACCCCGCTGGCCGTCTCGAAGGCCCTCCTGGACGTGGCCCGCACCGACCCGGACCAGGACACCGACGAGATCATGGACCGCCTCCACTCCGTGAACACCCGGGCGATCGACCTCACCGAGGCCCTGCTCCTGCTCAGCCGTGCCGGCCAGCGCTCCTTCACGCGGGAGCACGTCGACCTGTCCCTCCTCGCGGAAGAGGCCACCGAAACCCTGCTCCCCCTCGCGGAGAGACACGGCATCACCCTCGAAACCGGCGGCGAGGTGACCCCCGCCCTCGGATCGCCGACCCTCCTCCTGCAACTGACGACGAACCTCGTCCACAACGCGATCGTCCACAACCTCCCCCAGGGGGGCAGAGTCCGGGTCCACACCACCCCCGGCCCCCGCACCTCGCTGCTCACCGTCGAGAACACCGGCGAACGGATCAGCCCCGACCAGGCCTCGACCCTCACGGAACCATTCCAACGCGGCACGGAACGCGTACACACCGACCACCCGGGCGTCGGCCTCGGCCTGGCCATCGTCAACACCATCACCCAGGCCCACGACGGCACCCTCACCCTCACCCCCCGCCCCTCCGGCGGCCTCCGTATCACCGTGGAACTCCCGAGGAGCCACCCGCACACCGGAAGGTGAGCGACGGCACTGTCACTGGGGGGTGGTCGCACGGGATTCCTTGGGTGGACTACGGTGCCGACATGACTACCGGGACGGCATCGCGCCACACACGGACGGGTGACCCGGTGCCCTTCTGAGCGTCGTACGGGCGGGCGCGCGCCCGCTGTCGGATCGAGGGCCCTGCGCCGCAGCGCGGGCTCCACCTCCGTCGTGTTGATCACAGCCTTGGCACATCAACCACGACAGGAGAACCCATGCCCACCAAAACGCTGCGGATCCCCACCACGGACGGCCGGGCCGACGCCTTCGCCGCCTTCCCCGACGACGGCGAGCGGCACCCGGGGGTGCTGATGTACGCGGACGCCTTCGGCATCCGGCCCGCGCTGCGGGAGATGGCCCGCGAACTGGCCGGTCACGGGTACTACGTACTCGTCCCCAACTTCTTCTACCGGCACGGCCCGGCACCGGTGGTCGAACTTCCCGAGCACATAGGAGAAGAGGGCCGGCCCGCGCTCGTCGCCCAACTGATGCCCCTGATCGAGACGCTCACCGCCGAACGCGCGGTGAGCGACGCCGACGCCTACCTCAGGTTCCTCACCGCCCAGCCCGAGGTCGGCTCCGGACCGGTCGCGGTGACCGGCTACTGCATCGGCGGCCTCCTGGCGGTGCGTACCGCCGTGGCCCACCCGCGCCAGGTGGCCGCTCTCGCCGTGTTCCACGGCCCCGTGGGGGCGGACGGACCCGACGCCCTCGCGAGGATCACCGCCCAGGTCCACTTCGCCCATGCCGAAACCGACCTGTCGTCCGAGGCTCTCGGTGAGCTCAACGCGGCCCTGGACGCCGCGGGTGTCGACTACACCTCGGAGATCTACCCCGGCACCGTCCACGGCTTCACCATGCCCGACACCGACACCTACAACGCGGCCGCACTGCGACGTCACTGGGACCACCTGATCCCCCTGCTCGACCGCACCCTGGTCAACGACTGAGTCGTCGGTGAGCAGACCGGCCCCCTTCACCCGACGAGTCTCCGCGCGCCGCGGTGTCGAACCGGGAGAGGGGGGACGGTCTCGTCCTTCTCAGAGGCGGTCGCCCCGACCCCAGAAACGCCGTCAGGGACCCGATCCGCACTGCGGATCAGGCCCCTGACCTGGAACTTCACTGTCGGGGTGGCGGGATTTGAACCCACGACCTCTTCGTCCCGAACGAAGCGCGCTACCAAGCTGCGCCACACCCCGATCGTCGCTGCTCGTCGCGGCGACGTCGTTTACTTTAGCCCACCGGTGGCCGGAGACGAAATCCGGTTTATCGGGGGCGGCGGAGCGGGTCCGGGCGCATGTGGTCCAGGGCGACGAGGAGTACGGCCAGGGCGTAGAGGGCGAGGCCGATGAGGAGGGCGTTGCCCAGGACGATCTTGTAGCCGTGCTGGTCGACGTCGAGGAAGGGGTAGAGGTAGCGGTCCTGGGAGCCGGGGCCGAGCAGCGCGCCGCGGGTCAGGGAGAAGGCCAGGTAGGCCAGGGGGTAAAGGAGCCAGACGGGGGCCTGGCGCAGGTGCAGGCGGCCGGCGGGGGTGAGGAGGAGCCAGTCCAGGATCGCGGCCATCGGTACCGCCGTGTGGAGGATGTGGGTCGCGGCGGTCTGCCAGGCCGTGCCGGTGCCGTCCGCCGCCGCGAAGGGGCTCGACGCGTGGGCCAGGAGCACGTGGTGGACCAGGGCCGCGGCGAGGACGTAGAACAGGGCCGCGCCCGTGAGGGCGCCCGGCAGTGGGTGGTGGGCGGACCAGGCGCACCGAGCGGAGACGAGCATGACCAGCGCCAGCAGGATGCCGCTCTGGATCGTGAAGTGGCTCAGGGCCGTCGCGGGCGCACCGCCGGTGAGTTCCATCCCTACGCCGGTGAGGGCCAGCAGGGCGATCAGGCCGCGGAAGACGGCGACCGTGCGACGGCGGGCCGGGATCAGTACGGCGCGGGCCGGTACGACGGTGGGCGGCAGGACGACGTGGCCCGGGATCGGGGGGAGGTCCGGGATGTCCCTGGGTATCGGGGCTGTCATGGCCTCAAGGTAGACAGACCGGACATCGCGGGCTATGCGGGTGGGCCGTGTGGGTTACCCCCGGCCCCGGCGCCCTGGACCCTCTCCCCCCGGGACCCTCTCCCCCCTCCCCGGAACTCTCAGCTCTCCCGGCCCACCAGCGTCAGCAGCGTCGCCTCCGGAGGACAGGCGAAGCGGAACGGGGTGTAGCGGTTCGCGCCGCAGCCGGCCGAGACGTGGAGGTAGGACGTGTGACCCCCGGACGTGTGCGTGGACAGGCCCTTCACGCGGTCGGTGTCCAGGTCGCAGTTGGTGACCAGGGCGCCGTAGAAGGGGATGCACAGCTGGCCGCCGTGGGTGTGGCCGGCCAGGATCAGGGGGTAGTCGTCCGCCGTGTAGGCGTCCAGGACACGCAGGTACGGGGCGTGCACCACGCCCATCGAGAAGTCGGCCGCGCCGGACGGGCCGCCGGCCACCTCCGCGTACCGGTCCCGCTTGATGTGCGGGTCGTCCAGTCCCGTCAGCTCGACCGACACGCCCTCGATCTTCAACGAGCCGCGGGTGTTCGTGAGGTTCTGCCAGCCCGCGGCGTCGAACCCGTCGCGCAGGTCCTCCCACGGGTTGTGGACGGCTCCCACGACCGGCGGGTTGCCGTTGAGGCCGTGGCGGCCCTGGACCTTCTCGAGCAGGTACCGGGCGGGGTTGCGGGGCCTGGGCCCGTAGTAGTCGTTGGAGCCGAAGACGTAGGCGCCCGGGAACTCCATCAGGGGGCCCAGGGCGTCCAGGACCTCGGGGACGCCCTCCGGGTCGGACAGGTTGTCGCCGGTGTTGATCACGAAGTCGGGGCGCAGCCCGGCCAGCGAGCGCAGCCAGCGCTGCTTCTTGCGCTGACCGCCGACCATGTGGATGTCGGAGACCTGGAGCACCCGCAGGGGACGCATCCCGGACGGGAGGACGGGGACCGTCACCCGCCGGAGGCGGAAGGAGCGGGGCTCGATCCCGGCCGCGTAGATCAGACCGGCGGTGCCAACCGCCGTGATTCCCAGGGGTACTCCGTATCGCGCGCGCATACGTCCATCGTGTCAGAAGCGGTGGGGAAGCGGCGGTGGAGGCCGTCCGTGGCCGCCTTCGCCGGGGGCGCGGAAATCAGCGGGCGCCTTTCCTCCCGCACCTGCGACAATCAGGTCCATGACCACGCTCAAGTCGAAGCTGCACGACGACCTCAACTCCGCGATCAAGGAGCGCGACGAGCTCCGCTCCTCGACGCTCCGGCTGACGCTGGCCGCGATCACCAAGGAGGAGGTCGCGGGGAAGGAGAAGCGGGAGCTCTCCGACGACGAGGTGCAGAAGGTGATCACCCGCGAGGCGAAGAAGCGTCGTGAGGCCGCCGAGGCCTTCGCCCAGGGTGGCCGCGCCGAGCAGGCCGAGCGGGAGAAGGCGGAGGGCGAGGTGCTCGCCGCCTACCTGCCGAAGCAGCTCTCCGACGACGAGCTGAACGCGATCGTCGCGCAGGCCGTCGAGGAGGCGAAGGCGGCCGGTGCCGAGGGCCCGCGCGCCATGGGTGCCGTGATGAAGATCGTGAACCCGAAGGTGGCCGGGCAGGCCGAGGGCGGCCGGGTCGCCGCCGCGGTCAAGAAGCTCCTGGCCGGCTGAGCCAAGCCAAGTTCCTGGCCGGCTGACCGCCGAGGCCGTCCTTGTGACGCCGTAACGCGGGTGAGGGCCCCTCCGCGAACAGCGGAGGGGCCCTCACCCGGTGAAGGGGACGTCTCAGCGTCGCCCGCCGGGCCCGTTGCCCGGGCCC
Organism: Streptomyces sp. NPDC034099; assembly: GCF_055575415.1. NCBI lineage: Bacteria > Bacillati > Actinomycetota > Actinomycetes > Kitasatosporales > Streptomycetaceae > Streptomyces > Streptomyces sp. NPDC034099. Next base: position 200,599 of record NZ_JBVISR010000004.1, on the reverse strand, counting down.
TGGATCAGGTTGCCCGGGAAGCCGCCGTCCCCGCCGCCGTTGCCGGTGCCGCCGTCGGTCAGGCCGGCGATGAAGCCTTCGTCGTCGCCGTTGTTCCCGTCGCCGTTGTTCCCGTCGTCGGGCTTGTCCTCGTCGCGGCCCTTGTCCTTGTCCTTGTTCTTGTCGCCGTCCGGGATGTCGACGAGGTTGAACGAGGGGGAGTCCTTGCCCTCCAGGGCGCCGGTCATGGCGTCCTTCCAGATCGGGCCGGGGACCGCGCCACCGAAGACGAGGGGGTGGTAGACGCCGCCGATCGTGATGTTCTTCATCTCGACCTTCTGGCTGGCGCTGCCCACCCAGACGGCGCCCGACATGTTCGGCGTGTAGCCGACGAACCAGGCGTTCTTGCGCTCGTCGGTCGTACCCGTCTTGCCGGCGTTGTCGCGGTCGCTCAGACCGGCCGCCTTACCGGTACCGGAGTCGACCACACCCTGCAGCAGGGTGTTCACGCTGTCCGCGGTCTTCTCCGTCATCGCACGCGAGCACGTCGACTTCGGGACCTCCAGCGACTTCTGCTTGTTGCCGACCTTCTGGGTGATCGACTCGATCGCGACCGGCGTGCAGTACATGCCGCGCGAGGCGAAGGTGGCGTAGGCGCTCGCCATCGTCAGCGGGGACATACCGACCGAGCCGAGGGCGAGGGCGGAGGGGTTCTGCGGCAGCTTGTCGCCGTTGCCCTGGTGGACGTGGAGCTTGTCCGCCATGGAGGAGACCGGGCACAGCCCGATGTCGGCGAGCATCTGGACGAAGTAGGTGTTGACCGACTTGGCCATCGCCTCCTTCAGCCGGTACGGGCCGACCTCCGACTCGTTCTCGTTCTCGACGCGGTAGCCCGAGTCGTTGATCCAGGGCTTGTCGCAGGTCTGGATGGGGCTCGGGTAGTCCATGTCGTACGGCGACGCGTACTCCTTCGTCGCCGGTACGTTCTCCTCCAGGGCCGCGGCCGCCAGGAAGGGCTTGAACGTCGAACCCGTCGGGAAGCCGAAGTTCGAGCCGCCCGCGGCGTGGTCGACCGAGTAGTTGATCTCGGTCTCGTTCTTGCCGTAGCCGTACGGCTTCGACTGGCCCATCGCGACGATCCGGCCGGTGCCCGGTTCGACGAGCGTGCTCGCCGCGGCGACCGAGTCCGACTTGTCGACGTGGTCCCTGAGCGACTGGTGCACCGACTCCTGGGCCTGCGGGTCGAGCGTCGTGCGGATGGTCAGGCCGCCCTGGTTCCAGACCTTGGCCCGCTCCTTGCGGGTCTTGCCGAAGACCGGTTCGCTCAGGAAGACCTCGCGCACGTAGTCGCAGAAGAAGCTCGCGTCGTTCACGGCCGTGATGCAGCCGTTCTTCGGCTTGCTGACCTTCAGCCCGAGCGGTGCCTTCTTCGCCTTCTCGGCCTGGGCCGGCGAGATGTCGCCGACCTGGGCCATGCGCGTCAGGACGACGTTGCGCCGCTTGGTGGCCTCCGCCTCGTCGTTGACCGGGTCGTACCGGCTGGGCGACTGGACGATGCCGGCCAGGAGGGCGGCCTCCTGGACGTTGAGGTCCTTGGCGTGCTTGGAGAAGTAGCGCTGGGAGGCCGCCTCGACCCCGTAGGCCTGCTGGCCGAAGAACGTGATGTTCAGGTAGTTCTCGAGGATCTTCTTCTTGCCCAGCTCCTCCTCGACCTGGATCGCGAGCTTCAGCTCCTGGATCTTGCGGCCGATGGTCTGCTGGGTGGCCTGGGCGACCTTCGTCGGGTCGTCGCCCGCCTCCTCCACGAAGACGTTCTTGACGTACTGCTGGGTGAGCGTGGACGCACCCTCGGAGACCCCGCCGCTGCGGGCGTTCTTGTTGAGGGCGCGCAGCACACCCTTCAGGTCGACCGCGCCGTGCTCGTAGAAGCGCGAGTCCTCGATCGCGACGATCGCCTTCTGCATGTACGGCGAGATGTCCTTGAGGTCGACCACCGTGCGGTCGCGCGAGTAGACCGTGGCGATGGTGCCGCCCTCGGCGTCGAGGATGGCGGTGCGCTGGCTCAGCGGGGGAGTCTTCAGGTTGGCCGGGAGGGCGTCGAAGCTCTCCACCGACCCCTTGGCCGCCAGCCCCAGCGCACCCACCGCGGGCAACGCGATGCCGGCCAGCACTGCTCCCGCGAGGACACTGACACCGAGGAACTTGGCGGCCTGCTGCGTTGGCGACAGACCACCGCCCGAGCGCTTCTTTGGCATGGAGGCAGCCTACGTTCTCATTCGCCGGACACGCGTATATGCCTTGGCCTAAGCTGCACTCAACTGTCACAGCAGTGAGGCCACGTATCAATACGTCCGGCGACCCCGAATCGTTCCGGATCCGCTCGAATTTTTTCCGAGGGGGGCCCGCTGGGGGCGCGTTGGTGTGTACCGGCGCGTGCCACGGCGTGGGGAGTGCGTGTCCGAATCCGCCTTGTGTGTCAATCGGTGTCCGTTGTGGCGCAACAGAGATGACCCGTATGTCGGGATCGTCGTGCATGTCGCCAGCTCACTCCCCCGGGTGATCTGCCGCTTACCCATAGTCCGTTCGGGCCATTCAAGATTGGGCCCGAAGGGGGTGTTGCGCTGTGCCCACCTTCCGTAACGTCCTCAACTGGCGGCGGTGAATATGCCGCTGCCGCCGTGGGGGAGCCTCGATTCGGGAGAGGACGGCGCCGGTATGGGCTGGGTAACCGACTGGAGTGCGCAGGCCGCCTGCCGCACTACCGATCCGGACGAACTGTTCGTTCAGGGAGCAGCGCAGAACAGGGCCAAGGCGGTGTGCACCGGATGTCCGGTGCGGACCGAGTGCCTGGCCGACGCGCTCGACAACCGCGTCGAGTTCGGCGTGTGGGGAGGCATGACGGAGCGGGAGCGCCGCGCACTGCTGCGCAGGCGGCCCACCGTGACGTCCTGGCGCCGGCTCCTGGAGACGGCGCGGACGGAGTACGAACGAGGGGTCGGCATCGTGCCCCTCGACGACGACGAGGTGTACGAGAACTACGCGGCCGTGGGCTGACCCCCACCAGGGCCCATGGGCCCGAGGGCTGGATCAGGCGCCCGGCTCGGGCAGCTCGGGCCGGCCGGCAGCCAGGCGTGCCCCGATGTCCCGCAGCCCTGCCAGGTCGTGCACGTCGCCGGGCAGCGCGGCCACCTCGGTGACCGCCACCTCGGGATGACGCGCGGTGAAGCGGTCACGTGTGCGCTGCTCGCGGGCGAGCAGGTGCATGCGCTCGGCGTGCAGTCGCAGCAGACCGGCGGCGAGGGTGTCGACGGACCGCTCCGGCGCGTCGGGAGCCTCGGAGGCGGTGTCGGTGACCTCCGAAGAGGTGTCGGGGGTCTCGGGAGAGGCGTCGGAGGCCGAGTCGTCGGGGACGGAGTCGGCCGGTCCTGAACTGCCGTGCGGATCGGGAGAGTTGCCGGGAGAGGTACGAAGTCCAGCTTTCCCGCCGTCCTGATCCACAATGCGGGGATCCTCAAGATTTTCCGCGGCGGCGAGTGCCCGCTCGGCCGACAGCCGTTCGGCACCGCTGCCGTGGACCCGGTTGAGCACCAGACCGGCCAGCGGCATGTCCTCGGCGGCCAGCCGCTCCACGAAGTACGCGGCCTCGCGCAGTGCGTCCCGCTCCGGGGCCGCGACCACCAGGAACGCCGTCCCGGACGCCTGGAGCAGCTTGTACGTCGCGTCCGCGCGGGTACGGAACCCGCCGAACATCGAGTCCATCGCGGCCACGAAGGTCTGCACGTCCTTCAGGAACGACCCGCCCAGCACCTTCCCCAGGACGCCCGTCATCATCGACATGCCGACGTTCAGGAACTTCATGCCCGCCCGGCCGCCGACCTTTGCCGGGGCCAGCAGGACGCGGATCAGCTTGCCGTCCAGGAAGGAACCGAGGCGCTTCGGGGCGTCCAGGAAGTCCAGCGCCGAGCGGGACGGCGGCGTGTCGACGACGATGAGGTCCCACTCGTCCTTCGCCCGCAGCTGCCCCAGCTTCTCCATCGCCATGTACTCCTGCGTGCCCGCGAAGCCGGCCGACAGCGACTGGTAGAAGGGGTTGCCCAGGATCGCCGCCGCCCGTTCGGGGTCCGCGTGGGACTCGACGATCTCGTCGAAGGTCCGCTTCATGTCGAGCATCATGGCGTGCAGCTCACCGCCCGCCGAGTCGTCGACGCCCTTCACCCGGCGCGGGGTGTTGTCGAGGGAGTCGATGCCCATGGACTGCGCGAGCCGCCGGGCCGGGTCGATGGTGAGGACGACCACCTTGCGGCCGCGCTCGGCCGCGCGCAGGCCCAGTGCCGCCGCCGTGGTCGTCTTGCCGACCCCGCCCGAACCGCAGCACACCACGATGCGGCTCCGCGGGTCCTCCAGCAGACGGTCGACGTCGAGCACGCGCGCGGGGGCCAGGCGGCGCGCGCCCTCCTGGTGGCGGGCCGGGTCGTCCGGACTCATGCGATCCCCTGCTTCCGCAGCTCGGTGGCCAGTTCGTACAGGCCCGCCAGGTCCATGCCCTCCGCGAGCAGCGGCAGTTCGTGCGTCGGCAGGCCCAGCTCGGCGAGGACCGCCCGCTGCTCCTGCTCCAGCGCGTACCGCTCGGCGTACTCCCCGGCCTGGGCCAGGAGCGGGTCCACCAGCCGCTCGGCGTGCCCGCCCCGCCGCGCCCCGCCGAGCCCCGCCCCGGCCAGCGACCGGGCCAGCGCCGTACGCGGTGTCTCCCGTACGAGCTCCAGGTCGGTGGCGTCCAGGGTCTGGGGCCGGACCATGTTGACGACGACCCGGCCCACCGGGAGCCGCGCCGTCCGCAGCTCGGCGATGCCGTCCACGGTCTCCTGGACCGGCATCTCCTCCAGCAGCGTCACCAGGTGCACGGCGGTCTCCCGCGACTTCAGCACCCGCATCACGGCCTGTGCCTGATTGTGTATGGGGCCGACCTTCGCGAGCCCGGCCACCTCGTCGTTGACGTTGAGGAAGCGCGTGATGCGGCCGGTCGGCGGGGCGTCCATGACGACGTAGTCGTACACGAACCGTCCCTTTTTGTCCTTGCGCCGGACCGCCTCGCACGCCTTGCCGGTCAGCAGGACGTCCCTGACCCCCGGCGCGATGGTCGTCGCGAAGTCGATCGCGCCGAGCTTCTTCAGGGCCCGTCCGGCGCTGCCCAGCTTGTAGAACATCTGGAGGTAGTCCAGCAGGGCCAGTTCGGCGTCGATGGCGAGGGCGTACACCTCCCCGCCCCCGGGAGCGACGGCGATCTTCCGCTCCTCATAAGGCAGCGCCTCCGTTTCGAAGAGCTGCGCGATGCCCTGGCGGCCCTCGACCTCGACGAGAAGCGCGCGCTTCCCCTCGGTGGCCAGGGCCAACGCGAGGGCCGCGGCCACCGTCGTCTTACCGGTACCGCCCTTGCCGCTGACGACCTGGAGCCTGCTCACGTATTCGAGCGTAACCAGTCCGCGCGCCGAGTACGCCGGAGGCTGTGGACAACGTCGCCGCGGCCGCCGCGCCGAGGGGCCCGGACAGCGGCTGCGGAGGTGCCCCGGCCAACGGCTAGAGTCGGCCGCATGACCAAGTGGGAATACGCAACCGTGCCGCTGCTCGTCCATGCCACGAAGCAGATTCTGGACACCTGGGGCGAGGACGGCTGGGAGCTCGTCCAGGTCGTTCCCGGGCCGAACAACCCCGAGCAGCTCGTCGCCTACCTCAAGCGGGAGAAGCAGGCATGAGCGCCGTCGAGGCGAAGCTCGCCGAGCTGGGTCTGACGCTGCCCGAGGTCGTCCCGCCGCTGGCCGCCTACCAGCCGGCCGTGCAGTCCGGCCCGTACGTCTACACCTCCGGCCAGCTGCCGATGCTGGGCGGCAAGCTTCCGGTCACCGGCAAGGTCGGCGCCGAGGTCACCCCGGACGAGGCCAAGGAACTGGCCCGCACCTGCGCGCTGAACGCCCTGGCCGCCGTGAAGTCCGTCGCCGGTGACCTCGACCGCGTCGCGCGCGTCGTCAAGGTCGTCGGCTTCGTCGCCTCCGCGACCGACTTCACCGGGCAGCCCGGCGTGATCAACGGCGCCAGCGAACTCCTCGGCGAGGTCCTGGGCGACAAGGGCGTGCACGCCCGCAGCGCGGTCGGCGTGGCGGTCCTCCCGCTGGACGCACCGGTGGAGGTCGAGATCCAGGTGGAGCTCGTCCAGCCGTAGCGGACGCCGGGTGCGGTGCGCGTTGCCAGGCCGGCAACAAAGCTCGCACCCGCCGCTCCGACCTCGCAGGATCGGTTCCATGCCCCGCACGGGGCGGGAGCCGGCCCCGGTCGGTGGTCCCGGCCCGTACCGGGGCCGTAACGACCGTATGCGCCAGGAGGAACCATGCCGCAGCCGCCCGTGACCGACCAGCAGGCCGACCAGCCCGTCCACCGCATGGTGCCCTCACCCGCCGGCCGGATCCATCTGGTGGAGCAGGGCAGCGGGCCGCTGGTCCTGCTCGTGCACGGTTTCCCGGAGTCCTGGTACTCCTGGCGCCACCAGCTGTCCGCGCTGGCCGCCGCCGGGTTCCGCGCCGTCGCCCTCGACGTGCGCGGTTACGGGCGCTCCTCGCGGCCGGACGCCGTCGAGGCGTACCGGATGCTCGACCTGGTCGCGGACAACGTCGCCGTGGTGGAGGCCCTGGGTGAACGTTCCGCCGTGGTCGTCGGCCACGACTGGGGCGCGAACATCGCCGCCCACTCCGCGCTGCTGCGGCCGGACGTCTTCCGCGCGGTGGGCCTGCTGAGCGTGCCGTACACCCCGCCCGGCGGCCCGAAACCCAGCGAGGTCTTCGCCGGCATGAGCGACCCGGCCGGGCCCTTCGGCGGGCAGGAGTTCTACGTCTCCTACTTCCAGGAGCCCGGCCGTGCCGAGGCCGAGATCGAGCCGGACGTACGCGGCTGGCTCGCCGGCCTCTACGCCGCGCTGTCCGCCGACACCATGCCCGGTCCGGAGGAGCCCGACCCGCACTTCGTCGCCTCCGGCGGCAGGATGCGCGACCGGTTCCCGGCCGGGCGGCTGCCCTCCTGGCTGACCGAGGAGGAGCTGGACGTCTACGCCGGGGAGTTCGAGCGGACCGGCCTGACCGGCGCTCTCAACCGCTACCGCAACATGGACCGCGACTGGGCCGACCTGGCCGCCCACGAGGGCGTCCCGATCACCCAGCCGTCGCTGTTCCTCGGCGGCGGCCTGGACGCCTCGACCACCTGGCTGTCCGACGCGATCGAGGCGTATCCGGTCACCCTGCCCGGCCTGCGCGCCTCGCACGTCCTCGACGGCTGCGGCCACTGGCTCCAGCAGGAGCGCCCCGAGGAGACGAACCGGCTGCTCACCGAGTGGCTGACCGGCCTGCCCTCCTGACGCCCACCCGGCCCCGGGGGCCACTCGAACATCCGCCCGTCACCGGATAGCCTCCGGCCATGGCGAATGGTCAGTGGTACCCACCGGAGTGGCCGGACCGCATCCGCGCGCTGGCGGCCGGCACCCTCACCCCGGTCACCCCGAGGCGCGCGGCCACCGTCATGCTCCTCAAGGACACCGGCACCGGGTCGGGACCCGTCGTCCACATGCTGCGCCGCCGCACCTCCATGGCGTTCGCCGGGGGCGCGTACGCCTATCCGGGCGGCGGGGTCGACCCGCGTGACGACGACCGCGCCATCGGCTGGGCGGGCCCCACGCGCGCGTGGTGGGCGGACCGGCTCGGCGTCGACGAGGCGGGCGCCCAGGCGATCGTCTGCGCGGCCGTACGGGAGACGTACGAGGAGGCCGGCGTCCTGCTCGCCGGTCCGACCGGCGACTCGGTGGTCGGCGACACGACGGGCGGGGACTGGGAGGCCGACCGGGCCGCCCTGGTCGACCGTGAGCTGTCCTTCGCGGAGTTCCTGGACCGCAGGGGCCTCGTTCTGCGCTCCGACCTGCTGGGCGCCTGGGCGCGCTGGATCACCCCGGAGTTCGAGTCCCGGCGCTACGACACGTGGTTCTTCGTGGCCGCGCTCCCCCGGGGGCAGCGCACGCGCAACGCGTCCACGGAGGCCGACCGCACCGTGTGGATCTCCCCGGCGGACGCGGCGGCCGGGTACGACAAGGGCGAGCTGCTGATGATGCCGCCCACCGTCGCGACCCTGCGCGGTCTTGCGGAGTGCGGCACGGCGGCCGAGGCGCTGGCGGCGGCTCCCGGCCGCGACATGACACCGGTACTGGCTCGCGCGCGGCTGTCCGGCGACGAGGTCGTCCTCTCGTGGCCGGGACACGACGAGTTCACCAAGCACGTCCCGAGTACGGCGGCGGCACCGGCGACACCTTCCGACCCGACCGGGGGAGCTCCCGCATGACGGACGCAGCAGCACTGCCCGGACAGCCGCGGGGCGGTGTCCTGTCGGGACCGGCCACCGCGCGCGCGGTGAACGTTTTGGCGCCCAACGCCTCGGCGATGACCCTGGACGGAACGAACACCTGGGTCCTCGCCGAACCCGACTCCGACCTGGCCGTCGTCGTCGACCCGGGCCCCCTGGACGACGCCCACCTGCACAACGTCGTCGACACGGCCGAGCGGGCCGGCAAGCGGGTCGCGCTGACGCTGCTGACGCACGGTCACCCGGACCACGCGGAGGGCGCGGCGCGCTTCGCCGAGCTGACCCGCACGAAGGTACGGGCACTGGACCCGGCGCTGCGGCTGGGCGGCGAGGGGCTGGCGGCCGGTGAGGTGATCGGGGTCGGAGGCCTGGAGCTGAGGGTCGTACCGACCCCGGGGCACACGGCGGACTCCCTGTGCTTCCATCTCCCGGCCGACCGGGCGGTCCTGACGGGTGACACCGTCCTGGGGCGCGGCACGACGGTGGTGGCCCACCCCGACGGCCGTCTCGGCGACTACCTGGACTCGCTGCGCAGGCTCAGGTCGCTCACGGCCGACGACGGGGTGCACACGGTGCTCCCGGGGCACGGGCCCGTCCTGGAGGACGCCCAGGGCGTCGTGGAGTACTACCTCGCCCATCGCGCCCACCGCCTCGCCCAGGTCGAGACGGCGGTGGAGGACGGCCACCGCACGCCGGGCGAGGTCGTCGCCCACGTGTACGCGGACGTCGACCGCTCCCTGTGGCCGGCGGCGGAGCTGTCGGTGCGGGCGCAGCTGGAGTACCTGGGCGAGCACGGGCTCATCCAGCTGCCCGACTGAGGCCGGTCAGCGGGAGCGCTTGGCCAGCCGCTCCACGTCCAGCAGGATCACCGCGCGGGCCTCCAGGCGGAGCCAGCCGCGCTGGGCGAAGTCGGCGAGGGCCTTGTTGACCGTCTCGCGGGACGCGCCGACCAGCTGGGCCAGCTCCTCCTGCGTCAGGTCGTGCACCACGTGGATGCCCTCTTCGGACTGCACGCCGAAGCGGCGGGACAGGTCCAGCAGGGCGCGGGCGACGCGGCCGGGGACGTCCGAGAAGACCAGGTCGGACATGGCGTCGTTGGTCTTGCGCAGACGGCGCGCGACGGCGCGCAGCAGCGCGGTGGCCACCTCGGGCCGTACGTTCAGCCAGGGCTGGAGGTCGCCGTGGCCGAGGGCGAGCAGCTTGACCTCGGTCAGCGCGGTGCCGGTCGCCGTGCGCGGGCCCGGGTCGAAGAGCGACAGCTCGCCGATCAGCTCGCTGGGGCCGACGACGGCCAGCATGTTCTCGCGCCCGTCGGGGGACGTGCGGTGGAGCTTGACCTTGCCTTCCGTGACCACGTAGAGGCGGTCTCCGGGGTCCCCCTCGTGGAACAGGGTGTCGCCGCGGGCGAGGGTCACCTCACTCATGGAGGCGCGGAGCTCCGCGGATTGCTCGTCGTCGAGCGCCGCGAAGAGCGGGTTGCGCCGCAGAACGTCGTCCACGAGTTCTCTCCTTGTCGACCGGCTCAGAGGATCTTGTTCCCCCGGTGTACCAGGGGTCCGTGGTGCCCATTTTGCCGGACAGTCCAAACAGTGTGATCTGTCACAAGGATGCCGCACTGATGTCCTGGGGTACGCGGCAGGGGTCCAATTGGACGCCGATCTTCGAGGTCCGGGGCGGATGTCGGTGCCGGGTCGTAGGCTGGCCGGGTGTCCAAATCGCCGGTGAGAGCACAGGCCTAGGGGGCTGCGCGGGTGAGTGCAGGTCGCGATTCCGCTGTGGGCGAACAGGGTCCCGATGGCGGTAGGAAAACGGCGAAAGCGACAAGGAAGGCAGCGCCTGCCAAGAGGGTGACTGCGGAGAAGGGTGCCGTGAAGAAGAGCGCCGCGAGCGAGGAGTCCGCCGCGACCGAGAAGAGCGCCGGGAGCGAGAAGACCCCCGCGAAGAAGATCCCCGCGAAGAAGGCCACTGCGGCCAAGAAGACCTCCGCGGGCAAGAAGGCGAGCCCCACGAAGAAGGCCGCGCCCCTCAAGAGGCAGGCGCCCGCCAAGAAGCCCGTCGTCGTCCCGAAGAAGGCCACCGCCGCCGTCAAGGGCGTCGCCCCGGCGAAGACCGTCGCGCCGAAACCGCCGCGCGGCGAGTCGCGCACCGCGCTGGTCCGCCGCGCCCGCCGTATCGACCGCGAGCTCGCCGAGGTCTACCCGTACGCCCACCCGGAGCTGGACTTCGAGAACCCGTTCCAGCTGGTCGTGGCCACGGTGCTGTCCGCCCAGACCACCGACCTCAGGGTCAACCAGACGACGCCCGCCCTGTTCGCCAAGTACCCCACCCCCGAGGACCTGGCCGCCGCCGTCCCCGAGGAGGTCGAGGAGATCCTGCGCCCGACCGGCTTCTTCCGGGCCAAGACCAAGTCGGTCATAGGGCTGTCCAAGGCCCTGACGGAGGACTTCGGGGGCGAGGTCCCCGGCCGCCTCGAAGACCTCGTCAAGCTGCCCGGCGTCGGCCGCAAGACCGCCTTCGTCGTGCTCGGCAACGCCTTCGGCCGCCCCGGCATCACCGTGGACACGCATTTCCAGCGCCTGGTGCGCCGCTGGCGGTGGACCGAGGAGACCGACCCGGACAAGATCGAGGCCGCCGTCGGCGCGCTCTTCCCGAAGAGCGACTGGACCGACCTCTCCCACCACGTGATCTGGCACGGCCGCCGCATCTGCCACGCCCGCAAGCCCGCCTGCGGCGCCTGCCCGATCGCCCCGCTGTGCCCGGCGTACGGCGAGGGCGAGACGGACCCGGAGAAGGCGAAGAAGCTGCTGAAGTACGAGAAGGGCGGCTTCCCGGGGCAGCGGCTGAAGCCCCCGCAGGCCTACCTGGACGCGGGCGGGAAGCCGGCACCGCCGCTGGGGGCCGGGTGACGGAACGATCTCGGGGGCTTCGGGCGTTGGAGTCGGCAGGACGGGGGTGGAGATGACACGGGCGAGCGACACGCAGGGCGCCGCGAGGGGTCACGCCGGGAGCGTGATGCTCAGCAAGGAGGGGCTGCCCGGCTGGCTGGACCCGGTGGTGCGGGCCGTCGAGACGGTCCGGCCCACCCAGCTGAGCCGGTTCCTGCCGCCGGCGGACGGCGCGGGCCGCCAGTCCGCCGTCCTGATCCTGTTCGGCGACGGCACCCGCGAGGGCGAGGGCGGCCGCGGCCCGGAGCTGCTGCTCATGGAGCGGGCCGGCTCCCTGCGCTCCCACCCCGGCCAGCCCGCCTTCCCGGGCGGTGCCCTCGACCCCGAGGACGGCGATCCGCGCGGTGACGGCCCGCTGCGGGCCGCCCTGCGCGAGGCCGAGGAGGAGACCGGGCTCGACCCGGCCGGCGTCCAGCTCTTCGGGGCCCTGCCCAAGCTCTACATCCCGGTCAGCGGCTTCGTCGTCACCCCGGTGCTGGCCTGGTGGCGCGAGCCCACCCCGGTCGGCGTCGTCGACCCTGCCGAGACCGCGCGCGTCTTCACGGTCCCCGTGGCGGATCTCACGGACCCCGCCAACCGGGTGACGACCATCCACCCCAGCGGTCACCGAGGCCCGGCATTCCTGGTCGAATCGGCGCTCGTGTGGGGCTTCACCGCCGGCATCATCGACCGGTTGCTGCACTTCGCGGGCTGGGAGCGGCCGTGGGACCGGGAGAAGCAGGTCCCGCTGGACTGGCGCGCATGACAGGGTGGCCTGCGTACCGCAGACGACAAGACGAGGCCTGAATCGGTGAACGTGCTGGACATCCTGTTGCTGCTGGCCGCCGTCTGGTTCGCGATCGTCGGCTTCCGCCAGGGCTTCGTCGTCGGCATCCTGTCGGTGATCGGCTTCCTCGGTGGCGGTCTCGTCGCCGTCTACCTGCTCCCGGTGATCTGGGACGCGCTGACGGACAACGCGGAGGTGAGCACCACCGCCGCCGTCGTCGCGGTCGTGGTCGTCATCGTGTGCGCCTCCGTCGGGCAGGCCCTGACGACCCATCTGGGCAACAAGCTGCGCCGCTACATCACCTGGTCCCCGGCCCGCGCCCTGGACGCCACCGGCGGCGCCCTGGTCAACGTCGTCGCCATGCTCCTGGTCGCCTGGCTGCTCGGCTCCGCCCTGGCGCGGACCACGATGCCGACGGTCGGCAAGGAGGTGCGGCAGTCCACGGTGCTGGCGGGGGTGCAGCAGGTGCTGCCCGCCGGTGCCGACAACTGGTTCGACAGCTTCACCTCGGTCCTCGACAAGAACGGCTTCCCGCAGGTCTTCAGCCCGTTCTCCAACGAGTCGATCCCCGACACGCTGCCGCCGGACCCGACCCTGGCGAACAGCCCGGTCGCCGCAGGCGCCAAGCGCTCCATCGTCAAGGTCATGGGCACCGCCCCCGACTGCGGCAAGGTCCTGGAGGGCACCGGCTTCGTCTTCGCCGACCGCCGCGTCATGACCAACGCCCACGTCGTGGGCGGCGTCGACGAACCCACCGTGCAGATAGGCGGCGAGGGCCGGAAGTACGACGCGACGGTCGTCCTCTACGACTGGGAGCGCGACATCGCCGTCCTGGACGTGCCGGAACTGGACGCGCCCGCCCTCCGGTTCGCCGACGAGGACGCGGAGGGCGACGACGGCGCCATCGTCGCGGGCTTCCCGGAGAACGGGGCGTACGACGTCCGTGCCGCGCGGGTGCGCGGGCGCATCACGGCCAACGGACCGGACATCTACCACCGCGACACCGTCCGCCGGGACGTCTACTCGCTGTACGCGACCGTCCGTCAGGGCAACTCGGGCGGCCCGCTGCTGACGCCCGAGGGCGAGGTGTACGGCGTGGTCTTCGCCAAGTCCCTGGACGACCCCGACACCGGGTACGCGCTCACCGCGGACGAGATCCGCGAGGACATCAGCAAGGGCCGCACCGCAAGTCAGCAGGTGGACAGCGACAGCTGCGCGCTCTAGGCCCGCGCCCCCCATGTCGGGGGGCGTCGGGGCGGTGTCTCAGGTCCGCGGATGGCGCAGGCGTACGGAGACCCAGCGGGCTCGGCGGCGCAGGATGCGCGGAATGCCCACGCGAAGGTCCGCACCCGCGAGTTGCGGGGTGCCGCCAGGTCGGTGGGTACTGCTCACGCCGCTCGTGGAGCGGCCGTCGCGTGCTACGTCACTGTAGTCGTGCGTCCAGCCCATACCGGGACGTGTGCCCCCGCCCCAAGGTCGATAACCGCTTCTGGTGCGCCCAATTGGCCTATGCGTCGGGCAAGTGGCCGTTCGTAGGACAGGCGTTCCGGTTCGGATACCGGGTGCGTCCGTTCGGTGACCGATCGCTCACCGATCCGGCTCGGGATCCTTCAGCCAGTTGATCAGTTCGGTGGAGAAAGCGACTGGATCCTCTTCGTGCGGGAAGTGCCCGAGCCCGTCGAACAGCCGCCAGCGGTACGGCGCTTCGACGTACTGCCCGGACCCGGCGGCGCTCCGCGTCCGCATCACGGGGTCCAGGGAGCCGTGCAGGTGCAGGGTCGGCACGCGCACCGGCCGCTTCATCCGGCGGTAGAACTGGATGCCGTCCGGCCGGGCCAGGGAGCGCACCAGCCAGCGGTACGGCTCGACCGAGCAGTGCGCCGTGGAGGGGATGCACATGGCGCGCCGGTACGCCGTCACCGCCTCGTCGTCGAGGAGCCGCGGCCCGGACCAGTCGTGGAGCAGTCGGCCGACCAGCGCGCCGTCGTCCGCGGTCAGTTGACGCTCCGGCACCCAGGGGCGCTGGAAGCCCCAGATGTAGGAGCCCGCCCGGCTCTGGCGGACGTCCCCGAGCATGGCCGAGCGCCAGCGCCGGGGGTGCGGCATCGAGGACACCGCGAGCCGACGCACGAGCTTGGGCCGCATCGCTGCGGCCGTCCAGGCCAGGTAGCCGCCGAGGTCGTGACCGACCAGCGCGGCGTCCGGCTCGCCGAGGGAGCGGACCACTCCGGTGATGTCGAGGGCGAGGCCCGCGGGGTCGTAGCCGCGCGGGGTGCGGTCGCTGCCGCCGACGCCGCGCAGGTCCATGGCGACCGCGCGGAAACCGGCGTCGGCGAGCGCCACCAGCTGGTGCCGCCAGGTCCACCAGAACTGCGGGAAACCGTGCAGCAGCAGCACCAGCGGTCCGTCGCCCAGCTCGGCGATGTGGAAGCGGGCGCCGTTGGCCGCGACGTCCCGGTGGGTCACCTCGGGCCCGTCCGGGATGCCGAGGCGCACGACCGAGGTGGGGTTGGGGTGCTGCGGCGAGGGGGATTGCCCCGAAGGGGTGCTGGAGCCCGTCATGAGGTCGAGCGTGCCACAGCCTCGATCGCTTCGGGGGACCGGTCCGCGGGCAGTTCCGGGCGCGGGTGCGGCTTGGCGTTCTGGAGCACGCCCGCCGACTGCTTCACGGAGGCGGCGACCTTCTGCGGGCCGCGGCCCTTCTTGGCCTTCTTCGCGAAGACGATGCCGATCAGCGCGAGGAGGCCCGCGATCAGGACGTTGGCCGCGAAGGAGAGCAGGAAGCAGACCGCGAGGTTCCAGTGGCTCCAGGTCCTGATGCCGTAGGCCAGCGCGAAGCTCAGCATCGGCAGCGAGAACACCAGGAGCAGGCCCGCGGCGGAGAACGCGCCTCCGCTCGTCGCTCCGCGCTTGACGTCCTGCTTCAGCTGCGCCTTCGCCAGCGCGATCTCGTCGTGCACGAGCGCCGACATTTCGGTGGTCGCCGAGGCGAACAGCTGGCCGATGCTGCGTTCGGTGCCGACCGGGCTGCCGTCGGGTGCGCTCATCGCGGTCTCCCTCTTCTGCTGGCTCGTCTGAGTACGGTTCCGTCTTTTGTACCGTCTCGTCAGATCATGCCGGACGGTCGTCCTCATCGCCTGCCCCGCCCGCCACTTCGGCAAGCCGCGCCGACTCCATCTCCTCGGCGATCCGGCGGTGCTCGGCGGCCTTCCTCTCGTACACGGCGGCCACCCGCAGGTGGTACGCGGGGTCGTCCTCCTCGTAGATGTCCGGTACGCCGCTGAGGTCGTCGTCGCGCTCCTCCTCCGCGACCATCCCCCGGTATTTCGCGTTCCGTATCTTCAGCAGCACCGTCGCCAGGGCCGCCGCGATGAGTGAGCCGGTCAGGACGGCGGCCTTGACCTGGTCGGTCATCGCCGCGTCGCCCTCGAAGGCCAGCTCGCCGATGAGCAGCGAGACGGTGAACCCGATGCCGGCCAGGGTCGCCACCGCGAACACGTCCGCCCACTGGAGGTCGTCGCTGAGCGAGGCCCGGGTGAAGCGGGAGGTCAGCCAGGTGCCGAAGAAGATGCCCAGCGTCTTGCCGACGACCAGCCCGAGCACGACACCGAGGGTCTCCGGCTTGGTGAACACGTCCGCCAGCGCCCCGCCGGAGATGGCCACCCCCGCGCTGAACAACGCGAACAGCGGAACCGCCAGGCCCGCCGACAGCGGGCGCACCAGGTGCTCGATGCGCTCGCCCGGGGAGTGGTCCTCGCCGTCGCGCCGGTGGCAGCGCAGCATCAGGCCCATCGCGACGCCGGCGATGGTGGCGTGGACGCCGCTGTTGTACATCAGGGCCCAGATCACCAGGCCGAGCGGGACGTACACGTACCAGCCGCGCACCCCCTTGCGCAGCAGCAGCCAGAAGACGACGAGGCCGACGAGCGCGCCGCCCAGCGCGGCGAAGTTCAGGGTGTCGGTGAAGAAGACCGCGATGATCAGGATGGCGAACAGGTCGTCGACGACGGCGAGCGTCAGCAGGAAGGCGCGCAGGGCGCTCGGCAGCGAGGTGCCGATGACGGCGAGCACGGCGAGCGCGAAGGCGATGTCGGTGGCGGTCGGCACGGCCCAGCCGGACAGGGAGCCGCCGCCCGCGGTGTTGGTGACGGTGTAGACGAGCGCCGGTACGACCATGCCGCACAGCGCCGCCACCACCGGGAGCGCGGCGGCCTTGGGGTCCTTCAGGTCACCGGCGACGAGTTCGCGTTTGAGTTCGATGCCGGCGACGAAGAAGAAGATCGCCAGGAGGCCGTCGGCGGCCCAGTGCGCGACTGACAGGTCGAGGCCGAGCGCCGCGGGGCCGAAGTGGAAGTGGCTGACGCTCTCGTAGCTGTCGTGCAGCGCCGGTATGTTCGCCCACACCAGGGCGGCGATCGCGGCGACGAGCAGCAGGACGCCGCCGACGGTCTCGGTGCGCAGCGCGTCCGCGAGGTAGGTGCGCTCCGGCAGGGACAGCCGTCCGAAGGCATTGCGGGGGGTGCGGGGCGCGGTCACGAGGAGAACCTCCGGTGGGTGGGCAGCACGGAACACATGCCGACCAGACTTCCCGGCGCACCATGAGGATCTTGATTATTCTCTTACGTCCGTCCAGCTTACCCGTGCCCCGGGTGCCGCACAGGGCGAGGGCACCCGGCGCGCGTCCGGCGCCGGGTGCCCTCGGGGTGCGTGGCTCAGTCCTCGCTGGGCGCCGCCGGGAGCTTCGACTGGATGAGGTCCATGACCGTCGAGTCCGTCAGGGTCGTGACGTCCCCGAGCTGCCGGTTCTCCGCGACGTCGCGCAGCAGGCGTCGCATGATCTTGCCGGAGCGGGTCTTGGGCAGCTCCGCCACCGGCAGGATCCGCTTGGGCTTGGCGATCGGGCCGAGCGTGGCACCGACGTGGTTGCGCAGCTCGGTGACCAGGTCCTCGCTCTCCGCGGCCGTGCCGCGCAGGATGACGAAGGCGACGATGGCCTGGCCGGTGGTCTCGTCCGCCGCGCCGACCACGGCCGCCTCGGCGACCGACGGGTGGGAGACGAGGGCCGACTCGACCTCGGTGGTGGAGATGTTGTGGCCGGAGACGAGCATCACGTCGTCGACGCGGCCCAGCAGCCAGATGTCGCCGTCGTCGTCCTTCTTGGCGCCGTCGCCCGCGAAGTACTTGCCCTCGAAACGCGACCAGTACGTGTCGATGAACCGCTGGTCGTCGCCCCAGATGGTGCGCAGCATCGACGGCCACGGCTCGGTCAGGACCAGGTAGCCGCCGCCCCCGTTCGGCACCTCGTTGGCCTCGTCGTCGACGACGGTCGCGGAGATGCCGGGCAGCGCGCGCTGGGCGGAGCCCGGCTTGGCCTCCGTGACGCCCGGCAGCGGTGTGATCATCATCGAGCCGGTCTCGGTCTGCCACCAGGTGTCGACGACCGGGGTCGCGTCCGCGCCGATGTTCTTGCGGTACCAGATCCATGCCTCGGGGTTGATCGGCTCGCCGACCGAGCCGAGGACGCGCAGGGAGGACAGGTCGAACTTCGCGGGGATGTCGTCGCCCCACTTCATGAACGTCCGGATCGCCGTCGGCGCCGTGTACAGGATCGTCACGCCGTACTTCTGCACGATCTCCCAGAACCGGCCCTGGTGCGGGGTGTCCGGGGTGCCCTCGTACATGACCTGCGTCGCGCCGTTGGCGAGCGGGCCGTAGACGATGTAGGAGTGCCCGGTGACCCAGCCGACGTCGGCGGTGCACCAGAACACGTCGGTCTCCGGCTTGAGGTCGAAGACCGCCCAGTGCGTGTACGCCGTCTGCGTGAGGTAGCCGCCGGAGGTGTGCAGGATGCCCTTGGGCTTACCGGTCGTGCCGGACGTGTACAGGATGAACAGCGGGTGCTCGGCGTCGAACGCCTCGGGCGTGTGCTCGGCGGACTGCCGGTCGACGGTCTCGTGCCACCACTTGTCCCGGGAGCCGTCCCAGGCGACGTCCTGGCCGGTGCGGCGGACGACGAGCACGTGCTCGACGATCCCGGCGCGCTCGACGGCCTCGTCGACGGCCGGCTTGAGCGCGGACGGCTTGCCGCGCCGGTAGCCGCCGTCGGCGGTGATGACGACGCGGGCGTCGGCGTCCTGGATGCGGGTGGCCAGCGCGTCCGAGGAGAAGCCGCCGAAGACGACCGAGTGCGCGGCGCCGATGCGGGCGCAGGCCAGCATCGCGATCGCCGTCTCGGGGATCATCGGCATGTAGATCGCGACGCGGTCGCCCTTCTGCACACCCAGCTCCAGCAGGGCGTTGGCGGCCCTGGAGACCTCGTCCTTGAGCTGGGCGTAGGTGAGGGCGCGGCTGTCGCCGGGCTCGCCCTCGAAGTGGATGGCGACGCGGTCGCCGTTGCCGGCCTCCACGTGCCGGTCGACGCAGTTGTAGGCGACGTTCAGCGTGCCGTCCTTGAACCACTTGGCGAACGGCGGGTTCGACCAGTCGAGCGTCTCGGTCGGCTCCTTCGCCCAGGTCAGTCGGCGGGCCTGCTCGGCCCAGAAGCCGAGCCTGTCAGCCTTGGCCTGTTCGTACGCCTCCGCCGTGACGTTGGCGTTCGCGGCCAGGTCGGCGGGGGGTGCGAACCTGCGTTCTTCCTTGAGCAGGTTGGCCAAGGATTCGTTGCTCACGACATCTCCCTTTCTCAGGGTTGTCCGTTGTGTCCCAGGCCACAGCTCATCAGACCCGGGGGGCCGATGACAAGGGTCGACGGGCAAATGGTTTAGACCTGTTCCAGGTCGCCGCCTGCCGCCGCGCCGCCTTCGTGGTCCGTGGTCACCCCTACCCACGGCAGCCGACGACGCGGGGTTCAGTGTGTGTAACGCCTCTCACACCGGTCCGCGCCGCGGCTCGCCGGGACCGCACCCGGCCGGAGGGGTCGGAAGGTCGGACGGTCTGGAGGTCAGCCGGTCGGGTTCGGCTCCCGCACGAGCTCGAAGACGTCGCCGTCCGCGTCCTCGGACAGCAGGTACGACTGCGCCTCGCCGACGTGGAAGTACATGCCGTGCAGCTCCAGGTCTCCGGCGTCCAGTGCCCGGGCCACCGACTCGTGGGCGCGCAGGTGCTCCAGCTGCTGGACCACGTTGGCCAGGCACAGCCGCTCGGCGGCGTCGGCGGGCGCGCGTCCGGCCAGCCGGGGCCGGGCGCGGTCGTCCCCGCCTGTGTCGGCGGGCGCACGTTCCAGGCTCGGCACTCCGTGCCGCAGCCATCGCTGGAGGGGGGTGCGCGCGCCCCCGGGGGCGGCGCCGAGCAGCGCCTGCATCGCCCCGCACCCGGAGTGTCCGCACACCGTGATGGACCGCACCTTCAGCACGTCCACCGCGTACTCGATCGCGGCGGCCACCGAGTCGTCGCCGCTCTCCTCGCCGGGCAGCGGTACGAAGTTGCCGACGTTGCGCACCACGAAGAGGTCGCCGGGGCCGCTGGAGGTGATCATCGATGTGACCACCCGCGAGTCGGCGCAGGTCAGGAACAGCTGGGAGGGCTGCTGTCCTTCCCGGGCCAGCCGGGCCAGCTCGCGGCGCATCGGCGGGGCAACGTTGCGGTGGAACGCGCTGATGCCACGGGCGAGTTCGTGTCCGGGGGGTCCGTCGGGTGCGCCGGGTGCACGGGATGCGCCGGTGGCACCGCGGGCGTCCGGGCCGGTCGTGGTGCCGGAGGACCCGTCGGGGGCCCTGCCGGTGGATCTGCCCGTGGTGGCCTGCCGGTCCGCGCCGGACGCCGGTGCCGTCGGTGGGTGTTCGCACTGGTGGTTGCGCCAGGGTGTCCAGGGGCGGCAGCGGCAGCCGTCCACCTCGGCCGGTTCGGAGATGCGGGTGCCAGGCCGGCGGCCGGTGATGTCCACGGAGCCGCCGTGCGCGGTGTGCGTCTTCTGCCAGTCCTGGAGCGTCTCGTACGCCGCGTGGTCCATGAAGGACCCGTCCAGCTCGACGACCGCGTCCGCCCCGTGGGGCACTTGGTGCAGGATCCGGCTGAGCCGAGGCACGGCGAGGAAGGTCAACTGCCCCCGTACGTGTACGTGGTGGACTCCCTCCATGTCGTCGTGGGTGATCCGGGTGCGGGTGAGGCGGTGCAGGGCGACGCCCACGGCGACGGCGATGCCGAGCGCGACGCCCTCCAGGACGCCGAGGAACACCACGCCGCAGGTGGTGACCGCGTAGACCAGCACCTCGCGGTGGCGGGTCACCGTACGAATGTGGTTCAGCGACACCATCTTGAGGCCGACGGCCATGACCAGGGCGGCGAGCGAGGCGAGCGGGATGAGCTCCAGGGCCGGGACCATCAGCAGCGCGGCGATCACTACGAGAACGCCGTGCAGCATCGTGGAGTTCCGGCTGACGGCACCCGCCGCGACGTTCGCGGAACTGCGCACGGCCACACCGGCGATGGGCAGCCCCCCGAGCGATCCGGAGACGATGTTGGCGGCGCCCTGGCCTAGCAGTTCGCGGTCGAGGTCGGAACGCTTGACGCGGCCGGTGAGCGAGGGCCGGGCGGCGACCAGCTTGTCCACGGCGACCGCGCCGAGCAGGGACTGCACACTGCACACCAGCGTGGTGGTGAGGACGGCGGCGACGAGACCGAGCACCGGTCCTTCGGGCAGCGAGGCCAGGGCGTGGCTGCTCCAGGACGGCAGGTCGACCTTGGGCAGGCGGAGTCCGGTGAGGGCGGCGACCGCGGTGGCACCGGCGACGGCGATCAGGGCGGCGGGCAGCTTGCCCAGGATCTCACCGGCCCGGCCGGGGACGCGGGGCCAGAGCAGCAGGAGGGTCAGGGTCAGCACGCTCACGGCCAGGTCGGCGGGGTGGAGGCCGGCCAACTGTGCCGGCAGTGCGACCAGGTTGTCCGGTACGGAGCTCTGCGGGGTACCGCCGAGGACGATGTGCAGCTGTGCGACGGCGATGGTGACGCCGATGCCGGCGAGCATGCCGTGCACGATGGCGGGGCTCACGGCGAGCGCCGAACGCGCCACGCGCAGGCAGCCGAGCCCCAGTTGGGCGACCCCGGCGAGGACGGTGATGGCACAGGTCGTACGCCAGCCGTAGCGCTGGATGAGGTCGGCGGTGACGACGGTGAGTCCGGCGGCGGGGCCGCTGACCTGGAGCGGGCAGCCACCGATGCGTCCGGCGACGATTCCGCCCACCGCGGCGGCGACGAGGCCGGCCTGGAGGGGGGCGCCGGTGGCGAGGGCGATGCCCAGGGAGAGGGGCAGGGCGATCAGGAACACCGCGATGGCGGCCGAGACGTCGGCGCCCGCGACGCGGAAGCGCCGGGGGCCGCCGGGCGGCGGGCTGTGGGGCGGGTGGACGTGCTTGGTCCGGGCCGAATCGGCGCGGGCGGGGACGCAGGCTGACATTTTCCCGTCTCCTGAGGGTCCGTTCGATTACAGCGAGTAAATGAAGAGTAATTCAGAGTAAAGAAGAGGCATAGGTTTTTAGCGCGAATGGAGTAACGCCCCGCGCATTCGAGTGGATCGGTTATTTCATCGGCTTGTCGTACTAATTCCTTCTCATTTCCGTGTCACCTTGACGGCGCTGACGGCACGGCCCGGCTCAGCACCCGACATCGCCTAGTCGGCGTTGGCCCGAGAGAAGGAAGAAGGTGGGCGGACATGGCCGCCACCCGCAGGATGGCCTCCCACAGGATGGCCGCGCGCGCCGTGGTCGCCGCGATCTGCGCCGCGTCGCTCGCCGGTTGCGCGATCGACAACGGCACCGGTTCCGGCGAGGGGACTCAAGGTCCGGAGAAGGAGAAGGGGAAAGCGGCACCGGCGCCCAAGAACGCGGTCCGGCTGATCGGTGACGGTTCCACCGCGTACACCGGGGCCCAGCCGCACCTGCCCCGGCCCGAACGCCTCAAGCCGGGCCAGAAGCCCCCGCAGTTCGTGGTGTTCTCGTGGGACGGCGCGGGTGAGGACAGCCAGAAACTGTTCTCCCACTTCCGCGAAGTGGCCAAGGAGAACAACGCCACGATGACGTACTTCCTGAGCGGCGTGTACATGCTGCCGACCGAGAAGCGGGACCTGTACAGCCCTCCCCAGCACTCCCCGGGCCGCTCCGACATCGGCTTCAACGACGAGCAGGGCATCGCCGACACCGTGAAGCAGCTGCGACTGGCGTGGCAGGAGGGCAACGAGATCGGCACCCACTTCAACGGGCACTTCTGCGGCGCCGGCGGCGGCGTCGGGGAATGGTCCGTCGAGGAGTGGAAGGAGGAGATCAGCCAGGCCAAGCAGTTCGTGAAGACCTGGAAGACCAACACCGGGATGAAGAACGCGGCGCCCCTGCCCTTCGACTACGACAAGGAGCTGATCGGTGCCCGCACCCCGTGCCTGGAGGGCCAGAAGAACTTCATGAAGGCCGCGAGCCAGATGGGCTTCCGCTACGACAGCAGCGGGGTGAACAACCAGGTCTGGCCGTCGAAGAAGGAGGGTCTGTGGGACCTGTCGATGCAGCTCGTGCCGTTCCCCGGCCACTCGTACGAGCAGCTCACCATGGACTACAACTACATGGTCAACCAGTCGGGCACCGCCACCCAGGGCGACCCCGCCAAGCGCGAGTTCTGGGGCGACCAGATGCGTGACAGCCTGCTCAAGGGCTTCGAACGGGCCTACGACGGGAACCGCGCGCCCCTGATCATCGGCAACCACTTCGAGTCCTGGAACGGCGGCACCTACATGCGCGCCGTGGAGGAGGTCGTCGAGACGGTGTGCACCAAGGAGGAGGTGCGCTGCGTCTCCTTCCGGCAACTCGCGGACTGGCTGGACGCCCAGGACCCGAAGGTGCTGAAGAAGCTGCGCACCCTCGGTGTGGGTGAGGCTCCCGAAAAGGGCTGGGCGTCCCTCCTTTCGGCCGCGCCCGCACCGGCGCCGAAGGGCGTGCCCGGGGCGCCGGCCGCCAAGCAGTAGCGCCGGGCCGCCGGGCGCCCCGGAGGGTAGGAGGGCGCGGTGACCCACGGGTCACGCGGGGGCGGCGATCTCCTCGCCGAGGACGAAACCGGGGTCGACCTGCGCGGCCAGGTCGTCCCCGGTGCGCTCGTTGCCCCAACTGGCGGCGTTCTTCAGGTGGAAGTGGACCATCTGCCGGGTGTAGCGCTCCCAGTCCCGCAGCTCGTACGTCGCGTCGACGGCCGTGTGCAGCGCGCGCAGCGCCCGGCCGTTGGCCTCCTCCAGGCGCTCGAACCGGGGCGGGCGGCCCTTCTCCATGGCGCGCACCCAGTCCGAGTGCCCGACGGTGACCAGCAGGTCGTCCCCGACCTGGTCGCGCAGGAAGTCGAGGTCGTCCTGGCCCTGCACCTTGTTGCCGACGACCTTCAGGGTGACGCCGAAGTCGCGGGCGTACTCCTTGTACTGGCGGTAGACGGAGACCCCCTTACGGGTCGGCTCGGCGACGAGGAACGTGATGTCGAAGCGGGTGAACATGCCGGAGGCGAACGAGTCCGAGCCGGCGGTCATGTCCACCACGACGTACTCGTCCCGGCCGTCGACCAGGTGGTTGAGGCACAGCTCCACCGCTCCGGTCTTGGAGTGGTAGCAGGCGACTCCCAGGTCGGCGTCCGTGAAGGGCCCGGTGACCATCAAACGGACGGCCCCGCCGTCGAGTTCCACCGGCCGGGCGCAGGCGTCGTAAACCGGGTTGTCCTCGCGCACCCGCAGCAGACGCGAGCCCTCGCCGGGCGGGGTCGTCTTGATCATCTTCTCGGCGGAGGCGATCCGCGGATTGCTGCCGCGCAGATGGTCCTTGATCAGCGGGAGGTGCTCGCCCATCGCGGGCAGCCCGGCCGCCTCCGCGTCGTCGAGGCCCAGCGCGGCCCCCAGGTGCTGGTTGATGTCGGCGTCGATCGCGACGACGGGTGCGCCGGTGGCGGCGAGATGGCGGACGAACAGGGAGGACAGGGTGGTCTTGCCGCTGCCGCCCTTCCCGACGAAAGCAATTTTCATGTTCACCAAGGGTAGTGGCTCGATAGCTGTAGGTGGCATGCGAGGCGGGTGAGGGGTGAAGAAGACCACTCGTTCGTGGGGTGCGGCGCCGGGTTGCGTAGGGTCTTACTCATGAGTACGACAGGCGCGAACGCCGATCCGCTCGCGGCCCTGGGCGCCCTGCCCGGCGTGGCCGAATCCGTGGAATCCGTACGCAAGGCCGTGGACCGCGTCTACGGCCACCGGGTCATGCGGCGCCGCAGCAACGAGATCACCTCCGAGGCGGCACTGCGCGGCGCCCGGGGCTCGGCGGCGCTGTCCGGGGCGGACTGGGCCCTGGAGGAGGTGCGCCGACGCAGCGACTTCAGCGGCGACGACGACGCGCGCGCGGTGGGCGCCGCGCTGCGACTGACCGCCGAGGCGGGGCAGCTGCTGTCCATCTGGCGCCAGTCGCCGCTGCGGGTGCTGGCCCGGCTGCATCTGGTGGCGGCCGCGGACAAGGCCGACGAGGTGGGGCGCCCCCGCCGGCCGGGCGAGCCGGTGGACGAACCGCTCGTCGAGCTGCCGCTGCCCGACGCCGAGGAGGCGCACGGCCGCCTGGACGGCCTGGCCGCGCTGGTCACGGCCGGCGGTTCGGCACCGGCGCTGGTGACGGCCGCCGTGGTGCACGGGGAACTCCTGGCGCTGCGCCCCTTCGCCTCGCACAACGGACTGGTCGCGCGCGCCGCGGAGCGCATCGTCCTGGTCGGCAGCGGACTGGACCCCAAGTCGGTGTGCCCGGCCGAGGTCGGCCACGCCGAGCTGGGGCGCGCGGCCTACCTCACGGCGCTCGACGGCTACGTCTCCGGAACGCCGGAGGGCATGGCCGCCTGGATCGCGCACTGCGGCCGGGCCGTCGCGCTGGGCGCACGCGAGTCGACGGCGGTCTGCGAGGCTCTCCAGCGCGGGGCGGCATAGGGCGGACGGCGCGCTGTCCGGCGGACGGGACAGACGGGACAGAAATGCGGCGGTACGAGTGCTCGTACCGCCGCTGGCACGACCACCGGGGTACCAAGCGTCCTCGAAATGTGCCCATCAGGTCGGGAACTTCGCCCGTCACCTGGTGCGGCTGGCCCGTAATCGACGGGTCGACGTCGCGTGGGTGCCCGGTGTCCGTGCTCGGTCCGTGGGGCCAAATGCGTGTTGAAGGCGATCCTTTCGGATGTCCTTGGTCTCGCGGGCCGTTGACTCCTTTGTACTACCGGGCCCCAGTAAGCGGAAGTCCTCGCCGCACTTCTTTACTTTTACGCTCATACGCGTGTGAAAGGGGCGGTCAGGCGGCCGTGGACCGCCGGCGGCTCGCGTACCAGACGAGGCCCGCGGTGGCCGCCGCGGCGCCTATCGCGGCGGCGGCGACGAGCGCGGGCCGCGGCGGCACGGAGAACCCCCCGATCCGCTGTTTGAGCCGCACCGGGCGGTGGAAATCGAGAACCGGCCACTCGCGCGCGAGGGCCTCCCGGCGCAGCGCCCGGTCCGGATTGACCGCGTGGGGGTGGCCGACGGCCTCCAGCATCGGCAGGTCGGTCGCCGAGTCGCTGTAGGCGTAGCAGCGGGACAGGTCGTACCCCTCGGAGGCGGCCAGCTCCCGGATCGCCTCCGCCTTGGTCGGGCCGTACGCGTAGTACTCCACCTCTCCGGTGAAGCAGCCGTCGTCACCCACGATCATGCGGGTCGCCACCACCCGGTCCGCGCCGAGCAGCTCGCCGATCGGCTCGACGACCTCGGCGCCCGACGTGGAGACGATCACCACGTCGCGGCCCGCGGTGTGGTGCTCCTCGATCAGGGAGGCCGCCTCGTCGTAGATGATCGGGTCGATCAGGTCGTGCAGGGTCTCGGCGACCAGCTCCTTGACCAACTGGACGTTCCACCCGCGGCACAGCGCGGAGAGGTACTCGCGCATCCGCTCCATCTGGTCGTGGTCGGCACCGCCGGCGAGGAAGACGAACTGGGCATATGCGGTACGCAACACAGCCCTGCGGTTGATCAGCCCGCCTTGGTAGAACGACTTGCTGAACGTGAGCGTGCTCGACTTCGCAATGACCGTCTTGTCCAGGTCAAAGAAGGCCGCCGTGCGGGGCGTGGAGTGAGGCGCGGAGTGGGGCAAGGAGTGGTTTTCCACAACCCTGAGCATAGGCGCAGCCCATTCGGCGTAAGCTGGGGCGCGTGGGTTTGCCTGAGAAGGCTCTCGGGTACACCATGGAAGTCACGGATCGTTCGCGACCGTGCTAACCCGGTCCGACTCCTCCCCCCCCGAGTCGGCCGTGGAGACGACCCCCGCTCTCCCCCCCGGCGGGGGTCGTCGCATGTCCGGGTGGGTTTTCTCGCTCTTTCCATGATCTGGGCCCCGCGCCGTGCCGGCGCGGGGCCCAGGTTCTGTCGCGGCCTCATTCGACTACAGAGTGTAGTTGTCGGACTGCCCTGCGGAAGTCGCACGCGGGGTGGAACGGGGTCGGGGGAGGCTCACCGGTTCGAGTGAGTCGATATTCACAATCGTCGAGTTGTCCACAGTTTTTGACCAAGATCCACACGATTTCCCGGATCGCTGCACCGTGATTCCCACGCGTCCGGGCCGCGCCGAGTTCCACGGCCGGATCTGTTTGCCGGCCGCGTGATGCGAGCCGCTCGTGCGGAGACCGGTTTCCGGTTCTTCGGCGGCCGCGAATCGCGGGGCCGCGGCGGCTGCGCGAGAGACCACGAGACACCGGGCGCGACCGCGGGAGCCGCGCCGAAGGGGGAAAGGCCATGACCGGAACCATCACGCACGACCCGCCGCCCACCGCCGGAGGACGGCAGGGCGCACCCCTCATCGTCACCGAGGACACGGAGCTCCTGGACGACCTGCTGCGCCTGTGCGCGGCCGCGGGCGCCACACCGGAGGTGCACCACTCGGTGCCCGTGACGCCTCGTGCGACGCCTTCGGCACTGACCGGGACGGCGACGTCCTCGGCATCCCCGGCGTCCGGGCGGCGGACGGGATGGGAGACCGCGCCACTGGTCCTCGTCGGGGACGACGTGGCCCGGCGCGTGCGCGGAGCGGTGCGGCGGAGGGGAGTGGTCCTCGTGGGCCGCGATCAGGACGACTCGGGAATCTGGCAGCGGGCCGTCGAGATCGGCGCCGATCACGTCCTGATGCTGCCCGACGGTGAGCAGTGGCTGGTCGACCGCATCGCCGACGTCGCCGAGGGCGTCGGCCGCCCGGCCCTGACCGTCGGCGTCATCGGCGGCCGGGGCGGTGCCGGAGCGTCCACGCTGGCCTGCGCGCTCGCCGTCACCTCGGCGCGGGAGGGACTGCGCAGTCTGCTGGTGGACGCCGATCCGATGGGCGGTGGCCTCGACGTCCTCCTCGGCGGCGAGACCGCCGACGGGCTGAGGTGGCCGGCGTTCGCGGCCTCGCGCGGGCGGGTCGGCGGCGGCGCCCTGGAGGAGTCGCTGCCCGAGCTGCATTCACTGCGGGTGCTCAGCTGGGACCGGGGCGACTGTGTCGCGGTACCGGCTCAGGCCGTGCGCGCGGTGCTCGCGGCGGCCCGGCGGAGGGGCGGCACGGTCGTCGTGGACCTGCCGCGCCGCATCGACGACGGCGTCGCCGAGGTCCTCGCGCAGCTCGACATCGGGATCGTCGTGGTCCCCGCCGAGCTGCGGGCCGTCGCGGCGGCGGGCCGGGTGGCGGCCGCGGTCGGCATGGTCCTGCGCGACCTCCGGGTCGCGGTGCGCGGACCCTACGCCTCCGGTCTCGACGACCGTGAGGTGGCCCGGTTGCTCGGCCTGCCGTTGGTCGGTGAGGTGCCGGTCGAGTCCGGGCTCCTGCGTGCCACGGAGAGCAGGCGCCCCCCGGGCACACCTTCCCGAGGCCCCCTGGCGCGCTTCTGCCGGGACTTCTGGGAACGGGCGCTGGCGGAGACGGACGGACGGGGCGGGGGCGGCTCATGAGGTGCGTGACGGGATCGGTCGTGAGCGGTGGAAGGCGGGGCGGGATGGACGCGGTGGTCGTGGGGGAGCGGGGCGGGGCGTCGGGGGCGCCCACCGGGCCGGCTACGGGGAGGGGGGCGGGGTGGCCGACCCCAGGGGCGTCCGACGGGCCGACCGCGCGGGCGGTTCCGGGCTGGGCGGTCCGACAGTCCGCCGGATCGCCTGGGGACTCGACTGCCGGAGGGATGCCGGGCCGGACCTCCGGGGCATCGCTGGGACCGGCTCCCGGCGGATCGTCGGGCTCGGCCCCACAGGATCGCCCGGCTCGGCCTCCGGACGGACTCGGACGAGGGCAGCGCGGGACTCCGTGCGGTCTCCGGCGGCGGTCGCGCAGAGGGGCCCGGGAGCCGCGCCCGGGATGCTCGACGGCGTGCGGCGGTGGCTCGCCGAGAGCGGGGCGGAGCCGACGCCCGCGCGGGTGGCGCAGGCACTGCGGGAGCAGGGCCGGGTGCTGGGGGACGCCGAGGTGCTCGGTGCCGCCGAGCAGCTCAGGTCGGAGCTGGTCGGCAGCGGGCCGCTCGAGCCGCTGCTCGCCGACCCCTCGGTGACCGACGTACTGGTGTCCGCCCCGGACCGGGTCTGGGTGGACCGGGGCGGCGGCCTGGAATTGACGCCGGTCTCCTTCTCCGACGCGGGGGCGGTGCGGCGGCTCGCGCAGCGCCTCGCCACCGTCGCCGGGCGCAGGCTCGACGACGCCAGGCCCTGGGTGGACGCCAGGCTGCCGGACGGCACCCGGCTGCACGCGGTGCTGCCACCGGTCGCCGTCGACTGCACCTGCCTGTCGCTGCGGGTGGTACGGCCGCGCGCCTTCACCCTCGACGAGTTGACGGCGGCGGGCACCGTGCCGCCCGGCGGAGACCGCGTGCTGCGCGCTCTTCTGCGGGCCCGGCTGTCCTTCCTCGTCAGCGGCGGTA
The DNA here is from genome assembly GCF_055575415.1 of Streptomyces sp. NPDC034099. Lineage (NCBI taxonomy): Bacteria > Bacillati > Actinomycetota > Actinomycetes > Kitasatosporales > Streptomycetaceae > Streptomyces > Streptomyces sp. NPDC034099. The sequence continues at coordinate 171,649 of NZ_JBVISR010000004.1, read as the reverse complement.
CCGGCAGCGGCAACCCCAATATGCTGCTATGACGCCTCTAGCGAGTGATCACTCTATGGGCGCACGTAAAGCGATCCATTGGGGCCGTGACCTGCGGTTTTGTAGACCGAATCGGCGCCTCATGTGATCACCTTCGAATCCAAGGTGAAGTGTCTGAGCGCCCCGTTCCGGGCCCTCGTGAATCCAGATCGGCGTTTCCTGGACCTGCCTGATCGGCAGCCGGATACTCGGCGCATGACCACACTGAAGATCGCCAAGGAGACGAGTGACCACCACGGCCGCCCCCGCAGCGACGACCCCCACACCCTCGTCCACGCCTACGACGAGGAGCGCGGCGCCTTCCCGTTCCACGACCACGGCACGATCGGCAATGAGACCAAGTACGACGTGCTGCCCGACGTCGACTGGAAGGACCCCGTGCCCGGGCCGCGGTGCGCGACCTGCCTGGAGGGCTCCGGCGCCTGAACGTGAAGCGGCCCCGGCTGACGACTGTCCGCGACCCTCGCATCCGGGCGTGCGCCTCCTCTCCGTCCCGGTGCCGACCGACGCCGCTCGGCATCCTGGAGGCGGCATTGCACTCGTGACCTGCGGCGACGAGCAACTGGCGCACGCCTGACGTCACACGTGCGGCACGCCTCACGCTCACGGGTGGCACGCCTGACGCTCACGGGTGGCACCCGCGCCGAATCCGTGACACAGCGAGGCGTCTTTCAGGTGCGATCCTCATGCACCCCAGAATTTGGGGTTAGCGTGCGGGTGGCCGCCGCGGGGCTTCTCAGGGCATCCCGCGACGGCCCTCTTTCACCAGCACCCATCGACTGGAGAACCGATGACACTCCACGATCCCACGCCCACCCCGGCAGACGGCAACAACGGCCTGCTACCGGCGCTGCGCAGGCTCACCCCGCACCACGCCATCGCCGCGTCCGCCCTCACCGCGATCGGTACCGGCAGCGTGCCGGACACCGCCAGCGTCTGGGCGCTTACGGCGATCGCGGTCACCGCGCTGGTGAGCGACCGGCGCGAGCAGTGAACCGGTAGAGAGCAACAAGCGGCCCCGGAGGGCGACGGGGTACGCCATCCGGGGCCGCGGTCTGGAGTTCGTCTCAGGCGCGTGCCCGGACGATGAGGGTGCCGATCTTCCGGGTGCCGGGGGGCGCGGCGAGCACGTCGGCGGTCACGTCGGTGAAGCCGTGCTCCTTCAGCATGCGCTCCCAGCCGTCCGGCTCGTAGTCCCAGCGCTTCACGACGAGCGGGTCCTCGTCGGCGCCGCGCGGAATGTACGAGGCCTGGCAGCCGTAGCAGCCTTCCACCGGCGGGCGCTGCGAGAACACCAGCCGGCCGCCCGGGTGCAGACGCTTCCGGATCGCGGGCAGCAGCCGCGCCGGGTCGGTGAACCAGACGGCGCCGTACACCGAGTACACGGCGTCGAACCCCTCCCGGTCCTCGCGCAGGAAGTCGACGGCGTCCGCCTGGTGCAGCTCCAGCCTGGCCGTCTGCCCCCAGCGTTCGCGGGCCGCCGCCAGCTGCTTCGGGGAGACGTCGACGCCGACCGCGCGGTGGCCGAGCGCCGCCAGGTGCGCGGCGTTGCCGCCCTTCCCGCAGCCGAGGTCCAGGACCCGGGCGCCGGCCGGGACCTCGAGGAGTTCCGCGCCTGGTCCGTGGTCGGGGTACTGGGTCCAGTTGCACCAGGTCGTCTCGCCGCGGGCGTTCGTCGGCCGGCGCTCGGGGCGCTGCCGCGAGTAGGTGTCCCAGGCGATCGCCGTGTCTGTCACGTGGTGCTCCGCTCATAGGGCCAGCCGCCCGGCTGTGCCGCCGGACGGCTGGAGTCTTGCACGGTGGGCGTGGTGCGGTGTGCTACTTCCCCTTGCCGCTGTTGGGGCTGTCGGTGCACCCGGCGTGGCATTGGGTGCAGTCGGCCATGTCCGGCCACAGCTCCGGGTCGACCGCGTATCCGGCGGCCGTGATGGCGGCGAGGGTCCGCTCGCGGGTGGCCTGCGCCCCGCCCGGCATCTCGTCGCCCTCGTCCGTAGGGACGTGGTGGACGAAGCCACCGGCGACGCGCTCGCAGAACTCGGCGTAGTCGACGGTGTGCAGGATGAACGCGTGCCAGCCGTAGTCGACCAGCTCGCTGGGCGCGAGGGACTGGCCGGGCAGTCGGCCGGAGGCGGCGATGAACGCGGCGGCCTGGCCGACGATGCGCCGCGCGGTCGGCTCGCTGATCTCCGGGTGGTCGGTGGTGATCCGGCGGGCGAGCCGCTCGGTCACCTCAGGGCCGACGAGGGCGGCCGGGTCGGTGGTGCCCACGGGGTGCTCTAACGCGATGGTCACGTCTTCCTCCTGTTGTGGACGTCGCCTCCGGTCGGAGGCGTCTGGCCCGCCCGCTGGTAGAGGGCGGGAGTCTGGGTGAGGCGCGAGGGCCCGCAGCCCGACAGGGGCGGGCAGGCGAACACCTCGGCGCTGAGGTCGTGGACGCCGGAGCGGCCCTCGGCGCGGCCGACGGACACCCCGCCCGTCGTGGCGAGGGAGGCGCCACACAGGACGCAGGCCCAACCGGCGTACTGCGCCCACGACAAGGCGGTGGCGGCGGGCAGGCTGGTCATCTCGACTGGCCTTCCAGGAGCCCCCACAGACCGCGCTCGTCGGTGGTGAGTCCGGCCCTGCCGCACAGGCCGGTCAGGATCGACCAGCCGGGCCCGTGGCTGTTGACGAGGGGCAGCGGGTCGGGCCCTTCCGCGGTGATGCGGATGCGGGCGCCCGCGGTGGAGAGCGTCATCTCGACGACGGGGGCGCCGGAGCCGAGGACGGCGACGAACAGTTCGTCGGCGATGAGCGGGGCGTCGGGGTGCTCGACGCGGCCACGGGTCCAGAGGCGGACGTGAGGCGCCTCGATCGGCTCCCCTTTGAATGCCTTCTGCCACGTGTGACCCGATTCGGGCATGGCTGTACCCCGCAGACGGTGGCTATCTGTGTACGGATAGTGGTTATCTGTACTCAGATTGTCGCCGGAGTTGGCGCTGGTCAAGAGGGAGGGGAGAGTATGTGTACTCAGATTGACGCGATCACTTGGAACGGTGGTACGGCAGTGGCACAGCCCGAGTACCTGCGCATCGCCGCTGAGCTGCGGCAGCGCATCGCCTCCGGCCAGCTCGCACCCGGCGACCAGCTGCCGACCCTGCCTGCCCTCTGTGCGTCATATGGCGTATCCGAGACCACCATCCGCAACGCGCTCCGGCTCCTCGCCACCGAGGGTCTGATCGAGACCCGGGCCCGCGCTGGCACCCGTGTCCGGCCGCGGCCGCCGATTCACCGCATGGCTGCCGACCGCTACCGGTCCACGCCCGGCGCGAAGTCGACGCCGTACACCCGCGATCAGGGCATCGGCTGGTCCGAGTACCGGCTCGACAAGCGGTTCGAGCGGGTGAAGGCGGACGCCGAACTGGCGGGCCTGTTCGAGTGCGAGGTGGGCGAGCGGCTCCTCGCCCGGCACTTCGTCTTCCACGACAACGACCAGGCCACCCAGATGAGTACCTCCTACGTGCGATGGTCCGACGTCGCGGGCACCCCGGTCGCCGACCCGATCAACGAACCGTGGCCGGGCGGCACTCGCGCGCAGCTGGGAAGTCTCGGTATCCGGGTCACGGCGATCACGGAGTCGTTCACGGTGGGCATGCCGACTGAGCTGGAGGCGGCGACGCTCCGGATCGGAGGCGGCGTTCCCGTGCTGCGGTACACGCGGCGGCACATCTCCGACACCGGACGGATCGTCGAGGTAGCCCACCCGATCGTGCGCCGCGGCGACACCACCATCGTCGACTTCCGCATCGAGCTGGACGACTGACCCGTACAACCCTTGTCCGTTCTTGCGGGTCTCCTCTTACTCAGTTGCGAAGGAGGCGCCCGTGGACATGGAAGAGACGACGCGGTTGCAGAAGGCGTGGGAAGCGAAGGGGTCGCCGCCGTGCGACCACCCGCAGAAGGTGAAGGAGCACGTCAAAGGGATGAAGACCGGGGACGTGGTTTGCACCACCTGCGGTGAGGAGTTCCGGCGCTCCTAGGAACGACGAAAGCGGCCCCGCCCTCCCGAAGGAGAGCGGGGCCGCAGTCAGTGGCGCCAGGGTGTGAGGTCGAGTTCCTGAGGGGGCTCCGGTGCGGGCCCGGCCGGCGTGTCCGGGCCGACGCGCTTCGCCCAGCGCCACAGGTCGACGACGTAGGAGGTGAGCAGCTTCCGCTGCGCGCGCTCCGCGTCGAGATCCTGCCTTAGCTGGTCGGTGATCTCCTTGAAGTCCGAGCGCCGGTTCGTCGCCCGGCTCTGGGTCCACGACAGCAGCCCCACGACCAGGGCGACGGCGCCGCCGACCAGTGCCCCCACGTCCATCAGCGAACCTTCTTTCTCAGGTGCGGCGGGGGCGGGTCGTCCATGCCGGACACCAGCACCACACCGATCGTGAATGCCCCCCATCCGCACGCCGAGCCGATCGCCTCGCTGTACGGTCCGGCCGCCGCCGCCGAGAACGCCCCCGCCCACAGGCCCGCGGGCGCGGCGAGCGCCACGTACCCGAGGGCCTGGACGCGCGGGCAGTTGACGACGAGACCGGCGAGCGCGGCGATGGCCCCGCAGGTCACCCACATCCAGCCGAGGGCGTCCATGGGGATGTAGCGGGTGACGTCGGCCAGGCCGCGACTGGTGCCGTAGCGGGGCCGGTTGATGATGCCCAGCCCGCCGTACAGGGCCCAGCCCGCGCCGACGGTGACGAGGAAGGCGCGACGGCGGGAGAACGCCGTCTGCGCCGCCGCGCCCCGCATCAGACGCCCTTGGCGAGGCTCGCCGAGTTCTTGGTGCCGAACGCTCTGGCCAGCATGCCCTTCAGCAGGGACCCGGCCGCCGCGATCCCCGCGGCCGCCATGGTCTGCCAGAACGTCGCGTGAAACATGTCGGCCGGGCCCGCGGCGACGGCGACGCCGCCGGCCGCGACGACTGCGGTGGACAGGGTTCGCTCGGCGAGGTCGCGGCCGTAGGAGGTGGCGGTCTTCACGACGGTCTCGGCGTCGGGCAGGTTGATCTCAGCCATGGGTCAGGACTCCTTCTTGAGGGCGGCGACGTCGGCGCGGAGTGCGTCGACGCTCTTCTTGAGGGCGGCGACGGCGCCGGGCAGACCGACCACCGCGTTGTAGATCGACTGGACGTAGCTGGACAGCGTCCACTTCTTGTTCTTCGCCTTGTCAGGCGCGCTCTTGGGCGCCGGGATGTTGTCCCGGTGGATCACCGCATCACCGATCTGCGCCTCGCTGTAGCCCGCCATGAGGTCCTCCTTGGGGGTGCTCGGGTTGCTGGGTTTCCAGTCGTCGCTGGGGGTGCCGTCGAGGCGATCGGCCACCCGGGCGCGCATCGACGCCATCGTGAAGCCGCGCGGGTCGACCTTTCCGGGCTGCCACTCCAGGTGGCCGATGACGGACCGCTCGTTCCAGCGGTGGTGGCGGCACACGGCCGCGGCCGCGCGCTCGATCGCGTCCAGCTGGACGGCGGGCCAGGGGTCCTTGCCGTCGCCGAGGTTCTCGCACTCGAAGCCGTAGAAGTGCCGGTTGCCGTCGGTGTTCGCCTCGTTGTCTGCGGGCAGTGACTTCTCGTCGATGACGGCCTGGAGCACGTCGTCGTCGCCGAGCCCTGCATGGTTCGTGCGGCCGTAGCCGACGACGTGGACGTGCCCGGCCTTGCAGATCACGCCGTGGCACAGCGGCCCGGGCAGGCTGGCGTGGCCCTTGCGGCAGATCTCCACGGTGGTGTCGTGGCCGCGGGACACGGTGTGGTGGATCATCACCCCGTTGACCGGGCCCCACGCGCCCTTGTGGTTGCGGTTGTGGGAGGCCGGGGACTTGCCGCCGGTCTTCTCCTCGATGACGGTCAGGCCCTCGGCCCGCAGGGCACCGAGGAACTCGCCGTAGGTCATGGGGTCGGCCATGAGGCCTCCAGAGATGAGGAAAGCCCCGGGCCAGGACGGCGCGGGGCGGACGGTGGGGAACGGGCTACTGCATCTCCCGGGCCCCGACGAGGACCGTGGGGGTGATCTGGGCGTCGACGGTGGGGAACGACGTCCTCAGCGACTCCTGGACGGCGGCCACGCCCGCGAGGACGGCGGCCGCGGCCTCGGCCGGGTACTCGCCCGCATCGGCCTTGATGGCCACGTTGATCTGGAGGCGCGGTGAGAGGGACTCGTCGAAGACGTAGACACCGCCGGAGGCCTCCAGCGGCCGGTAGCCATCGGTGATCTCGGACATGCGTATCTCCCTTACGGAGGACCGGAGTAGGTGATCGAGATGTACGGCCGGTAGGAGCCGGTGGCCGTGTCCAGTGCTGAGCCGCTGTTCTGGGCCGCGACCAGCTCCACGTAGTCACCGACGGCCATCAGACGCGGGATGGAGCGGGCGTCCACGGTCAGCGCGCCGGACGCGATGCCGGACATGTTGATCGGGTGCGAGCGGCCCATGGAGATGAGGCCGCCGTTGACGTACCAGCAGCACTCCCGGACGGTGCCGGCGGTTGAGCTGTTGAAGCCGACGGCGCCCTGGAACGTCCACCAGCCCGCGCGGGGGCACGTCCAGCGGGTGGGCTGGCCCACCTTCCAGCCGCCGAGGACGTCCAGGTCCACCGCGTCCCACTGCATGGCGTTGGACCCGGTGTCGCCGCCGTTGCTGATGGTCTGGTTGGCGTTGCGGTTGGCGAGGAAGACGAGGCGGCCGATCAGGTCGGTCTCGTACAGGCGGGCCGCGGTCGTGCGCATGCCGCCGAGCCAGTTGGTCATGATCCTCCTACAGGGCCGCGTAGTTCGGGGTGGCCAGGCGGACGTCCGCGCCCGCGGCGTGGCCCTTGGTGACGCCGTTGACGGACCGCACGACGGTGAACTTCTGCGGGCTGGTGGCGCCGGCGGTCGTCGGGGTGATCCGGACCGCCCACGCGTACAGCACGTTTGTGGTGCTGGGGGTGTTGCCGTGCCGGATCCGGGCCCGGGCCTGCGAGGCGGACGCGGGGGCGGTCAGCGTCTCCTCCATGTACGTCCACACGCCTGCCGGGACTGCGGGATGCGCTGATCCGGCGGCCGACAGGAACGTCCCTGTGGAGCTGTACCAGTAGACGGCCGGGCGGACGTCCGAGGCGCCGCTCGGCGAGTACACCCACGCGGACACCTTGTAGGCCGTGCCCGCGGTGACGCTGCCTGCGCCGGACAGGGCGCCGACCGCGCCCGCGAACACGTCCGTCCCGGTCGGGGTGATGAGGAGCGAGCCGCGGGCGTGCGGATCCGGGTGCACCACCGCGTCCGACCAGGACAGGCCGGCGCTCTCGGCACTCCACCCGGCGATGTCCGTGTCGAAGAACGGATTCTGACCCGCGTTGACCAGCACGCCGGGGCTGGTCACGGTCATGACCTCGCCGCCCACCCGCAGATCGAACGGCATGTCGGCCGGGTCGCTGGTCCACAGCCGTTCGCCGGTGACGGCGAGGGACACGGTGGTGTCGTCGGCGTCGATGGCGGCCGCCAGCTGCGAGCCGTCGATGTCCGCGCGGCTGTCGGCGCCGTCCGCGATCCCTGTGGTCCACGGTTCGGCCGGGCGGCAGTTGAAGGTGATCAGCCAGGCGTCCGGCCCGGCTTCCTCCTCGTAGCCGTGCACGAGGACGTCCACGGCGTCCGGCCCGTGATCGGCCGGAAGGTTCGTCAACCGGATCTTGTCGCCGACGTCGATGCGCAGGATCTCGTCGATCATCGCGTGCACGCGCTCGTTGGCGAGGTTGAGGGTCAGCCGCGTGTAGCGGACGCCGTTGTAGGTGCCCAGGTGCAGCCGCATGGACGCGACGTGATCGGCCTGCGGGTCCGTCGCCAGGCTGTACGTGTAGGCGTTGTCGTAGCGGCCCACCCCGGCCGGCGGGTCCTGGACCGACAGCTCTCCCTCATCGAGGACGCGCTGTGCCGCGACGCTGCCGTAGGCCCGCCGCACGCTGACGTCGTTCTCGGTGAGCTTGTCGTCGTCGACCGGCTTGAAGGGCGCGCCGATCACGCCGGCCGAGTAGTCCAGGACCAGCGCGGGCGGCTGGTTCCACAGGGTGGAGCCGCCGCGGTGGATCACCTCAATCCGGTCCCGGGCGTCCAGCAGGTACCCGAAGTCCGTCGCCGACGCCTCGTTGAGCAGGGCCAGCAGCTTTGCCCGCTCCTGGATGCCCATCGGCTGCTCGAAGGCGGCTTGCCCGGACACCGACGCCGGGTATCCGGCCTCACTCGTCAGCCGCAGGATGCGGGCGCCGGCCCGCTCGCCCTGGAACCCCATGTAGGCGGTCCACATCTCGGCCGGTGTCGGTGCGGAGTCGTTCCAGTAGGTGAGGTAGCCGACCGACTGTTCGGTGAGGGCGGGGTTCGGGCCGCCCCAGCCGAGCCGGACCCGGCTGACGGGTTTCATGGGGACGTCCAGAGGCCCAGACGCCATGTACACGCCGTCCGCGTACAGGGTCCAGGTGGGGGTCTTGTTCACGGTCAGCCGCAGGTAGTGCGGCTGGTCGTCGAAGATGTCGACGTCGAAGAAGTAGTTGCCGAGGTGGGACTCGGAGCTGCTGTCCGAGCCCTCCGAGTGGCGGATCATGGTGGCCTGCTGGAGGCTGCCGTTGAGGAGCATGATGATGCTGACCTCGTTGTTGGCGTTCGTCCCGGCGCCCGTGTCGAACACGGTCCATGACCAGATGCCGGCGCTGCCGCCTCCGGTCAGGAACAGGTCCACGCTCCAGCTGTTGCCCGTGTTCGCCACGCGGGGCGTATAACCGAGCACGCTGGTGGCTTGTCCGGCCCTGCTCGCCGCAACGGGCTCGATCCAGTCGGCCAGCGTCCCAGCTGCCCACGAGGGCGCGACGTCCCCTTCCCGCAGCGAGAGCACCATGTCCCGGCCGCCCAGCAGGCTCTTGGCGGTCCTGGAGTCGACGCCGTCCGTGAGTGGCCAGCACTCCAGCGGGCCGCGCCCCAGGATGAACCTGCGCAGCGCGGAGTCCTGCGGCTTGTTTCCGGCGTCCATCCGCCGCGTGATCCCTGTCGGCGCGATGGAGACGATGTTGTCCTGGCCGGACAGGTCCCGGGTGGGCGGCCAGGCCGGGATCTCCCCGGCCATCCGCACGTGCCGGTTCGACAGCGAGGCGCCGGTGACGGCCGTCCAGACCAGACCGCCGGACGTGAAAACGGTGTCGCCGGGGGTGGCGTCGGCCGCGTCCATGGACGCCACCACCGTGCCGCCGATGCCGTTCAGCAGCCGGAAGGCGTACAGGCGTCCGCCCATGGGGGCGCCGCTGAGGGAGATGACCCTGCCCAGCTCGATATCGGCGATCCCGTCGAACACGGACGTGGCCGCGGGGCCTACGACCGGGTCTCCCAGCGGTTCCCAGTCGGTGTCGTCCACGGTCCGGCCCGTGTAGAAGCGGGCCTCGTAGCGGCCCGCGCCGTTGTCCACGTCGAGCGTCACCCGGATCGCGAGCCGCTGCCCGTGGTACGCCGGGACCGGGATGGTGGAGAACACGGTGATCCGGCTCTCCAGGATGCCGATCGGGGTCCAGTAGAGGGCCACCTGCCCGGTCTCCGCCACGGTCACGGCCCATGCCCGGTTGTCGCCGGTGGGCAGGTAGCGGCCGGCCAGGTCGCGGCTCGCCCAGACGTCCAGAGCGACGTCCAGGCGCAGGTCCAGGTCGCCCACCGCAAAGCTGGTGCTGCCCGGGGTGATGAGCCCGTTCTCGGCCGTGCCCGGCAGCTCCACCCACGGCGAGCCCGTGTTGTACCCCCAGCGGAAGGGGGTGTTGCGGCCGATCTTCCCCCACAACGGGCTCATCGGGTTGCGGGGCGCGTACCGGTCGTCCCGGGAGTCCAGGTCGCACGTGCACGACGTCGGGTCGGCGTCGGAGGACGACTCCGAGGACAGGCCCCGGGCCACGGTCACCGGAGCCGTCCTCACCCGCACGTCCTCGGTGATGTCGTTCCAGGCCCCGTCGTAGTACAGGTCGGCCCATACGGGCGGGGGCAGGTTCGGCATGATCATCCCTTCGCGTACTTGACGACATCCCCGCCCGCGACGACGCGGACGTCCTCCTGGAACCACTCGCGGAATCCTCGGTGGCCACCCACGAACTCGAACAGCACGTGCAGCTGCGCCTGGTTGGCGCCGAGCGTGGCCGCGGACGACGGGCCCGGCATGGAGCCGGGAGCGGGCCGGTAGGAGGCCGGGTCGACCACATCCCGCATCGCCTGGTCGACCACACCCGCGTTGTCCTCCACACCCATGGCGATACCGGCGGGAATCCAATGACCGATCTCGTCGGCGGCCAACCTGGAGGGCGAGCCGATGTGCAGGAAGTCCTTCACCGGGTCGACGATGTAGTCCGAGGCGAAGTTGCTGACCATCGACCACAGCCAGCCGCCGGCCGCGCTGATGCCGTTCCAGATGCCGTAGACGAAGTCCAAACCGGCGTTGTACATCCGGTAGCCCTGGCTGGACAGGGCGCCCGCCAGGTCCTCCGGCACCCCGCGCACCCACGAGATCAGGGACAGCGTCCGCTCCACGGCGGCGTTCTTCATGGACTGGAAGGCGTTCCAGGCACTCGTGGTGATCGTGACGCCCAGACCGGACAGGGCGTCACCTGCCTGGCCGGGGAGCGCCTTCACCGTGCCGACGAAGGCGGACCACTGGCGGCTGACCGGGTCGGCGATGTAGTCGGACCACAGGCCGGAGAACCACAGGCCGATGGCGAAGCCCACCAGGCTGAAGACGTCGCCGATCTGCCCTGGCAGGCCCCCCACCCAGCCCGTGAAGCTGGACCACCACTCGGGGAGCTTCTCCTGCGTCTTGTTGATCAGCTCGCCGACGAAGCCGCCGATGATGAGACCGGCCGTCAGGGCGAGCCCCACGGCCAGGAGGAGCGGCAGCTGCGTCAGGGCCAGCAGCAGCGCGCCCGCGATGAGCACGACTTTGAACAGCGCAGCCGGGTCCTGCATCGCGTACTCGGCGAGCCGCTGCCCGAAGTGCGCCAGGCCCTCGGCCGCCTTCGGCACCAGATCGGTGACGATCTTCTCGGCGATGCGCTGTCCGAGGAGGCCCACGAAGTTGAGGACGCGGTCGACGCCCTCGGCGCCGCCGTCCCCGGCCGCCGCCCAGGCCTCCCGGGCGGCCGCGGCGAACCGGTCCTTGAAGTCGACGACCGCGGGGAGGACCTGGCCGCCGAGGAAGTCGATGACGTTCTGCTGCACCGTGCGCTGGAATGCCTTCAGCTGTTGTGCTGGGGACTTCTCCATCGCCCTCACGACCTTGTCGTAAGAGCCGGCGACGTCGTCGAAGCCGCCCGCGGCCGCCGCGCTCGCCGGGTCCAGGGCGTACAGGGCGTCCGCCTGCGTGTTGGCGAGGTCCCCGAACAGGACCTGGGCGGCGGTCAGGCGGGTGGTGGCGTCGTCGGTGCCGCGCAGGGCGTCCATCGTGTCCTGAAGCGCTGAGGTGGCCTCGTCGCCGCCCGCCCGCATCCGCCGGCCAATGTCCTCGCCGGACAGACCGATCGACCCGAACGCGTCGTTGACCTGCTTACCCCCGGCCAGGGCCATCTCGCTGAAGATGCCGATCGCATCGGCGATGGCGTCGGAGTCCCGGGCGCCCGCCTGGAGACCCTGGCTGAGCAGACCCATGGCCGTCGCGCCGTCCAGGCCTACCCGACGGAACAGTGTCGAGTACTCGTTGAAGGTGTCGAGCAGGTCGTCGCTCTTGTTCGCAACGCTGCTCAGACCGGCGGCGATGAGGTCCATCGCCTCCTCGAAGGTGTCGGCCAGGCCGGTCTTCACCAGCTGTCCGGCGGCCGCCGTGGTCTTGTTGACCTCCTGGTCGAAGGCCTGGGACAGGGCCAGCGCGGCCTTGGTCATGTCCTCCAGGCGGCCCTGCTGCCCGGTGAACTCGTCCATGTTCAGCGTCACGGACTTGATCGCGTCGCCGACCTCGGTGGCGGACTCCCCCCACCCGTCCGTGAACACGGACGTCATAGCGTCCGTAGCCGCCGACACGTCCGCGGTGGTGTTCGCCAGCTGCGCCTCAAGTCGGGTGGTCGCCTGCGAGACGTCCATCGCCTGCCCCAGCGTCGACATGATCGCCGCCCCGGCCAGGGCCCCGGCCGCGGCGCCGGCCGCAGCCAGGGCGGGCCCCATCCGGGACCCGTTGGCGGCGACGTCGTCGGCCATCCCCTCCGTCTCGGAGTCGATCGACTCCCGAGCAGAGCGCAGGCCCTGGCCGGTGTCGTCCCGGGTGGACAGGGCGAAGACCAGACTGGTGTCCGACACGGCGAACCCCCTTCAGTACGGGTGTCATCGCCGCTTCTTGGCGGCCTTCTCCATCTGCGCGAGGTACTCGTCCAGCCAGGCCAGGAGGTGATCGGCCTCTTCGACCGTGAGCAGGTCCCAGTCGCGGGGAGTGAGGTGCAGCAGGTGGGCGGCGTTGCCCAGGTGCTTCACACGGCGATCGGCAGCCGGGCTTTTCCCTCGTCCTCCGGCGCGTCGTCGTACTGGCCGAGGAGGGCCTCGATCATGTCGTCGTTGCCCTTCTTCTCCCGCAGGCGCTCCACCATGAGCGTGGTCTCGCCCTTGGTCATCTCGACCTTGAGTTCGTCCCAGCAGAAATCGACGTCGTCGAACGCGATCGTGGGGTGCTGCCGCTTCAGCAGGACGTGCAGCAGCGCCCGGCGGCACAGCGCGTTGCCCCTGACGACGCCCAGGGAGAACTCCTGGAAGGACTTGCCCGTGCGCTTCTCCAGAGCCTCCCGCTCGGCGGACATGAGCTTGTTCGGGTTGTAGTCGAAGACCTGCTCGTCGCCGTCTTCAGGGCTGTACGTGACCTTCACGAGGCTCGCCTTTCGGGTGTTCAGTCGGATCGGGATGCGATGCGGTTGACCATGGCCGCCAGGGCGAACTGGACCTGTCGGCGGTAGTGGGCGTCCTGGCCCTCGAAGGCCCGGTCGAACCACTCGATCTTTCCGGTCTGCTGGACCCACACCTCGCGGTTGCCGTAGACCGGGTGCCGCCAGCCGGACGCACGGTTGGTGCGCTTCGGGGCGTTGGGGAAGTTCCGCAGGTTCTTCGTCTTGAAGGCCTTGATCTTCGCGCCGGGGAACTTGCCGGTGATGCGGACCTCGGGCCGGATCTTGCGGGCGATCGACGTCTTCAGTGCCGGGCCCGCGTGCGGTGTCGTGGACGCCATCGACATGATCGACGACTTGGCGCGTGCGGCCCCCGGCTTGAGGGCCTCACGCATGCCCTTCGTGAGTTCCTTCCGCAGCTCCTTGCCGTCCTCCTCGGCCCGCAGCGCCCGGCCGACCGCGCGCAGGTTCGAGGAGGTCAGCTCCAGCCCCAGGCCCGACGTGTCCGCCACGACGGCCGCCCTACGCGGTGGCCCGGGTCACGGCCCCGGAGGTGGTGAAGTCCTGGCCCACGGTGGCCTCGTCGCCGACGGAGCCGGTGACCGGGGACCAGCCGCTGATCAGGACGTTGCCCTTGTAGGCCGGATTGCTGGGGCCGACCGCGGCCTGGTCTGCGCGCACTTCGAAGGGCACGACCGTGCCCAGCAGGGGCCACATGATCGCGTCGAGCTTGGTGGCGGCGAAGTCCTGGAGGAACTCGCAGGCCAGCGTGCCGGACTTGAGGCCGCCGATGACTTCCTTCCAGCCCAGCGACTTGTAGTTCGTGACGTCCTTCTCCTCGACCTCCACGGTGACCTCGGCCTTGCGCGTGTACTCGCTGAGATCGTTGGAGTTGATGGACAGGTACTCGGCGGTCAGCACCATCTTCGGCATGGCCGGCCTCCCTTTCTGGCATGACGAGATGCCCGGGCCCGTGGGCGGGGACCGGGCTGGGGGTTGGGTGGTCAGCCGATGCCGAGGGCAGCGGCGAACAGGAACGACGGCGTGGTGCCGGTGATGGTCCAGGCGAGGCGCCACCAGGTGTCCGTGATGGCGGTGCCGTCGGTACGCACGGCCTGGCCGCCGGCCTCGGTGGCCGCGGCGAAGGTGGCGCGGGTGGTCGGAGCGGTGAACGCGCTGTCGGCGGCCGACTCCACGCGGGCGGTCAGGGACGGCGTGGTGCCCGCCACGGACAGCACATGCAGCGAGGCGTACACGCGCTTGCGAGCCGGGACGGCGCCGAGCTGAAGGGCGGTGCCGGTGCCGTTGGCGGTGCGGGCCGTGCCGGGCGGGTGGGCGAACTGGCCGCGCACCAGCGGCCAGCTGCTCTTCGCGGTAGACGTCCACGGGGCGACCTCGCCGACCTCACCCAGCAGCGTGTAGTCCGCCCGCATCGCCCGGGTGAGGTACGCCAGCGCGCCGACGGCGGCGCTGTTGTTGGCGCTGATCGACCAGGGGCCGACGCCGCCGAGCTGGGCCCAGGTGGCGTCGTCCACCAGGGTCTCGTCGCCCGCCTCCCACTGGCCCTCGCCCGCGATCTCCGTCGAGGCCAGGCCGCCGACGACCTCGGTGTATCCGTCGGAACCGTAGTTCGTGGTGGGCTTCTCCTCCACCTCGGTCGTCAGCTCGATCTTGTTGGAGACGCTGGTCAGGTCAAGACCGACCGCGAAGGCCCGCACGTTGAGCAGGACGGACTTACCCATCGTCGCCCTCCTTCCTGCTCTTGCGCCGCCGCGCGGGCGGGGCGTCGGTGACTTCCTCGGCCACCTCGGAGGCGACCAGGTGCGTGGCCACCGTGGTCGGCAGGTCCTCGACGACGTCGCCCACGGCAGGCCAGGGCCGGTCATACAGGACGGCCCCGGGCTGGCCGGCGGTCAGGATCCGGATCTTCATCACGTGCTCCCGTCTCCGATGACCTTGATCACCAGCTCGGCGCCGATGTACGTCGACCCCGCGTGCTCGAACCACCTGTAGCCCTGGACGCGCTGGAGGTGGAGGTCGTCGGCCAGGCCCCCGAGGGCCATCTCACCCGGGGCGCCGCGGGCCTTCTCGATCGCCTGCTTCAGCGAGGCCGGGCCGGACCCGGACAGCAGCGCGTCGACGATGCGCTGCGACGCGCGGTCGTCTTGGCGGCCGGCCAGCACGCGGCAGGTGAACAGCAGCTCGTCCAGGCGGCGGGCCATCGCCTTGTCGAAGGTGACCTCGACCTCGCCGACGAAGAAGCACGGTGCGATGATCGCGTCCGGGACGTAGCCGGTGCACTTCAGCTTCCCGACGCCGGTGGGCAGGATGACGACGGCGGCCGCGGCCGCGATCGCGTCACGGACGGCAGAGATCTGCACGACGGTTCCTCCTATCCGAAGCCGGGCGATACGAAGGGCTCGATCAGGTTCCACACGTCCGGGTCTCGGCGGGACAGGCGGACGACGCCCCACTCCGCTGAGCCCATGACGCCTTCCGGGGAGTCCTTCCGCTTGACCAGGCGGGAGGCTTGGATCAGGCAGGCTTCGGCAATGTCGTCGGGGACGGCCGGCCAGCCGAAGCGGGCGGTGACACGGACGCGGGTGGCGGACGTCCCCCAGGAACCGTTCACGCGTAGCAGCCCGGTGATCGGGGTGCCGTCCGCGAGGGCGTTGTCGGGGGTCGTCTCGTAGCCGGTGTAGGCCGTGAACGAGGAGCCCGATCCGGTCTCCACGACCAGGCCGTCATCGGTGCCGATGTCGTCGACCAGGAGCACGTCTCCGTCCGCCTCGCACGCGATGCGGCCGGGCAGCCGGTAGGTGCGGGTGGTGGCCGCCTCGTCCAGCCAGAAGCGGCGGCCGGTGGCCCGGTCGATGCCACGGGACGCGGCCTTGATGGCCCGGTCCAGCAGCGCGTCCCGGCTGGTGTCGTCCTCCGGGATATCGAACTGGGCCTTCAGCTCGTCGCGGGTGACGTACTCCGTGGCCACGTCAGGTCTCGCTCTTGGCCTGCTGCTGGCGGCCCTTGGGCTGCTCCGCCCGCTGCTCGGCCGAGGCCTTCTCGGCGGCTTCCTTCTCGGTGGCCGCCTTCTCCGCCGCTTCCTTCTCGGCGTCGCTCTTGCCTGCCGGCGGCTTCTGCGTGCCACGGCGCGGGGCCTTGTAGCCGCGCAGGCGCAGTTGCTCGTCGACCGCGGCCACACGCTGGTCCATTCCGCGTCGGCTGTATCCCTCGCGCTCGCGCAGCAGCGCGGCGATCATCGGGTCGTCGGTCTGCGGGGTGTCGCTCATTGCCTCACTCCTGGGTGGTGAAGAGGGCGCGGGGCCCGCGCCGGCGGGCCCCGCGGAGGGGATCAGGCGCCGGTGAAGGTCGGCGCGACCAGGCCGGTGCCGCTGATCTTCCGGGCCTGCGGGTAGCGGGCGTGCGTGTAGGCGAAGTAGCCGTACACGACCAGCAGCACGCCGAGGCTGGACGCCTTGGCCTGCTCCGCCCGGATGTACATCGGAGCGTCCGGGTCCTCCCACACGTGGCACTCCTGGCGGTCCACGAGGTAGATCTCGTCCTCGTTCGTGCCCGCGCCGAGGTTCGTCGCGATGTTGTTGTCCACCACGACCGGGGTCCCGTTGGGCAGGATGCCGCGGATGCCGCGCCCGTAGGCCGTGGCGTAGTTCGCGCCGAGCGTCTGCGCGATCACGCCGGGCTGGGTGATGAGCGGCCAGGTGGAGCCCATGGCGTTCTGCATCCAGTACCAGCGCCGCGAGTGCATCACCGCGAGGTTGTCGCCGGAGGCCATGTCGAGCATGGCGGCCTCCACGCCGGCCAGACCCTCGACGACCCGCGGGTACAGCTCGGCGGCGGTCGGATCGGTGTCCGTGTAGGTGATGGCGGTGGCCACGGCGGACAGGCCGGTGGTCGCCTGGTTCAGCAGCTTGTTGTCGAGGTTCGTGTTGTACCGGCGGAAGAGGTCGTCCAGGACGACGGCCTCCACGCCGGCGCCGCGCTCCACGGACTGGCGGGAGATGGTCTGCTGTCCAGCCGCGGTCTGCACGGGGATGGGCAGGTTGGTGTCGTCCATGTCCTGCTCGGCGACCTCGGTGTTCTCCGACGTCTGGTTGTCCACCTCGGAGCCGGTGGTGACGCGGGAGATGTTGACCTGCATGCCCTGCGCCGGGAGGTCGTGCCGGCGGATGGCGTCGGCGAACGGCCGGTTGGCCTGCGCCGCCGGGGCGTACATGTCGGTCAGGTACTGCGGCACGACCAGGCCGGCGAACGCGCCGGTGCCCGCCGCACGCAGCTGGTCGCCGCGCTCGACCCGCTCCTCCTGCATGTGCCGGGCGAGCCGGTCACGGGCCTCGTAGTCGCCGAGGAACGCGGCGGCCACGTCGCCCTCGAAGCGGGCGCCGCGCCGGTCCTCGTCGGGCCGGTAGGTGCGCTCCTCGGCGCCGACGCGGGCCACCTGGTCGTAGGCCGGGGCGCGGTTCGCTGCCGGGGTGGTGCGGGTCTGGAGCTGCGCCAGTTCGTCCTCGCGGGCCTGCTCCGCCTCCAGTTCGGCGAGCGCCTCCTGGCGGCGCGTGACCTCGGCGTCGGCCGCGTCGCGGGTGGCAACCCGGGCGGCGACGGCCTCTTCGGTCAGGTTCTCGTCGGAGCGCAGCGCCATAAGCGCGTCCTGCTCCTGCTGTCGTGCGGTGATCGCCGTGTCCAGCGCGGTGCGCGCCTGGGCGATCAGTTCGGCGAGCGTCATGGCTCGTCCCTTCTGGTCGTTGGTGACAGGCGCCCCGTGTCCAGGTCAGACGGCCACCCGAGGCCATGGCGCCGGGTGGGCTCGTGCGCGCAGAGCGCAGGGCAGAGATCCCGCCGGACGGCGGGAAGCGTGAGGGGTCAGCGGGCGAGCGCGATCTCCAGCAGTGCCCGGGCCCGGCTGTTCGGCGGCGCGGCCGCGGGCTGGCGCATGCTCGCCCCGGTGTAGGGGTTGGCGCCGTAGCCGACGATCGCGACGTCGCCGCGGTGGATGTCGTACCGGTTGATCCGGTACTCGGTGTAGTCCGGGGACCACTGGCCCGACTCGATCCGGAAGGCGAAGCTCATCTCGTCGATGAGGCCGGCCTTCAGCTTCGGCGCGATGTACGCCACGTCGTGGTCGGCGGGGTCCAGCGCGGGGGCGTGGACGTGCAGCCCGTTGGCGTCCTCGGTGAGGAACAGGCTGCCGGTGCTGGTGCGGGCCAGACGGCGCAGCTGGTCGTGGCCCAGGACCAGCGGCACGTCCAGGTCGGCGCGGGCCAGGGAGTCGGCGCCGGCGCCTTCGGACACGATCTCCGTGTACGGGCCGAACATGTCCCACATCTCGTAGGCCTGTTCGTACACGGAGGCGTGCCCGCGGAACTCCAGGGTCGCGGCTGCGTCGCCGCTCTCACGGACCTGGACGCCGGACAGGGCCGCGCGGACCGTGGCGCGGGCGCTGGTCTGCTCGGCGCACCGGCGCTGCGAGGGGCGGTCGGCGCGCTGGACGATGTGCTGGGCTCGTTCGGCCGCCGCAGCGGCGAGCGCGGGTGTGGTCATGACGGTGCTCCCGGTACAGCGGTCGTGGGCGGGGTCGGTGCGGTGCGCGAGCCGAACAGCCGGTCGAACTCGGCGAGCTGGTCCTCGGTGAACGGCGGCCGGTCCTCAAGAGCGCGGGCCTCCGACGGGGCGAGCGTGCGCGAGTCGATCTGCGTCTTCAGCGCGGCGGCACGGGCGGCCGGGTCCATACGCAGCAGCGCGTCTGTGTTCAGCTTCACGAAGCGCGGGCCGGATACCAGGCGCCGGCTGAACGCATCCTCGCGGCGGCCCACCGCGGGCCCCAGGTTCATGATGAGGAACTGCAGGTTGCGCTGGCTGATGTTGGCGTAGGTGATGCTCGACCCGGACACCGCGGCGTCGATGAGGTCGCCGGGGCAGCCGAAGAACCGGGCGATGTCGCTGTTGCCGTACTGCTGGGCCTCGATGAACTGGGCCTGCTGCGCCACTGCGGCGACCGGCTTGTACTCCCAGTCCTGGCCGTGGACGAAGACGTCACCGTTGGAGACGGCCGCGCGGAACGCTGCTCGCGCTTCCCCCGCCTGCCTCTTGTCGATCGTCTTCGCGTTGTTCTTCAGCGTGCCCGACGGGACGATGCCCGCGGCGAACCAGTCCCGGGCGAACTGCTGCGCGTTCAGGGACTGCTCGATGGACCAGGCCGCGAACGCGACCGGCGACAGACCGAGCGGCAGACCGGCGACCGTGTACTGCTTCTCGTGCCACACGTCCCACGGCTCGTACTGCTTGCCGTCGATGACGTACTTCGTGATCCGGGCGCCCTTGGCGCGGACGGTGACCGAGCCGAGTTCCACCAGCTCGATCCGGCCGGGCAGCCCCCGCCCGTCCGCACCGATCACCCCGGTCCGCTCGGTGATGATGCCGAAGCAGTTCCCGCCCCGGTCCAGGTCGAACGCGGTGGACCACATCCACTCCTTGATGCCGACCTCAATCCCGCCAGGGGCCACCAGCACGGGCGGCTTGGGCACCTCCACCTGCAGCCCCTGCACCCTCCGATACACGTCGATGGGGAACGACGACACCAGGTCGGCACGCAACCTCAGGCACGCCCACACGGCGGACTGCCGCAGCGCCGTCTCCCTGGTGACGTGCACCCCGCCCTGCCCGGTGCGCTGCTCACGCTGCGCGGCCAGCAGCTCCTCCGGCGTCGTCAGATTCGCGGCTCGCGTGAAGACGCGCCGCACCTTCGACCAGGTGCCCATCGTGCCTCCCTACGCGAACGAGTCGCTGACGTCGTAGTCCTCTTCGACCTGCGGCCCCCGGATGAGCAGCGCCCACCGGGCGAACGTGACCGCGCACAGCGGACTGATGTCGACGAGCGACGCCGTGCGGTCCAACTGCCAGGCATCGCCGTTGCGGCGCGTCCTGGCCCCGTTCACCGCGGCCGTGAGCGGCACTTGGTCCAGGTGCCGGACCGTGCCCTGGTTCATGGCGTCGGCCAGCTGGCCGCACGACTCCGTGATGTCCCCCGCCCGCATCACCGCCAGGTCGCCACGCTGCGGGCGGTCCTTGTCCTTCGGGGACTCGATGCCCGCGGCCGCCAGGTCGTCGATCAGCGAACCGGCCGGCGCACCCGACGAGGCCACCGCCACCGCCACCGGCTTCCACAGGGCGCGCAGCTTCACCAGCGCAGGCACCACCCAGTCCGTGCCCGGCCGTCGGGCCACGACCTCAAGGTGCACCTTGCCGTCCGAGCGCAGCGAGGCCGCCCCGATCGACGTATGCGAGCGGTCCTTGGAAACGTCGACCGCCAGCGCGACCGACATCGGCACAGGCTTGCTGTCGGCGTCGACCAGCCCCGGCCACTTCTCCTTGGGCACGTTCGGATCCGTCGGCGGGGTCGGCTTGCGGGTCCGGTTGAGGTAGGCCCGGTCGAACTCGGCCGGGTCCATCTTCTCCAGCTCGGCCGCGATGATCTCCTCGGTCACCGTGTAGCCGAGCGCGGGCAGCGTCGCCCGCCACGTCGCCGGGTCGTCACGCGGCATGTCCTCCGGTGCGAACCACTCGAAGTAGGCGGTCCGCGGACGTACCGCCCCTGGGTCCTCGGCGAGCGCCTCCCACAGCGCCTCGATCAGCGCACGCCCGTTCTCCCGCTTCTTGTTCAGCCACACGCTCTTGGTCGTGCCGCCCGCAGACGCCCACCACAACTGAGCCATGGCCCGCGTCAGCATCGCCGGGGAGAACGCCTGCTCCAGCCGGTCATCCTCGTGGGCGAACGCCTCGTCGATGAACCCGAGATCCAGCGGCGGGCCGTGGCCGGCCTTCTCCGTGTTCGCCGTGATGCCCATCCGCGAGCGCTTGCCCGGGAACATGATCGCTTCGTTGCCGTTGCTCTTGCGGATCCGGGCGTACTTGGCGAGGTCGGAGCTGGAGATCTTCTCCCAGAACTCATCCTCCCAGCGCTGCCGGGCCATGCCCCGGGTCTGCGCCGCGTAGACGATGTTCTGCCGCTTCCACGCCATCGCCCGGTGGACCTGCGCCCCCAGCGTCAGTTCGGTTTTGCCCTGCTGCCGGGAGACGGACAGCCCGACCTCGCGGTGGGCGAACAGCCCGGTGTCCGGGTCCAGCTCCAGGGCCACGTCGCTGACGTACTTCTGCCAGGGCATCGGCGGGGCGCCGAGCTTCGTCATGACCTTCCACAGCTTCGGCCCGAGCGAGGGCCGGTCCGGGTGCCGTGGCGTGCCCCAGCGTGGCGGACACTCCAGCCCGTACCGCTCGAGCAGATCCTCGGCGAAGCTACTCGGGGGAGCCCAAGTCTCCGAGGTCGTCGTCATCGTCAGCGGCCCGCCCCTCCAGCAACTGGGCGAGCGTCTGTCGCAGCTCGCGGTTCAACGAGGGGAGCTGCTTGCCGTCCTCCCCGCCGCCGGCGTCGATCTCCCGGGCCAGGGCGAAGGCCATCTCGGACAGGGACGGCTCCACGCCGACCAGGTCCCCGAGCTGCTCCACGTCGTCGCGGACGGTGCGCTCCACGGGGCCCGGGTCGCGCTTCGGCTGCCTCGCCATGACGCCCCCTTCCATGATCATCCGACGGTGATCACGCCGGGGGGAGAAAAATGGCAGGGGGGCGCGGGGTTGCGATATGTCCGATTTCAAAAACTCGGAACGATCTCAGATCAGATCGACTTCGATCACGCCTCTGGCCTGCGTGTTCTCACATGCCCGCGAGCCTGGCCACCTCGGCCATCGGGACCTCGACGTACTCGGGCGTGAGCGTGGGCTTAGGCGCTCTGCCGTGCCAGACCTCGGTGGCGTCCTGGCCGGCGACTGTGTCGACGCGGATGGGGTTGTGGCTGGTCTCGATGTCCACGACGGTGACGGCCTGATCGAGGACGGGCAGTAGGTAGCGGCGCACCAGGGCAGTGAGGGGGAAGTCCACGGCGTTGTAGTCGATGCCGTGGGCCTCGCAGTAGTCCAACCAGTCGTCGGGGTCGGCGCCGTCGTTGAAGCCCCACTTCGACAGCAGGTCGGCGCTGAACAGGGTGAGGGTCTCCCCCGGCATTCCCACCACCTCCCTCGTTGTCGAGCCTACGGTCCGGCGAACCAGTCGACGCTGGTGTGGAGCTGGACGACGGCAGCGAGGGGCTTGTCGCCCTTCTCGTTGTTGCACTTGCGGAGGCAGACGGGGCAGCCGTGGTTGCCGTGGATGGGCGCCAGGTTGTCGGGGTCCTTGCGGGCGCCGCCCTTGCTGACGGGCTGGATGTGGTCGACGGCGGTGGCGTGGCCGTGGCCGCAGACGATGCACACGTCTGACTCGGCGAGGACCTGGGCGCGGAGCTTGCGGAACTCGTAGCTGACCAGCTCGCTGCGGTCCGTGGCCACGCGCACCTCCTGACATGCCGGAGGCCCCGCCGGCGGGCAGGGCCTCGGGTGTTTGTGGCGGCTATTGCTGCACGGTGCCGTCCAGCGCCTTGGCGATCGTCGGGGCGATGCGCTTGCTGGAGTCGCGTGCGCCCTCGGCCTTGGTGGGGAGGCTGACTGCCCAGGAGTCGTTGGTGACGGCGACGCCACCGAACTGCTTGGACAGCGGGATCCACGCTGCCAGGGCCTCGGGGTTGGGGAAGAGGTTGATCAGTGTCTCGCCGCCGTCGTGGTTCTGGTCGGTGACGGTGAGCTTGTACGACTTGCCGCCGACCTCGGTGATGTACGAGGCGCCCTTGTCTTCCTCGGGCTGGGTGACGGTCAGGCCGGCGGCCTTGAGCGCGTCGGCGATGTCCTGTGCGGTCTCGTAGTGCCGGGCGCCTGCGGGCGCTGCGCTGGCGGTTGCGGCGGCCGGGTTGCTCGCCGCCGTGGTGGCCTCGGGCTCACTGTCGTCGCTGCTGCTGCACGCGGTGAGCGTGAGGGCGAGGGCGGCGAGTACGGCGGCGGTCGTGGTGCGGGCGTGCATGGTCCCCCCAGGGGTGGCTGGTGCTGGCGGGGCCATCATCAGGCATGTGGAGGTGCCGTGTTGCTCGCGTGGTCGTCCTGTGACGTTGGGGTCCGCGCGGGGCGCAGCGCCAGCAGCAAACCCGCTCGTGTGAGCGATGGGGTTACCCCGCGCGGACGTGTAGACACGGCGAAGCCCCGGGGGCCTGGCGGCCGTTCCGGGGCTTCGTCGTGTGTCTGTGGGTGCCGGTTGAGGGCACAGTTGTACACCCGGATCGTCACACAGTCTCTGACCAGCGGTCAAGCAACCCTGCGTGCACGGCGTTCAGCGACGAGCGCGGCGACGTCCTCGGCGCGGAACCAGGGCTGTCGTTCGGTGCCGCCGACGCGCTTCAACCGGCCGCGGTAGACGAGGTTGCGGACGGCGCCGGGGCTGGTGTCGAGGGCGCGGGCGACGTCGCGGGTGCCGTAGTAGCCGGGCGGGGTGTACGCGGTGTCCATGCGTCCATGATGCGGCGGGCCCCGCCGGGCATCGTGCCGGGCGGGGCTCGCGGGCGGTCAGCCCTTCGGGTGGCCGCACCCTTCGGTCCACCAGCCGCACGTCGGGCAGTACTCGTGCACGCGGATCAGGAAGCGTCGGAGCATCGGTCGCTCACCTCCCCGACGGCGTTCGGGTCGGTGGTGTGCACGATCTCGGGGAAGATCAAGTACCCCTCCCCCGGGGTACGGCGGACCTCCCGTGCACGGTCCCCTTCAACTGCGTAAACGTCGCCGAGGGGGGCCTCGGAGGGCGGTGGGGGAGTGGCGGACGAATCGGACACCGGGCGGGACACGGCCCACCAGGTGGCCACGAAGCATGCGGCGACGGTGACGAGGATCCCGGCCGTCTCGGAGACGGCGAAGACGACCGCGAGGACGGCTGCGCCGAGGGCCACCAGGACCACGGCGCCGGCGAGCACGCTGCGCTCCTCGGGCTGCTCGGCGGCCTGCTTGCGGCGCCCCATCACAGCCGCCCGTAGGTGTTGTCGCCGAGCCAGTTCGCGGCCGTCGCCAGCGGGACTGCGGCGAACCCGGCGACGCCGGCTGATGTGCCGAGGGTGATGCCGCACCAGGCGCCGCGCTTCATCACGCCCGAGTTGGCATCGCTCGCCTTCTTCACGGCGGCGACGAACACGGCGGTGAGGATCAGGACCAGGCAGGCCCCGGGCCCAGAGAGCGGGACGAAGGTCTCGCGGGCGGCGAGCTGGCCGGGCTGCTCGCCGACGCCCCAGACGAGGGCGGCGTCGCCGAGCCAGTTGGACAGGCCAAGGACGGCGCTGGACGCGGTGCCGATGAGCCCGGCGACACCGAGGGTGGTCAGGCAGCCGTAGCACCAGGAGAGCAGGAACGGCAGCAGCCGGGACGCGTATTTGATCGGGTCCTTCGTCAGCTGCTTGCGGCCGGGCCACCAGGTCACGACCTCATAGCCGAGGATGCACAGGCCGACGGTCACGCCGCCGTAGGTCACGTAGTTCATGGGGGCCTCAGTGGAGGATGGCCACGGCGAGCGCGGCGAAGGTGAGCACGAGGGCGCAGGTGCCGGTGACCGGCGGGACGGCGCGCGGGGCGACCGCGGCGAGCACGACCAGGGCCGCGAGGGCGGCGAGCGCGTAGAGGACGGCGAGGATCACGTGTCCTCCCGGGCGGCCCGCAGCAGGCGCCGGCCGTAGCCGTCGCTCACGTCCAGGCGCTGGCCGATCTCGGTTCCAGTGAGTTCCGGTTCGGTCTCCAGCCAGTGCCGGACGGTGGCGACGCGGGCGGCGAAGGTGGTGTTGCTGCTGTCGACGGTCTCGATGTCGTCGGCGCCGGTTCCGGTCGGCGGAACCACGGGCGGAACTGGTTCCGGCTTCGGTTCCGTCGACGGCTCGAAACCGTTGGGCAGGGTGGCGAACCACTGGGAGAGCGGCACGTCAGGGCTGGTTCCGTCCCCGGTTCCGCTGGTTCCGCCCGCGAGTTCCGCGACGGGTGTCCAGGGGCCGAGGACGGGCCCGACCGGTGCGGCGTCGACCGGTTCGGGCGCCCGCTCGACGGTGATCGGTTCCGCCGGTTCCGGCGCCGGTTCCGCGACGGCCGGAACTGGTTCCGCCTCGACGACCGGCGCCGGTTCCGCATGTTGCTCGGACAGCCGGTGCACGCGCCACAGCACGAGCGGGGCGACCGCTGAGACGGCGACGACGAGGGGCACGGAGACGGGCAGGAGGCCGACCTCGACGAGGTGCGACGCGGCGTTGACCGCGATCAGCGTCGCCACGACGGCGAGGACGTCCCGGCGGGCCCGGAGTGCGGCGAGCGCGTATACGTCCAGGGCCGCGGGCACGCCGGCCGCGACGTAGGTTCCGAAGCCGCATGCGACGGCCAGCTGGTACTCGGCGGAGGCGAGGACGACGAGGACCGCGGCGAGCGCGGCCCACAGCAGCGGGTCACGCTTCACCGGCCCTCCTCCGCGAGGACCTCGGCCAGCTCGTCGGCCAGGTCCCGCAGCCGGTCGGCGTGCGTCTCCAGCGCGGCGGCCAGCTCGTGCACCTCGGCGGGCGTGAGCGTGCGGGCGAGGCCGCTCTGCTCGACGTAGAGGCCGATACCGCGGTGCTGGGGGCGGGTGGAGTACGGGGCCTGGGTCAGCTGGGCCATCCACAGGGTCTCGCCGTGGAAGTTGAGGTGGTGCTCGGGGCCTGCGTGGGAGATGTCGACGTGCCAGTGGGCGGGTGCTTCGTCGGAGTCGATGGGCGGGTGGCCGGCGCACCAGTCGGGTTCGCTGATCTCCAGCGGCTGGACGGTGAGCAGGTTGACGGTGGCGGTGCGGGGCTCGGTGCTCACTGGCCACCGCCGAGCGTGCGGTAGTCGAAGCGGTCGCCGCAGCGGTGGTCTACCGGCGTGCCCGCGCAGGTGTATGCGGTGAAGCCCGACAGCCAGTCGGTTCGCGCGTCGGTGGCGTGGGCGTCGCAGGCGTAGACGGCGAGGTCGAGGTTGCCGTGGGCGAGGCCGTCGCGGGCGCTGTAGCCCTCGACGCAGACGGTGGCCGTGGCGCCGCAGCCGGGCCCGTTGGGGGCGGCGGTGACGGCGGGCGGCTCGTCGGCGGGCAGCGGGGCCGTCGGCTCGGCGCCGAGAGCGCGGAGCAGCAGGCGCAGGCTTTCGCGGAGCGACAGGACCTGGTCGCTGTCGAGGAGCCGCTGCGCGACGCTCACGGCGACCTCGAGGTCGGTGGGTTCGCGGAGCTGGTCGCGGACGGCGGCCGCGGCGGCACCGTAGAGGGGCTCGCGGATGTCGCTCATCGGGCACCGCCGTTCTTGGCGATGCTGCCGGTAACGCCGACCGCGGTGACGCGCACGGTGAGGGTGCGGCCCGGGCTGCGGCGGATGATGCCCGCGGCGACGAGGCGCCGGGCCGGGCAGAGGGGCGTAGGCCGAGGTTGGTCGGCCGACATAACATTCGGCATAGCCGATGCCTCCTGGTGCAGTCAGGAAGTGCTCGGTAGAGGGTCGGGCGGTGCGATCGCCCCGGGTGCGCCAACACCTGGGAGCTGCTGTCCGGCCCTCGCTGTCTATTCGGTTGTTGCGGTGCCCTCAGTCGGGCGCCTGTGCTGGTAGCGCTTGATCGCTTGGTCCACTGCTTGCCAGCTGCGGCCCAGCTCTCGGGCAACCTCTGCTCGGGAGCCGAGTTCTTCCACTCCTTCGAGCAGGGCCTCGGCTCGTCGTGCGGCGGCGTCGGATGCGGCTTGGTTGAGCTGCGCCAACAGCTCTTCCTCGTCGCGGACCCGGTCCCGCCAGGGCTTCGGTTCCATCGAGCCGACTCTATCCAACACGGGGGTTGGATTCAAGAGGGTCACGCCGCTTCCTTGGGCTGGAAGTGCAGCAGCGTCAGCCAGTCCTGCTCCGACTCGTACCGGTAGCCGCACCACCGGCACGCCACCCGGGACTGCCCGGGCAGCCGGGAGATCACGGCTCCGCACACCGCGCCCTCGCCGTCGACCGCCACGCAGGTACCCAGCCGCTGCGGGCGAGGCGCCGGGTCGCCGACGATTGACCGCGCGGCCAGCTCCAGCTCCCGCACCTCCCGCGCCAGCTCACCGGCCGCCGGGTAGTGCTCGACGATCCACTCCATCTCCATGGCCAGCCACCGGCAGTCCGCGGCGAGACCGGCCGGGGCGGGCGCCCCGTGGTGCGGCCAGCGGACGCGCTGCACGTCCACCCGCCAGAGGTGGGTCACCTCGGCGGCCCGGGCGGTGTTCACCTCGTCGAGGACGGACTCGTCGAGCGGCGACCGCGGGCCGGCGGTGCCCGCCGTGACGAACTCGGCGGGCCCGGACCGGCGCGGTACGAGGCACTCGGCGACCTCGTCGTACACCTTGGGCAGTTCGGCCAGCCGCGCGGCGAGCTGCTCGGCGTGGCGGCCGCACAGGTACCGGCCGCCCGTCGCCTCCCCGCATACCTCGCACTCGGTCACAGCAGGCCGTCCCGGCGGGCGGCGTCCTCGACGCGGTCGGTGGCGTCCCACAGCTTCAGCTCGAAGTCCCGCACGGACGCTTCGAGCAGCTCGGCCGGGTGCGGCTGGTCGAGGCGGTACTGGCGGAAGCTGCTCAGGAAGCGGTCGCCGGCCAGCCGCTTCAGCGTGGCCTCGGCCCGGGCAGCGCCGCGGTGGGCGTCCTGAGCGCCCCAGTAGGCGTGCAGGAGGTTCATGGACTGGGCGCCGAACGCCAGGCCAACGACCAGCATCACGGTCTCGGTGAGTGTCACGACCTTCTCCTAGGAAGTGGTGTGGGACCAGGGGGACAAGGGGGGACAGGGGGGACGGGTTTTGTCCCCCCTCCCTCGCGCGCTATGCGAGTCCTCTAGTTTTTGATCTTGATCTCTTATTGGTGCAGGTCAGACGCTTGCTTGCGTGTGCAATAGTTTTGATACCGAACTAAATTCGACGCTCCGAGAGGGAGAGAGGGGGACAAAACCTGTCCCCTGTCCCCCCCTTGTCCCCCCCCGCTCACGACGGGGGGACAGGCCCCGGAGCGAACTTCCCGTCCGCCTCCACGAGCCACTCCCGCAGCAGCGCGTAGGCGTAGGCATCGGCCAGGAGACGCTTCTCCCGGCCAGCCACCCGCTTTCTCAGCTCCGACCGCGGCAACGGTCCCTTCGCGTGCACGTGCGCCGAGATCCGGAGCGCCACCTTCTCGGTCGCCCGATCCGTCCGCCGCTCCTCGGCGAGCTGCTTCGCGTGGTCGACGCGCACCTCTTCCTCGATGCGTGCCGTGGTCCGCTTCTCCTGCTCGGCCCGTCGCTGCGCCGCGCTGTGCGCCAGCACAGCGTCCCGGGTGGCGCACGACGCCTCCCACAGCAGCAGCGCCAGCCTCCAGTCCTCCGGGGTCACGTGCCGCCGCCCGGCGAGGATGGCCAGCAGGGAGGCGAGCTTGACCCGCATGACCGGGGCCTGCGAGTCGAGAGGGTTCTGGTCGGAGACATCGACCTCGCCCCGGACCTTGGCGAGGTCGGCGGCGCGCAGTTCGGCCTTGATGGACTCGTCGAAGGAGACGAGGACGAACCGGCTCGCTTCGTCGCCGGGCGCCACGGTGGCCGCGTTCCGCCAGGCGTGTAGCTCGCCGGGCCACGGCGGCTGGTGGTCCGGGATCGACGGGTCGATGACCTGCGCCCACACGAACCGCTGTGGTGTGCCCTCGGCGACCTCCTCGAAGAGCGGGGCCGCGGTCTCGGGCTGGAAGCCAACGAGCAGCCCCATGCTGTACGAGCCGCTGGGGATGTACCGGCTGGTGTCCTTGCTGGCGTTGGTCTGCCCGAGGGTCTGACCGACGGCCGCGCTGCGGAGAGTCTCGCCGAGAGTGGAGCCGGAGCGCTCGCGCATCAGGCGGGTGATCGTGGCGCCCTCGTCGACGTAGAAGAAGGCGTTGTGCCGGACCTGCTTCCGCACGGTCACGGTGACGGGCGTGTCGGTCCCGCCGCGCCCTTTCCGGGTCTCTCCGGTCTCCTCCTCGACAATGCCCATGAACACCTCGGCCAGGCCCTCGCCGGAGCCGATCGGCAGGCCGTCGCGGAAGTCGAGTTCGGGCGGCGCGGGCAGGAGCCGGTCGGCGACCTCGACACCGGTGGACTTGCCGATGCCGGACGGGCCGACGACAGCTCCGAACAGGTTCAGGGAGGCGTACCCGGCGATGCCGGTGTCGGCACGAATCCGGTGCGACACCAGGGAGGACAGCCGGACCAGGGTGGACAGCAGAGCGACGTCGCCGGAGCGGCTACGGGAGTGTCCAGCCTGCCGGATGTGCTGCAGCTCGGCGCGCGCTGCGTAGACCTCCTCCGGTACCAGGCCCGGCGTGGAGCCCGGCTCGTCTTCGGCCGGCGGTTCGGCGCCGAGCCCTTCGAGGGGCTCTTCGTCCGGCTTGGCGAGGTCGCTCTCCAGGTCGTGCCAGTCGATGCCCTCGGCGTCGGCGACCAGGTCCCGGAAGCTGTCGGCGTCGCTGCGCCGGGAGACCGGCGGCCACGGATGCCGAGGGCTGGCGGCACCGGCGCGCAGGCCGGAGTCGATGCTGGGCCGGGCCCGGCCCTCGGGGTGGTTCCCGGCGAGGGCCGCGGACAGCAGCATCTCGCGCGCCTCGTCCTCGCCGATCGCTCCGGCGCCAACCAGGGTGCCCACGTTGAACGCGGCCCGGTTGATCGTGTTGTTCTGGTCGCCGTCCGGGGCGCCGACGATGCTGTCGCACTCGTCCTGGAGCGCCTTCTGCGTGTAGGAGTCGATGCGGTCGGAGAACACGCGGTACGAGCCGCGCGCGGCCGTGCGGGACGCAGGCGCCTGCGCCCCGAGCTTGGCGAGGGCCGCGTCGACGCCCTGCTTGATCTCCTCCGAGGTCGTCACGCTGCCCTCCGAACCTGCGGGGTCAACGGGACGGGCCAGCCGACGTCGGGCTGGAGAAAGCGGCCATCACCGGACCACCGGTACCGGCCGCCGCTGGCGTGCACGGACGGCGCCAGCAGGATGTAGCC
Organism: Streptomyces sp. NPDC034099; assembly: GCF_055575415.1. Classification (NCBI taxonomy): domain Bacteria; kingdom Bacillati; phylum Actinomycetota; class Actinomycetes; order Kitasatosporales; family Streptomycetaceae; genus Streptomyces; species Streptomyces sp. NPDC034099. The sequence continues at coordinate 141,799 of NZ_JBVISR010000004.1, read as the reverse complement.
GTTGTGCTTGACGTCGAGGCCGGGCCCGAGCGTGCCGGGCAGCGCGACGCCGGGGGTGCGGTAGACGATGTGGAGTCCGCCGCCGCCCGTGATCTGCATGACGGTGCCCGGCAGGACCCCGACGCGCTGTTCGAGGACTGCGAAGGACTTGTCGCCGCCGTGACGCGGGTCGATGTCGAGGACGGCCCAGCCGTTCAGCGCGCACGGGGCGCCGACGTTGGCGTCGGGCTGCTCGGCCCACCACTGCTTGATCAGCGTCGGGTCGGTGGTCGCCGCGTGAAAGCCGTGGCAGGTCCGCGCAGTGCACCGGCAGTCTTCGGGCCGGTGCGTGATGTAGAGGGGGTTCGGCCGCGTGGCCGTGGGTGGCCTGCACCGCGCGCAGTTGGCGAACGGCGCCTTGTCGGGGCGGACCCGGAAGACGCGGATGCCAGCGGCGGCGTAGGCCAGGGCGGCGGACGGAAGGTCCGTCGGGACGTCCACCAGGAGGTTGGTCACCGGGTCACCGCCGGGAAGTAGTAGACGCCGGTCGGGCGGCCGACGCAGCGCGACGGGCGGGGGCAGAAGCGCGGCGCCGCGGCGAGCCCGGCGGCGTGGACGTGCTGGTGGTCGCAGAACGGGCAGTCGACGACGAGGAGCGCGCGCGGCTCGCCGTCCTCGAACTGCGTGTCGCAGTACGCGACGAGGCGGGCCGCGGCGGCGGCCATGCCCAGAGCGACCGGGGGCGGCTGGATCTTCGCCTCGGTCTGCTCGATGTCCTCCCCGAACAGCGGGAGGACGCTGGTGGTGCTGTTCACGAACTGCTCTCTTCTACGAGCGGGGCCGGTGGGGTTCGTGAGTGCGCGTGCGGCCCCGGGCCAGGGGGAGTGGCCCGGGGCCGCAGTGCGCTCCCCGGTCAGCCGGTTCGTGTCCGGTTGAGCAGCTGCGCGTGGTCGGCGGCGTAGTACCGCATGTACTGCTGTGCCTCGGTGGCGACGTAGGCCCACCGGGTCCCGGCCGGGACGTGGATCTCGACCTCGCGGGCGGCAAGGAAGAAGGCGGAGGCGATCAGGCTGCCGAGGCCCGTGCCGACGCGGAGGGCGTCCTTGCCGAGGCGCACGATCGCGGTGTGGCAGTCGGTGGAGTACCGGGTCTGCTCGTACAGGTCGCGGGAGACCTGGGCGTGGGTGTCGTATCGGCCGGTGAGGTCGACGGTGACGACGAGGCGGACCTCGGCGACCGGGACCTCGACGGGCGGCCCCTGCGGGGGCTGCGGGGTGTCGTCCGGAACTGCGGCGACGGGGGCGGGGCTGAGGCCGGCGGGCCACTCGCCGGGGCGCCGTTCGGTCATGCTGCCCTCCGTGCCTCGGGCTGGGTGAAGGCGGTGCGGATGATGGCACGCTGCTCGTCAGAGAGCGGCGGCGCGGCCGACACGATGCGGTCGATGCGCGCCCAGTAGGCGGCGTTCCGCTCGGGGTCCTCGAAGCGGACTGGGCGGTCGGCGCGGGCCGGGCGGCCGGAGGAGCTCCCCCCGGCCGCCAGCACCTTGGTCGCGGCGGTCACGCGCGTGCCTCGTCGATCGCCTTGATCCGGCGGTTCAGCGCCTTGCGCTTGCGCTCCGATTCCTCGGCGTCCAACTCGAAGTCGTCGGCGGCGATCTCGTCCGCGCGGTCACACAGGGCTTCCAGCCGGTCGGCGAAGCCCCGCATCACCGGGACGATCTCCCGCGCCTTGGCCGGGCTCATCTCACCGGTGCTCGTGCCGTGGGAGACCCACATCTCGGTGAACCGTCCGTCGGCCTGGCCGCCGGGGACGAGCTTGCCGTCGGCCTTCACCGGCGGCCGGGTCCGCCAGTCCATGACGACGATCTCGGCGGCGAACAGGGGGGTCTGCGCGTTCTCGGCCTCGCTGAAGACGCTATTGACGTTGCGCATCTGCGTCTCGACGGGCGCGGTGCGGTAGGCGCCGAAGCTGTTGTCGTAGGTGAGGGTCGTCTCTGCCCCGGTGAGCAAGGCTCGGCGGCGCAGGGCGGCGATGGCGTCCTGCGCGATCTGCGTGGCCAGCTCAGGCGTGTAGTGCCCGGGGAGCACCGCCTGCATGGCGACGGTGACCGCATCGGGAAGGGCTTCGATGACGCGCGCCAGGTCGACGCGGGCGCCCTTGCGCTGGTCAGGTTGGGTCGACGTCGCCGTTGACGTCGGTACGATGTGCAGCATGAGCGTCTCGTTTCTTACTTAGCGGTAGGTGCGGATTGCTCGACAGAGGCGGCCGGCTGGACCCCGGCCGCTTCGTCGTTCCTGCGGCAGCCGTCCCGACTGGACCTCGGGGCGGCTACCAGGCTGGTGGTCACGTTCGTCACGCCTGGTGCTCACGCTCGGTGAGCCATGCATCGACGGTTGAGCGGCGGTAGACGATGTCCCGCCCAAGGCGGAAACCAGCGGGACCGACCTTGCGGTACCGCCAGCCGCGCACAGTGGCGACGGGCTTCCGAAGGTAAGTGGCCAGCTCCTTGGTTGTGAGCAGGTCGGCCTCTTGCTGAACAGGCATTTCTCCTCCTTGGCCACCTCCTTGGCACCATCAACCAAGGAAGGTAAGACACAACGTTATGAGTAACGTTGGGTCCTGTCAACAACGAGAGTCACAACGCTGCGCCCCCGGGTCAACGGTACTCGCAACGTTGTCCCTCCTCCGTCTTGCGCGATGGCCACAACGGCGACGATGCTTGTGAGTAACGTTGGGCAGCGTTGCGAGAGGATGAGGAGTCATGGATACGGATGCATGGCCGGAAGAGAACTGGGGTGTCCTTGGTGAGCGCATCGCCGAGGCGCGCCGTGCGATGGGGATGGACCAGGCAGAGCTGGCTGAGCGCACGGCAAACTCGCCGAACACGATCAGTAACTACGAGCGCGGACGCGCTACCAAGAGTCGACGGATTCCTGCCGGCCTACTTCGAGTCGCTCGCGTCCTTGGGTGGCCGCCAGACGCTGTGAGGGAAATCCTTGCGGGGGCTGAGCCGGATGTTGTTCTAGGTCAGGACGCTCTTTTTCGTGTGCCGCGAGAGCAGGGTCAAGAGGAAGTGGAGGCAGGGCCCCCCACTCTTGACTTGGCGTCGCCCGGCCTGGATCTGGAGCTCACGGAATCTGGCTGGATGGCGCAAGATTCGTTCGTGAGGCAGATGAAGCGATACCGGAAGTTGCATGATGTGCCACTGGAGGAATTGGCTAATAGGGTCTCTGTGGCAGATGTAGAACTCGATGCCGGGGATCTCGCGAGACTGGAAGATGGCACGCGCCTTCTGCGAATGCGGGAGGCTAAAGCAATTGCGGCCGCTCTGGGAACCACTGTGGGATGGATCCTAGGGTCTGCCTTCGATGACGAAGCGCCCGAGGAGCTATCGAAGCTGCCCACTGCGGAGGAGTTGCAGGCCGAAGCGAAGGCTGTGGAGCGCCGGATCTTTGAGGCGGGGACGCAGACGAACCAGGCCACTCTTGAGCACCTGCAAGCCAGGAGAAGAGCGGAGGACGCCCGACTGGCTGCTGAGACTGCTTTCATGCGGCTTCAGCAAGTCACGAACGTTAAGGCTGAGCTGGAGCGGCAATATCATTACCTCCTCGGCCGCATCGATTCTCTCCGCACGGCGATGGGTGAAGACCCGATTATGCAAACGCAGTATGTGCATGAATCCAACGGTGGTGGTGAGTGGCAGATTTTGACCATCGGAGCACAATTGGCAGATGCGCGGAAGCGGCTCGATATGACGCTTGACGACGTGCATATGTTGACGCGCATTCAACCGGAAGTAATTGATGCCATCGAACGCAACGACTTTGATTCATGGGTCAGTGATCACGAGAATCAGGCCGTTTATGTGCGTGGATATATTCGCGTTCTTGCACGGGCGTATGGGATTGACCCCACGGCTCTAATTGAGCAGTACGCCTTGGAGCTCAACGGCGCGTCCGGTGGCGTTTCGCGTGGCTCGGCGTCCAAGCAAGTGGCTGAGGGTAAACCGCGACGGCGGGTTGTCCGACGCAAGAAGCCCAAGAACGGCTAGGCAGGGCCCCGCCTCCAGCGAAAAGCCACAGCGTCGTAGTCGAAGTACCCGCCGTCCGGCATCCGGCCCGGCCGTGGCGTCTTCAGCGTCACCTCGACTAGGGCCCGCAGCACCGACCGTTGCCGGTCCAGCTCCAGCGCCTTCCACGCCGCCCGCACGTCCGGCGCCCCCACCAAGCCGGCCAGCGGATCTGCGGTCGCCGCGCGCGCCAGCTGCCGCGTCACGCCGTCCAGCTGAGCGCGAGCCGTCTCCATCCCTTCCGTGAACGGCCCCAGCTCGAGCTGGCCCGCACCGAACAGGCCGCCGAGGTCCCGCATCCGCGCGCGGATCTGCTCGCCCTCCGCCTGCAGTGCAGCCACGTTCACGCCCTCTGGAGCGGGCTCCAGCAGCTCGTGAGCGTCCGGCCGGGACAGCCGCTCCACGACCGTGTCCTCCACGTACTGGTCGACGACCTCGGCGCGCCGGCCGCCGCCGTGCCCGGTCTGGCACCGGTATGACGGGAACCGGCGACCGCCGGACTGGGTGACGAACACGTACTGGGTGCAGTCGCCGCGGCCGCACCGGTACAGCAGCGAGCCCAGCCACTTCGGCGTCGCGCCCGGCGTCGTCGTCCGCGCGGGGTCCTTCAGGATAGCCACGACGGCCCTGTACTTCGCCTCGTCGACGATCGGCTCCCACTTCCCCCGGCCGACCTCCTCGCCCCTGTAGACGGCGATTCCGGCGTTCCTCGGGCGTAGCAGCATGTCCCGCATGTCGGTGTGGGAGACAGCGTTCCCTCGCGTGGTCAGGACGCCCTTGTGCGCGCACCACTGAACCAGGGACCGGATCGAGGCGCCGGAGAGGATCTCGTCCGTCCAGAAGCGCAGCGCCTCGGCCTCTTCGGGCACGGCCTTCATCATGTCCAGCGCGGGCACCTCGGTCTCCTCGCCCGTCTTCCGGTCGACCTTGGTGCGCATCTCCCCCGTGGGGAGACCCCATCCGAACGGGCGAATCCCGCCCATCCACTCGCCGGCGAGCGCCTTCTGCTGCCGGGCACGGGAGACGCGTTCCGCCTTGTGCTCCGATTCGTGCCTGGCGACGTTGCCCAGCATCCGGGCCACGAAGCGCCCAGAAGACGTGGCCAGGTCCAGCTCCCCGGCCTGCACGGTGTGCGTGGTCACGCCGCGCTGCTCGCACAGGTTGATGTACCCCTCCAGCTCGAGGGGAGACCGGTGGAGTCGGTCGGTGTGCCAGACGATGACGACGGTGGCCTTGCCGTCGTCGAGGTCGGCGAGCATGCGCTGGTAGCCCTTGCGCTTGGCGCCCTTGCGGTAGGCGGACACGTCGTTGTCGACGTACACCTCGACGACCTCCCAGCCGTTCCGCTCGGCGAGGGCCTCGCAGTCCTCGCGCTGCCGGTCGACGCCGAGGCCGGCGCCGGTGCGGTCCTGGCTGATGCGGACGTAGATGACCGCGCGCGTCCGGGCGTCCCCCGTCTGGGTGCTCTTCATGTCCTGAGTCTGCCTCAGTAGAGGTGTCATTGTCTCAGGTTCGGGAAGACGACGCTGCTCAGCGCTTTGCTCGGGCTCGTCGGACCGGACGAGCGCATCGTGCTGGCCGAGGACTCGGCGGAGCTGCGACCCGACCATCCACACGTCGTCCGTCTGGAGACCAGACCGGCGAACCAGGAGGCCGCGGGTCTGGTCACCTTGGAGGACCTGGTGCGCCAGGCGCTGCGGATGCGACCGGACCGGCTGGTCGTGGGCGAGGTGCGCGGTCCCGAAGTGGTCCATCTGCTCGCCGCGTTGAACACGGGGCACGAAGGCGGGTGCGGGACGGTGCACGCCAATGCGGCCATGGACGTACCGGCCCGCCTCGAGGCGCTCGGCACGGTCGCGGGCCTGGACCGTGCGGCTCTGCACAGTCAGCTCGCGGCGGCCCTCTCGGTGGTCCTCCACCTGGTCCGTGACCGCGCGGGTCGGCGCCGGATCGCCGAGGTGCACGTCCTGGAGCGGGACCCGTCGGGGCTGGTGCGGACCGTGCCCGCGCTGCGATGGGGAGCGGAGGCCTTCGTGGCCGAACGCGGCTGGCAGCGGCTGCGGGAGCTGTTGCGCGGTGCGGAGTTCGAGGAGCGGGCTGTCGGACGGGAGGTGCAGGGGTGCTGAGCGCGACGGGGACGGGCGTGCCGGGGGCGGGCGAGCTGTCGACGGGCGTGGCCCTGGTGTGCCTGGGAGCGGCCGCCTGGCTGGCCGGTGGGTGGCACTCGGGCCTACGGCGGGCTCGGACGGTGCTCGCCGAAGGCCGAACGGGCCGAACGGACGGAACGGGCAGAACGGGCAGGACGAGCGGGACTGACGGGACCGACGGGTCGGGTGGAGCGGGTAGTGCCGGGCCACCCCCGGCGCGCCGGATGACGGACGGGTTGCGGCGGGTCCGTGGCCGGCTGAGGCCCGAGTGGTGGTCACCGGCGGCCGGGCTGGTGCTGGCGCTCCTGGGCCATTCGCTGCTGCCGGTCGTCGCGGGGGCGGCCGGCGTGCCGGTGCTGCGGCGGGCGCGGCTGGCCGGCCGGGAGCGGCGGGCCCGGGAGCGTCGGCAGGACGCGGTGATCGCCCTGTGCGGGTCGCTCGCCGGGGAGGTGCGGGCGGGACGACAACCGGGCGAGGCGCTCCTGTGCGCCGCGCACGACTCCGGCGGGCTGGGTGACGCGCAGGCGGCGGTGCTGGCGGCGGCCCGGTTCGGCGGGGACGTCCCCGGGTCGCTGGCGGCGGCGGCCGGACAGCCCGGCGCCGAAGGGCTGCGCGGACTCGCGGCGTGCTGGCGGGTCGCGGTCGACCAGGGTGCGGGACTCGCGGCCGGTCTCGACCGGCTGGAGGGCGCATTGCGTGCCGAGCGGGACCAGCGCTCCGATCTGCGCGCCCAGTTGGCGGGCGCCCGGGCCACGGCCGTGATGCTCGCCGGCCTGCCGGTCCTCGGGCTCCTGCTCGGCGTGGCCCTTGGGTCCGATCCGCTGCACGTGCTGTTGCACACCGGAGCCGGGCTGGGCTGTCTGCTGGCCGGTGGGGTTCTGGAGAGCCTGGGCGTGTGGTGGGTGGCGCGGATCGTGCGCGGGGCGGAGGCGGCGTCGTGAACGGCGACCTTGTCCACAGGCTGGGGGCAGTGGTGGGGACGGTGCTGGTCGCCGGCTGGCTGACGCGCGGTCTCGTGGCCGCCCGGCGGGAGCGCGGGGTGCGCAAGCGGCTCACCGGCCTGCTGGCACCGGAACCGGCTCGTCCCGCCGCGCGCCGTGCCGAGGTGCTGAGCACCGTTCGCCCATGGCTGCCGTTGGTCGGCACGGTGGGCGCCGGTTGGGCCGTGGTCGGCGGTGCGGTCGGGGTCCTGGTGGGCCTGGTCGGCGCGGCCGCGCTGTGGCGTTGGAGTGCCCGGCGTTCGGCGGCCGGTACGTCGGCGGCGGAGGCCGCTGCCGCGGAGGCCGCCCGCCAACTTCCGTTGGCGGCCGACCTGCTGGCGGCCTGCGTCGCGGCGGGCGCGAGCCCGGCCGCCGCGGCGCGGGCGGTCGGCGACGCCCTGGGCGGACCGGTCGGGGACGCACTGGGACGCGGCGCCGCGGAGGTGCGCCTCGGCGGCGAACCGGACGGCGCCTGGCGCGGGTTGGCCGCCCTCGCGGGGGCCGTCCCCCTGGCGCGGTTGCTGGAGCGGGCCGAGGTGTCCGGCCTGCCCGCGGCGGGTCCGGCCGCCCGGCTCGCCGCCCAGGCCCGTGCCGACTGGGCCCGCACCACGGCGGCCCGGGCCCGTCGGGCGGCCGTCATGGTCACCGTGCCGGTGGGGCTGTGCTTTCTGCCCGCGTTCATCGCGGTGGGCGTGCTGCCGGTGGTCATCGGGCTGGCCGGCGGGGTGCTGGGGCGTGGGGGAGGCGGTGGCTGAGGGATGGGGCCGGGCCGACGGCAGGGCCGGCGAGTGAGTGTCCGGCGCACGAGCGACGGGCGGGCGAGTGAACAACAGGATCAAGCCTTACGGGGGTTGCGATGTATCAGGTGGTACGGGCACGGCTGTGTGCCCTGGTGTGCGGAGTGGGTACGGCGCTGCGGAGGCGGGCCGTGCGGCAGGCCCTTCGGCGGGACGCGGGAATGGTCACTTCCGAGTACGCGATGGGGATCGTCGCCGCGGTGGCCTTCGCCGTCGTCCTCTACAAGGTCGTGACCAGCGGCACGGTCAGCGCGGAGTTGCAGGGCATCGTGAAGGGGGCACTCAATGCGCGGATGTGAGCGGGCGGCGAGGGCGAAGGCACGGGCCCCTGGCAGCGGACAGGACAGCGGCTTCGTGACGGCGGAGGCGGCCGTGGTAGTGCCCGTGCTGGTGGTGTTCGCGATGGCGCTGGTGTGGGGGCTGCTCGTGGTGGCCGCCCAGATCCAGTGCGTGGACGCGGCCCGGACGGGCGCCCGCGCGGCGGCACGACAGGACCCGGACGACGCCGTCGTGGAGGTGGCCCGCGAGGCGGCTCCGCGCGGGGCGCGGGTCACGGTCAGCCGGGAGGCGGGGCTGGTCCGCGTGGTCGTGGTGGCCGACCCACCGGCCCTGCACGGGCTGCCCTTCGAGGTACGGGAAGAGGCCGTGGCCTCGGCGGAGCAGCCGCCGGGGACGGAGCCGGCGGCCGCGGAACCGGTGAGGGCGGAGCCGTGAGGGGCGGAGCCCCGCCCCGGTCGGCAACCGGCCGGGGCAGCACCGGAGCCAGGGTCGGGACCGGGACCGGCCCCGACCCTGCGGGCGACCACAACCAGGCCGACGTCTCCACGCCTGCCTCGATCCTCGTGCCTGCTGCCGCGCCCGCACCCGCCGCCCCGGCACCTGCCTCGGCCCCCGCGGCTCTCCTCCGCAGCGCCTCCGACCGGGGCTCGGCGACCGTGTGGAGCGTTGCCGCCATCGCCGTTCTGTGCGTGGTGTTCGGCGTGGTGCTGGCCCTGGGGCAGGCCGTCGTGGCCCGCCATCGCGCGGCCGGCGGCGCCGATCTGGCGGCCCTCGCGGCGGCGGACCACTGGGCACAGGGCGGCACGACGGCGTGCGAGAGGGCGAGCGGCGTCGCGCGGGCGCAGGGGGTGAGGTTGGTGAGGTGCGTGATCACCGAGCAGGTCTCGGACGTGACGGCGGCCTCGGGCAGGGGCCCGTTCACGGCGGAGGTCCGGGCGAGGGCGGGCCCCGCCCCGCTCACGTCACCCGCACCAGCCCCGCCGCCTCTGCCCTCCGCACCGCCTACTCCGCCTCCGCCGCCCCCCGCAGCAGCACCGTGAGGAGCCGTACGGCCCCCCGTTTGTGCAGCGGATCGTTGCCGTTGCCGCACTTGGGGGACTGGATGCACGACGGACAGCCCGCGTCGCACTCGCAGGAGGCGATGGCCTCCCGGGTGGCCGTGAGCCAGTCGCGGGCGGTGTGGAAGGCGCGCTCGGCGAAGCCCGCGCCTCCGGGGTGGCCGTCGTACACGAAGACCGTCGGCAGCAGGGTGTCCGGGTGCAGGGGGACCGACACGCCGCCGATGTCCCAGCGGTCGCAGGTCGCGAACAGGGGCAGCATGCCGATCGAGGCGTGCTCCGCGGCGTGCAGGGCCCCGCCGAGGATCTCCGGGTTGATCCGGGCCGCGTCCAGTTGGTCCTCGGTGACCGTCCACCACACCGCGCGCGTGCGCAGCGTCCGGGGAGGGAGGTCGAGCTTCGTCTCGCCCAGGACCTCACCGGTGATCAGGCGCCGCCGCAGGAAGGAGACCACTTGGTTGGTGACCTCGACGGAGCCGTAGCAGAGGCGCCCGTCGCCCCAGGGGACCTCGACGTCGGTCTCCAGGACCGAGATCGCCGTCGTGTCGCGGGCCACCGTCGAGTAGGCGGGGGTGGCCTGCTCGACCAGTGCGACGGAGTCCTCCAGGTCGAGGGAGCGGACGAGGTACGTGCGCCCCTGGTGGAGGTGCACGGCGCCCTCGTGGACGGTCGTGTGGGCGGCACCGGCGTCCACGGTGCCCAGCAGCCGTCCCGTGCCCTCCTCGACGACCTGGACCGGGCGTCCGCCCTCGCCGCGGATGTCCGTCAGGTCGGCGGCCCGCTCACGGCGTGTCCAGTGCCAGGCCCGGGTCCGCCGGCGCAGCAGCTTCGCCGCCTCCAGCTGGGGCAGCAGCTCCTCGCAGGCGGGACCGAAGAGCTTCAGGTCCTCCTCGGTCAGGGGCAGTTCCGCCGCCGCCGCGCACAGGTGGGGGGCGAGGACGTACGGGTTGTCGGGGTCCAGGACGGTGGATTCCACCGGTTGGTCGAACAGGGCCTCCGGGTGGTGGACGAGGAAGGTGTCCAGCGGGTCGTCACGGGCGACCAGCACGGCCAGCGCCCCCTGTCCGGCTCGGCCCGCCCGGCCCGCCTGCTGCCACAGCGAGGCCCGCGTGCCCGGGTACCCGGCGATCACCACGGCGTCCAGGCCGGAGATGTCGAGGCCGAGTTCCAGGGCGTTCGTCGCCGCGAGGCCGAGGAGGTCGCCGGAGTGCAGGGCGCGTTCCAGGGCGCGGCGCTCCTCGGGGAGGTAGCCGCCGCGGTACGCCGCCACCCGCCGGACCAGGGAGCGGTCGACCTCGGCCAGACGTTCCTGGGCGATCACGGAGATCAGCTCCGCGCCGCGCCGGGACCGTACGAAGGTGATCGAGCGCATGCCCTGGACGGTGAGGTCGGTGAGCAGGTCGGCGGCCTCCGCGGTGGCCGTACGGCGGACCGGTGCGCCCTTCTCGCCCTCCAGTTCGGTCAGCGGCGGTTCCCAGAGGGCGAACACCAGTTCACCGCGCGGTGACGCGTCGTCGGCGACCTCGATCACCGGGAGCCCGGTGAGCCGGCGGGCCGCCACCGCGGGCTGGGCGGCGGTGGCGGAGGCGAGCAGGAACACGGGCGACGCGCCGTAGCGGGCACACAGTCTTCGCAGTCTGCGCAGCACCTGGGCGACGTGGGAGCCGAAGACGCCGCGGTAGGTGTGGCACTCGTCGATGACGACGTACTTGAGCGCCTTCAGGAACGACGACCAGCGGGAGTGGGAGGGCAGGATGCCGCGGTGCAGCATGTCCGGGTTGGTCAGGACGTACGTTCCGTACTGGCGGATCCACTCGCGTTCCTCGAACGGGGTGTCGCCGTCGTAGACAGCGGCCCGGACGGACGTGCCGAGAGGTTGTGAAAGTTCCTTCACCGACCGGCACTGGTCGGCCGCCAGCGCCTTGGTGGGGGCGAGGTAGAGGGTGGTGGCGCCGCGCCCGTTCGGCGCCTCGGAGCCATCCACCAGGGCCGACAGGACCGGCACCAGATAGGCCAGGGACTTGCCGGACGCGGTGCCCGTGGCGACGACCACCGAGTCGCCGTCGAGGGCGTGCTCGGCCACGCGTGCCTGGTGGGCCCAGGGGTGTTCGATGCCCGCGGCCAGCACCGCGGCCAGCACCTCCGGTCTAATCCGGTCCGGCCAGAGGGCATGACGGCCCGCACGTGGGGGCAAGTGCTCCGTATGAGTGATGCGCGCAGCCCGGCTCGGTCCCGCGGCGAGCCGGTCCAGGAGCATGCCCGGTTCCGGCCGGGAGCCGGGCTCCGCCGGGGATCGATCGGGTCGGTGATTCTTGGCCATCGGCACCGAGTCTGTCACTGGCGTGACGGACAATGGGACCAAGGCGTCGTGCACGCCTGCCGGTAAGTGATTGAATGCCATCGCGGCTGGCGAACCGTCCTGGGGGCTTCAAGCCGAGGTGTCCCGAGGGACGACCGCTCGATAGCAAGGTGCTGGAGGATCCGTGGACCTGTCCCTGTCGACCCGTACCGTCGGCGATCGTACGGTCGTCGAGGTCGGTGGCGAAATTGATGTATACACCGCGCCCAAGCTGCGTGAGCAGCTGGTCGAGCTCGTGAACGACGGGAGTTTCCACCTCGTCGTCGACATGGAGGGCGTGGACTTCCTCGACTCCACAGGGCTCGGCGTGCTGGTGGGTGGACTGAAGCGGGTGCGTGCCCATGAGGGCTCGCTGCGGCTGGTCTGCAACCAGGAGCGCATTCTCAAGATCTTCCGTATCACCGGCCTCACCAAGGTGTTCCCCATTCACACCTCGGTCGAGGAAGCGGTGGCGGCCACCGACTGACGACCGGCCCCGGGTCCTGTGCGGCCCGGGGCAGCAAGAGAACGAGGGGGGTCCGGGCTGTCGGCGGCCCGGACCCCCGAAAGCACGCCCGTAGTTCCGAGGGGGATGCATGGCCACCGTCGAACTCCGCTTCAGCGCGCTGCCCGAGCACGTCCGCACCGCCCGTCTGGTGGCGGCTGCGGTGGCGCGCAGGGCCGGAGTGGACGAGGCCGTCCTCGACGAGGTCAGGCTCGCCGTCGGCGAGGCCTGCACCCGGGCCGTGGGCCTGCATCAGCACGTCGGCATCACGGCGCCGGTCAAGGTGGCGCTGATCGAGGAGGAGAAGCAGTTCTCCATCGAGGTCGGCGACGAGGCGCCGCACGCGGTCCCCGGGATCAAGACCTCGGGGGGCGCCGCCGACGAGCTGGAGGCCGAGGAGGACCAGATGGGCCTCGCGGTCATCAGCGGGCTCGTGGACGACGTGGAGGTCACGGCGGGCGAGGGCGGCGGGCTGATCCGCATGACCTGGCCGACCACGCCGGCGGTGCTGCCGCCGGTCTGATCGCTGCGTCGACCCCCGTATCACCCAAAGGGCCCCACCTGGTGGGGCCCTTTGTCATGTGCGGACATACATTGGGATCGTGCGTGCGCCAAGTGAATTCCTTCACGATCAATCGCACAGAAATTGATCAGCAAACGGGTCACCGATCGGATCAGCGATCGGACCCCCGAGCTGATCACCGAATGGATCACGGCATTAATGCCGGAGGGGCATTACTACTTCCGGGCCCCTTGCGGTTGACAGCTCAATTCCATTTGTCGTGCACTGTTTTGATCAGGTTCCGGTACCTACAATCCCGTCCACATCTTGAGCTCAGCCCAAGCGTCAAGGAGGACGAATGGCGGAGCTTTCCACCCCTCATCAGTTGGGCGATCCCTCCCACCTCGCAGCCGCCGTGCTGACCGACTCGAACCGCGTGCTGGTCGCGGTCATCGCGGTCGTCGCCCTGGCCGCGCTGGTGCTCGCCGGTGTCCTGGTGCGCCAGGTGCTCGCGGCGGGCGAGGGAACCGACAGCATGAAGAAGATCGCAGCGGCCGTACAGGAAGGCGCGAACGCCTACCTGGCCCGGCAGTTGCGCACGCTCGGCGTATTCGCCGTCGTCGTGTTCTTCCTGCTCATGCTGCTGCCCGCGGACGACTGGAATCAACGTGCCGGACGTTCGATCTTCTTCCTGATCGGCGCGGCGTTCTCGGCGGCCACCGGCTATATCGGTATGTGGCTCGCCGTGCGCAGCAATGTGCGCGTCGCCGCGGCGGCGCGGGAAGCGACACCGGCCCCCGGCGAACCGGAAAAGGATCTCACTCTCGTCTCGCACAAAGCGACGAAGATCGCGTTTCGTACGGGCGGCGTCGTCGGCATGTTCACGGTGGGGCTCGGCCTGCTGGGCGCCTGCTGCGTGGTGCTGGTGTACGCGGCCGACGCGCCGAAGGTGCTGGAGGGCTTCGGCCTCGGTGCCGCGCTGATCGCGATGTTCATGCGCGTCGGCGGCGGCATCTTCACCAAGGCCGCCGACGTCGGCGCCGACCTGGTCGGAAAGGTCGAGCAGGGCATTCCGGAGGACGATCCGCGCAATGCCGCGACCATCGCCGACAACGTGGGCGACAACGTCGGCGACTGCGCGGGCATGGCGGCCGACCTCTTCGAGTCCTACGCGGTCACCCTGGTGGCCGCGCTGATCCTCGGCAAGGTGGCCTTCGGCGACGCCGGGCTGGCGTTCCCGCTGCTGGTCCCGGCGATCGGCGTGATCACGGCGATGATCGGCATCTTCGCGGTGGCGCCACGGCGGTCCGACCGCAGCGGCATGAGCGCGATCAACCGGGGCTTCTTCCTCTCCGCGGTGATCTCGCTGGTCCTTGTGGCGGTCGCCGTCTTCGTCTATCTGCCCGGTTCGTACGCCGACCTGGACGGCGTCACCGACGCGGCGATCGCGGGCAGGAGCGGCGACCCGCGGATCCTCGCGCTGGTCGCGGTCGCGATCGGCATCGTGCTCGCCGCCCTGATCCAGCAGCTCACCGGCTACTTCACCGAGACCACCCGGCGCCCCGTCAAGGACATCGGCAAGACCTCGCTCACCGGTCCCGCCACCGTCGTCCTCGCCGGGATCTCGCTCGGCCTCGAATCCGCCGTCTACACGGCCCTGTTGATCGGGCTCGGCGTCTACGGGGCCTTCCTGCTCGGCGGTACGTCGATCATGCTGGCGCTGTTCGCGGTGGCGCTGGCCGGCACCGGCCTGCTCACCACGGTCGGCGTCATCGTCGCCATGGACACCTTCGGGCCGGTCTCCGACAACGCGCAGGGCATCGCGGAGATGTCCGGCGACGTCGAGGGCGCCGGTGCTCAGGTGCTCACCGACCTGGACGCCGTCGGCAACACCACCAAGGCCATCACCAAGGGCATCGCCATCGCCACCGCCGTCCTCGCGGCGGCGGCGCTGTTCGGGTCGTACCGCGACGCCATCACCACCGGCGCGGCGGACGTGGGCGAGAAACTCAGCGGCGAGGGCGCGCCGATGAACCTGATGATGGACATCTCGCAGCCCAACAACCTCGTCGGGCTCATCGCGGGAGCGGCGGTCGTCTTCCTCTTCTCGGGGCTGGCGATCAACGCGGTGTCGCGGTCGGCGGGCGCGGTGGTCTTCGAGGTGCGCCGGCAGTTCCGGGAACGGCCCGGGATCATGGACTACAGCGAGAAACCCGAGTACGGCAAGGTCGTCGACATCTGTACCAGGGACGCCCTGCGGGAACTCGCCACGCCCGGTCTGCTCGCCGTGATGGCACCCATCTTCATCGGGTTCACGCTCGGCGTGGGCGCGCTCGGCGCGTTCCTGGCGGGCGCGATCGGCGCCGGCACGCTGATGGCGGTGTTCCTCGCCAACTCCGGTGGCGCCTGGGACAACGCCAAGAAACTCGTCGAGGACGGTCACCACGGCGGCAAGGGCAGTGAGGCCCACGCCGCCACCGTGATCGGCGACACGGTCGGCGACCCGTTCAAGGACACCGCGGGTCCGGCGATCAACCCGCTGCTCAAGGTCATGAACCTGGTGGCGCTGCTCATCGCCCCCGCGGTCATCAAGTTCTCCTACGGAACCGACAAGAGCACCGGCGTACGGGTGATGATCGCCGTGGTCGCGTTCGTCGTGATCGCGGCGGCGGTCTACGTGTCCAAGCGGCGCGGGATCGCCATGGGTGACGAGGACAACTCCGACCCGGAACCCAAGTCGGCAGATCCGGCGGTGGTTTCGTAGATCCCGCCGCCGGGGCCGCCGTACGGCCTCTGGCGGGGTGCTGCCCAATGGACGGGCGGAGGGCGCGTGTTGACGCGTCGTCCGCCCGTTCCGCGCGTGCGCGCACCCGTCACCGTGAGCCTTCTCTCTCTTGGTGCAAATGGCTTCAATACGGTCTTAACGGATGTTCGTCCGGTCGATGTCCTCCATCCGGCGTGTATGTTCCGGGGCCGAGAGCCATGGAAGGGACCAATCCGGTGAACAAGAAGCTCGCGGCCGCACTGTCCGGCGGTGCGGTACTGGTACTGGCGCTGACGGGATGCAGCAGCAGCGACGACAACGAGAAGCTGGACTCCTGGGCCAAGGACGTCTGCCAGGGCGTGCAGCCGCAGGCCAAGAAGATCGAGGCGGCCAACGCGGCGATCCAGAAGGAGACCTCGGACAACAGCACCCCCGCCGAGGTCCAGAAGACCGACGCGAAGGCGTTCCAGGACATGTCCGACGCCTACAAGGCGATGGGCGCCACCGTGCAGAAGGCCGGTCCCCCGGACGTCGACGACGGCGAGAAGAAGCAGAAGGACGCGGTCACCGAGCTGAACGGCCTCTCCTCGTCCTACGCCTCCCTGCGCAAGCAGGTGGAGGAGCTCGACACCAAGGACCAGGCCAAGTTCGCCGACGGCCTCAAGGACATCGCCACCGAGCTGAACAAGCTCAGCAAGAGCGGCAGCAACGCGCTGAAGACCCTGGAGGAGGGCGACGTCGGCAAGGCGATGGCCAAGCAGGCCAGCTGCAAGTCGGCCTCGGTGACGCCGTCGGCCGCCGAGGGCTGACGGGACGGGCGTCCCCACGCGGACGCGGGGCGGGGCGGTGACCGCCGGGCCACAATGGGGGTGTGAGTAACGCCAGCCTGTCCCCCCTGCCCTCCGCCGACCGCCCCGACGTCACCGCCCGGCTGCGGGACGCCCTGCTCGGGGCGTCCTTCACCGCCGACGGACTGCTGGAGCTGCTCGGCGCCCCCGCGTACGCGGCGCTGTCGCGCAGCGAGACCGTGCCCGCGCTCCGGGCGACCCGCGGCGACACGCCGCTGGAACTGCTCGTCCGGCTGTTCCTGCTCCAGCAACCCGTCCCCCGCGCGCGCGTGGCGGACGTCCTGCCCGTCGACGCCTGCCTGGAGAGCGGATGGCTCGACCGCGCGGGCGACGACGAGGTCGCGGCCACCGTGGACGTACGGCCGTACGGCGGGGCCGACGGCGAGGACTGGTTCATCGTCTCCGACCTCGGCTGCGCGGTCGGCGGCGCCGGTGGCATCGGCCGACACGCCCGGGGCGTCGTCCTCGGCGTCGGCGGCGCCTCGACGACCCTGGCGGGCCTCACCGTGCGTACGCCCGTCTCCGCCGCCCTCGACCTCGGTACCGGCTCCGGCATCCAGGCGCTGCACGCCGCCGCGCACGCCACGCGCGTGACGGCCACCGACGTCAACCCGCGCGCGCTGCACATCGCCGCGCTCACCCTCGCCCTGTCCGGAGCCCCGGCCGCCGACCTGCGCGAAGGCTCCCTGTACGAGCCGGTCGCCGACGACGAGACGTACGACCTCATCGTCTCCAACCCGCCGTTCGTGATCTCGCCCGGTGCCCGGCTCACCTACCGCGACGGCGGGATGAGCGGGGACGATCTGTGCCGCTCGCTCGTTCAGCAGACGGGGGAGCGCCTGAACGAGGGCGGGTTCGCGCACTTCCTCGCCAACTGGCAGCACGTGGAGGGGGAGGACTGGACGGACCGGCTGCGCTCCTGGGTGCCGCGCGGCTGCGACGCCTGGATCGTGCAGCGCGAGGTGCAGGACGTCACCCAGTACGCCGAGCTGTGGCTGCGGGACGCGGGCGACCACCGCGGTGACCCGGCCGACTACCAGGCGCGGTACGACGCGTGGCTGGACGAGTTCGAGGCGCGCAAGGTCAAGGCCGTCGGCTTCGGCTGGATCACGCTGCGCCGGACCGGGGCCGCCGAGCCCTCGGTCGTCGCCGAGGAGTGGCCGCACCCGATCGAGCAGCCGCTCGGCGAGACCGTGCGCGCCCACTTCGACCGCGTCGACTACCTTCGCTCCCACGACGACGCGGCCCTGCTGGAGGCGCACTTCACGCTGGCGGGCGAGGTCGTCCAGGAGCAGGTCGGGCTGCCCGGCGCCGAGGACCCGGAGCACGTCGTCCTGCGCCAGAACCGCGGCATGCGCCGGGCCACCCGGGTCGACACGGTCGGCGCCGGTTTCGCGGGCGTCTGCGACGGCACCATGAGCGCGGGACGCATCCTGGACGCCATCGCCCAGCTGGTGGGCGAGGACCCGGTGGCCCTGCGCGACCGTACGCCCGCGCAGATCCGGCTGCTGGTGGAGCAGGGCTTCCTCGAACCGGCGTAGTCGGCCCGGCCGCCGGGCGTGGGTGCGCTCACCCATTTCTTTTTCCGCGGCCGTTCGCGCCGCCCGCCCCACCCGGCGCACGGGGAACCGGGAGGCCCGACCACACCCGGCGGACCCGTCGGCTCCCCGTTCACCTCGGGTTCGCCTGCCCGCCGCCCGCGCGTGACAGCCTCCCCGGGGCTGGACACGCGCGGGCTGGAGAAAAGGGGCACGGGGGATCATGGAGAGCGGGCCGGCGATCTTCACGGGATTGGTGTTCGCCCTGTTCGGGGCCGGTCTGCTGGTGTGGACCGCGACGCGGGTGCGGCACGGCCGACCCGTCGCGCACGGTGTGAGCCCCGTCGCATCGGTGACCGTCGCGAGCGTCGCCGCCGTGGTCGCGCTGGGCCTCGGGGCCTGGTGCCTGACGCAGGTGTGAACGGCCGGTTCCGGACCCCGGACGGGTCGCCGCCCGGGTAATCGGGGGATCGCACTCCGGATACGTGCGTCGGGGCAGGTGGGCACTCCGGGCGGCAGGAACAGGGTTCGTCGGGTTACCGTTCGAGTGGCCGTTGCGGGCTTTTCCCGTTTGACACGGGGGCGGGAGGTACCGTCACACTCCGCAGCGTCACGATCGAAACACAGAACGACCCGACCCGGGACCACGCCCTGGGAAGGCCCAGCGTCGACCGGAGAGAAGAGCGAAGTTGTCCCCGACCAGCGAGACCGCGAAGGGCGGCCGACGACTCGTCATCGTCGAGTCGCCCGCCAAGGCGAAGACGATCAAGGGCTATCTCGGCCCTGGCTACGTCGTCGAGGCGAGCGTCGGGCACATCCGCGACCTTCCCAGCGGCGCGGCGGAGGTACCGGAGAAGTACACCGGCGAGGTCCGCCGCCTCGGCGTGGACGTCGAACACGACTTCCAGCCCATCTATGTGGTCAACGCCGACAAGAAGTCCCAGGTCAAGAAGCTCAAGGACCTGCTGAAGGACTCCGACGAACTCTTCCTCGCCACCGATGAGGACCGCGAGGGCGAGGCCATCGCCTGGCACCTCCAGGAAGTCCTCAAGCCGAAGATCCCGGTCAAGCGCATGGTGTTCCACGAGATCACCAAGGACGCGATCCGCGCCGCCGTCGCCAACCCGCGCGAGCTGAACCAGAAGCTCGTCGACGCCCAGGAGACCCGCCGCATCCTCGACCGCCTCTACGGCTACGAGGTCTCGCCGGTCCTGTGGAAGAAGGTCATGCCGCGCCTGTCGGCCGGCCGTGTCCAGTCCGTCGCCACCCGGCTCGTCGTCGAGCGGGAACGCGAGCGCATGGCGTTCCGCTCCGCCGAGTACTGGGACCTCACCGGCACCTTCGCCACCGGCCGCGCGGGAGACGCCTCCGACCCGTCGTCGCTGGTCGCCCGCCTCCAGACGGTCGACGGACGGCGTGTCGCGCAGGGCCGCGACTTCGACTCCCTGGGGCAGATCAAGAGCGCGAACACCCTCCACCTCGACGAGGCGAACGCCCGCGCGCTCGCCGCCGCGCTGGAGAACACCCGGTTCGCGGTCCGCTCCGTCGAGTCCAAGCCGTACCGCCGCTCGCCGTACGCCCCGTTCCGTACGACGACGCTCCAGCAGGAGGCCTCGCGCAAGCTCGGCTTCGGGGCGAAGTCGACCATGCAGGTGGCCCAGAAACTGTACGAGAACGGCTACATCACCTACATGCGTACGGACTCCACGACCCTGAGCGACACGGCGGTCTCCGCCGCCCGCGCCCAGGTGACGCAGCTGTACGGCGCCGACTACCTGCCGCCCCAGCCGCGCACGTACGCCGGCAAGGTCAAGAACGCGCAGGAGGCGCACGAGGCGATCCGCCCCTCAGGCGACCGCTTCCGCACGCCCGCCGAGACCGGTCTGACCGGCGACCAGTTCAAGCTGTACGAGCTGATCTGGAAGCGGACCGTCGCCTCCCAGATGAAGGACGCGACCGGAAACAGCGTCACGGTGAAGATCGGCGGCGCCGCCTCCGACGGCCGGGACGTCGAGTTCAGCGCCTCCGGCAAGACCATCACCTTCCACGGCTTCCTCAAGGCGTACGTCGAGGGCGCCGACGACCCGAACGCCGAGCTGGACGACCGCGAGCGCCGCCTGCCCCAGGTCGCCGAGGGCGACGCGCTGACGGCCGAGGAGATCACGGTCGACGGCCACGCCACCAAGCCCCCGGCCCGCTACACCGAGGCGTCGCTGGTCAAGGAGCTGGAAGAGCGCGAGATCGGCCGCCCGTCGACGTACGCGTCGATCATCGGCACCATCCTGGACCGCGGCTACGTCTTCAAGAAGGGCACGGCCCTCGTCCCGTCCTTCCTCTCCTTCGCCGTGGTCAACCTCCTGGAGAAGCACTTCGGGCGGCTCGTCGACTACGACTTCACCGCCAGGATGGAGGACGACCTCGACCGCATCGCGCGCGGCGAGGCCCAGGCCGTGCCGTGGCTGCGGCGCTTCTACTTCGGCGCGGGCGACGGCGCGGGCGGCGGCGCGGCCGACGCGGGCAACGGCGACGGGGACCACCTCGGCGGCCTCAAGGAACTGGTCACCGACCTCGGCGCGATCGACGCCCGCGAGGTGTCCTCCTTCCCCGTCGGCAACGACATCGTGCTGCGCGTCGGGCGCTACGGCCCCTACGTCGAGCGCGGCGAGAAGGACTCCGAGAACCACCAGCGTGCCGACGTGCCCGAGGACCTGGCCCCCGACGAGCTGTCCGTGGAGCTGGCGGAGGAGCTGCTGGCCAAGCCGAGCGGCGACTTCGAGCTGGGCACCGACCCGGCCACCGGCCACGCCATCGTCGCCAAGGACGGCCGCTACGGCCCGTACGTCACCGAGGTGCTCCCCGAGGGCACTCCGAAGACCGGCAAGAACGCCGTGAAGCCGCGCACCGCCTCACTGTTCAAGTCGATGTCGCTGGACACGGTGACCCTCGACGACGCCCTGAGGCTCATGTCGCTGCCGCGGGTCGTCGGCACCGACGCGGAGGGCGTGGAGATCACCGCGCAGAACGGCCGCTACGGCCCGTACCTGAAGAAGGGCACGGACTCGCGGTCCCTCCAGACCGAGGAGCAGCTCTTCGACATCACGCTGGAGGAGGCGCTGGCGATCTACGCCCAGCCCAAGCAGCGTGGCAGGGCCGCGGCCAAGCCGCCGCTGAAGGAGCTGGGCACCGACCCGGTCAGCGAGAAGCCCGTCGTCGTCAAGGACGGCCGCTTCGGTCCGTACGTCACCGACGGCGAGACCAACGCGACGCTGCGCTCCGGCGACAGCGTCGAGGAGATCACGCCCGAGCGCGGCTACGAGCTGCTGGCCGAGAAGCGCGCCAAGGGGCCCGCCAAGAAGACGGCGAAGAAGGCCGTGAAGAAGACGGCCGCCAAGAAGGCCCCGGCCAAGAAGGCGGCGACGACCAAGAAGACGGCCGCCGCGAAGACCACGGCGGCCAAGAAGACCGCCGCCAAGAGCACGGCGAAGACGGCGGCCAAGAAGACGGCCGCGTCGAAGGCGTCCGAGGGCTGAGTCCGGCTCAGAAATCCGCGAACCGCCGTGCGGCGCCCCTTCCGCGCCGCGCACGCTCTTCGCAAAACGAACGCCCCGGCATCATTTCGGTGTCGGGGCGTGCGTACGTCCGGCCGCGCCCACCGGACTGTCGGCGGCGACCGATAGGCTGAACGCATGACGCGAGCCGAGCAGCCAACGGCCCCTCACTCCGCCCCGGACGACGCCCTGGTCGCGGACTCCCGCGAGCGCGCCGTCCGCGCCTTGCTGCGCCGTCCGCAGCTGAGGCGTTTGTGGAGCGCACAGCTCGTGGGGGGTGTCGGCGACATCCTCGCCCTGCTGGTGCTGGTCCTCCTCGCCGTCCAGGCCGCGATCGGCGCGGGCTCGTTCGGCGGGGGTTACCGGGGCGTGGCGTTCGCAGTGGCGACCGTCTTCGGCGTCCGCATCCTGGCGACGCTGCTCTTCGGCGCGGTGCTGCTCGGGCCCCTGACCTCACTCACCTCGCAGGACGGGCCGCTCGACCGGCGCTGGACCATGGTCGGCGCCGACGGGCTGCGGGCCGCGCTGCTGATCGTCGCGCCGCTGTGGATCGACTGGACGCCCGACGACGCGCTCGCCGTCCTCCTGGTGACCGTCTTCGTCACCGGCGTCGCCGAGCGCTTCTGGACGGTGTGCCGGGAGAGCGCGGCCCCGGCGCTGCTGCCCGCCCCGCCCCTGGAGGGCGCCACGGTACGGCCGCTGCCGGACCACATGGACGCGCTGCGCCGCCTGTCGCTGCGCACGAGCTTCGTGGCGATCCCCCTCGCGGCCGTCGTACTGGTCGTCGCGGGGCTCCTGAACAACCTCCTGGGCGCCGGCGTCGACTGGTTCGCCGAGCACCAGGCGGCGCTCGGCTCGTACGTCGCGGCCGGGCTGTTCGCCGCGTCCCTGTCCGTGCTGAGCTTCCTGGAGCTGCCCGCGGTGCGCACCCCGCGCGCGCGGTCGCCGCTGGAGGGCCTGCGCCGCCCCAAGAGCGGCAGCGTCGTCGACAAGGGCCGCACCGGAGTGCTCCCGCTGCTGGTGTCCGCCTGCGCCGCGGTCGCCTCGGTGGTGGCCGCCACGGTCGCCGTGGCGGTGCTGCACGCCAAGGATCTGGGCGGCGGCCCCGTGCTGTACGGCCTGACGGTGGGCGCGCTGACCGGCGGCGTCGTCGTCGGCATCCGCACCGCCCCCGCCCTGCTGCCCTCCCTGTCCCGCCGGCGGCTGCTCGCCCTGGCCATCGCCTTCGCCGGCGTCACCCTGCTGGCCTCCGGGCTCGTCCCGGACGACACCACCGTGCTGCTGCTCCTCGTGCTGGCCGGGGTCGGCGCGGGCGTGGCCGCGAACACCGGGCACGCGCTGCTCGACCAGGAGACCGAGGACCACCGCAGGGCACGGACCACCGAGCACCTGCACGCGGTCGTCCGGGTCGGCGTGGCGCTCGGCGCGGTCGTCGGGCCGGTCGTGGCCGCGGCGATCGGACCGCACCGGCTGGAGAACGGCAAGTTCGTCTTCGCCCACGGCGGCGCCGCGTTCGTCCTGATGCTGCTCGGCGCCCTGCTGCTGCCGCTGGCCGCGCTGGTCCTGGCCAAGGTCGACGACCGCTCCGGCGTGCCGCTGCGGCACGACCTGCGGGACGCGCTGCTCGGCGGCGACGACCCGGTGCCGACGCCCGCCGCGACCGGTTTCTTCATCGCCCTGGAGGGCGGCGACGGCGCCGGCAAGTCCACCCAGGCCGAGGCCCTCGCCGAGTGGATCCGCGGCAAGGGGCACGAGGTCGTGCTCACCCGCGAGCCCGGGGCCACCCCGGTCGGCAAGCGCCTGCGCTCCATCCTGCTGGACGTCTCCAGCGCCGGACTCTCGCACCGCGCGGAGGCGCTGCTGTACGCCGCCGACCGCGCGGAGCACGTCGACACCGTGGTCCGGCCCGCCCTGGAGCGCGGTGCCGTGGTCATCTCCGACCGCTACATCGACTCCTCGGTCGCCTACCAGGGCGCCGGACGCGACCTGTCGCCGACCGAGATCGCCCGTATCAACCGCTGGGCCACCAACGGGCTCGTGCCGCACCTGACCGTCCTGCTGGACGTGTCGCCGGAGGCCGCGCGCGAGCGGTTCACCGAGGCGCCGGACCGGCTGGAGTCGGAGCCCGCCGAGTTCCACGCGCGCGTGCGCTCCGGTTTCCTCACCCTGGCCGCCGCCGACCCCGGGCGCTACCTCGTCGTGGACGCCGGCCAGGAGCCGGAGGCCGTCGGCACCGCCGTACGCCACCGGCTCGACCAGGTGCTGCCGCTGTCCGAGGCCGAGATCAAGGCCCAGGAGGAGGCGCGTCGCAAGGCCGAGGAGGAAGCCCGCCGCAAGGCCGAGGAGGAGGCCGCCCGCAAGGCCGAGGAGGAGCGCCTGGAGCGCGAGCGCCTCGCGGAGGAGGCGCGGGTGCGCGCCGAGGAGGAGGAGCGCAAGCGGCGCGAGCTGGAGGAGGCACAGCGGCGCGAGGCCGAGCGGCAGGCCGAGGAGGCCCGGCGGCGGGCCGAGGAAGCACGCCGCAAGGCCGAGGAGGAGCGGGCCCGGCTCCTCGCGGAGGAGAAGGCGCGCGCCGAGGAGGAGGCACGGCTGCGGGCCGAGGAGGAGCGGCGCCGCAAGCAGGCCGAGGAGGAGGAGCGGCTGCGCGCCGAGGCCGAGGCCAGGCGCCTGGAGAAGCAGCGCAAGGCCGAGGAGGCCCTGCTGCGGGCCGAGGAGGCGCGCCGGGCGGCGGAGCAGGCGGCGGCCGCGGCCGCGGCCGGCCCCAAGTCCGCCGCCCCCGAGGCGGCGGACGCACCCCACCGGAAGCCGGCCGCCTCCACCCCCACCGACGCGGTGACGGTGCCGACCCCGATCGTGACCCCGACCAACGCCTCCGGCGGACCGGTGGAGGACACGGCGGTACTGCGTCCGGTGCGGGACACGCCCGACGACGCGGCCGACGAGGCGAAGGGCGGCGGCCGGGCGTCCGGCGAGTCCGAGTCCGAGGTGACGACCGAGCTGCCCATGCCGCCGGTGCCGTCCCGCGCGGTGGACGAGACGGCGGTGCTTCCGGCGGTGGAGCCGCGGGACGCCGAGGAGACGGCGGTCCTGCCGCCCGTGCCGCCGCCGGGAGCCGCCGACGAGACGGCCGTCCTGCCGCCCGTACGCGGGGACGACCCCGCCGACCGGGTCCCGCCGGGCTACTTCCGCGAGGAGGACCCGGCCGAGGACGCCCAGGACCGTACGCGCGAGCTGCCCCAGATCGACCCCGACCAGGCACCGCCGTCCCGCAGGCGCCGCTCCGACTGGGCCGAGGAGACCCCGCTGGACGACCTGCCGACGCTGGCGGACGAGCTGCTGGGACCGCACGACGAGGGCGAGGACGGCCGCGACGACGACGGCCGCGGCCCGGGCAGGGGACGGGGACGACGCTGAGCACCGGGACCGCCCGGGGCGGTGTGTGCCCCGGCGGTCCCGCCTCGTTGTCAGTGCCGCCCCGCACAATGGAGGTCGCGACGGGATCAGCGCGGCCGCTCGGTGCGGTCGGCCCGGTGTGACGGAAGGACGGCGTGACCCATGACCGTATGGGACGACCTCGTCGGGCAGGAGAAGGTGTGCGAGCCGCTCGCCGCCGCTGCCCGGGACGCCGACGCCTTCGTCACCGCCGCCGCGGCCGCGGGCCCGCTGCCGCAGGCGACGAGCATGACGCACGCCTGGCTGTTCACGGGCCCGCCCGGCTCCGGCGTGGCACAGACGGCCCGGGCGTTCGCCGCCGCGCTGCAGTGCGTGAGCCCCGACCGCGCCCTCGGCGGCGTCCCCGGCTGCGGCTTCTGCGACGGATGCCACACGGCGCTGGTCGGCACCCACGCGGACGTCAGCACCGTGGTCGCCATGGGCGCCGAGATCCGCGCCCAGGACATGCGGGACACCGTCCGCAAGTCGTTCACCTCACCCGCGAACGGCCGCTGGCAGATCATCCTCGTCGAGGAGGCCGAGCGGCTGAACGAGAAGTCGGCCAACGCCGTCCTGAAGGCCGTGGAGGAACCGGCGCCGCGGACGGTCTGGCTGCTGTGCGCCCCCTCCGTCGAGGACGTCCTGCCCACGATCCGCTCCCGCTGCCGCCACCTGAACCTGCGCACGCCGTCGGTCGAGGCCGTCGCCGACATGCTCGTACGGCGCGAGGGCATCGAACCGGACGTCGCCGCCGCGGCGGCCCGCGCCACCCAGGGACACATCGACCGAGCCCGCCGCCTGGCCACCGACAAGGCGGCACGGGACCGCCGGGCCGCCGTGCTGAAGCTGCCGCTGCGGGTCGAGGACGTCGGCGGCGCCCTCAAGGCGGCCCAGGAGCTGGTCGACGCCGCGGCGGAGGACGCCAAGCAGCTCGCCGAGGAGATGGACGCCAAGGAGACCGAGGAGCTGAAGGCGGCGCTGGGCGCGGCCCAGGGCGGCCGGCTCCCGCGCGGCACGGCCGGCGTGATCAAGGACCTGGAGGCCGACCAGAAACGCCGCAAGGCGCGCACCCAGCGCAACAGCCTCGATCTCGCCCTGAGCGAGCTGACCGGCTTCTACCGCGACGTCCTGGCG
Source organism: Streptomyces sp. NPDC034099 (assembly GCF_055575415.1). NCBI lineage: Bacteria > Bacillati > Actinomycetota > Actinomycetes > Kitasatosporales > Streptomycetaceae > Streptomyces > Streptomyces sp. NPDC034099. The sequence goes on along the minus strand of NZ_JBVISR010000004.1, from coordinate 115,884 downwards.
CTCCAGCTCGGCTCCCGCGTGGCGATCGCCAACGCCGACGCGGAGGACGCCCTGGAGCGGCTTGCCCGCGGCAGCACACCCGAGTCCACCCTGCGCCGCATCGAGGCGGTCGCCGCCTGCGGGGAGGCCCTCGACCGCAACGTGCCCCCGCTGCTGGCCGTGGAGGCGATGACGATGGCGCTCCGATCGGGCTGAGCGCGCGCCCCTCCAAGACCGTGCCGGGGCCGCACCCGGTTGACGCGGTAACACGTACGGGGCACGCAAACCACGTACCGCAATGATGTCGTCGCGGAGAGTTACGCTCGCTGGATGCACACAAGGCGCACTCATCGCAGGACCCGCACCGGCAGCACCCGTTTCCGAACGGCGCTGCTCGCCGCCGCGCTGCTCGCCACCGCCTGCTCGGCCGGGGGCGCGTCGACGTCCGCCGGCTCCCCCGCGGCACGGGCGGTGGGCGCGACGGAGGCGGCCACGGCGACCCTGGCCCCCCTGCCGAAGACCACGCCCGCCGAGCTGTCGCCGTACTACGAGCAGAAGCTCGGCTGGCGCGACTGCGGTGTCCCCGGCTTCCAGTGCGCCACCATGAAGGCCCCGCTCGACTACGCCGAGCCGGCCGAGGGCGACGTCCGGCTCGCGGTGGCCCGCAAGAAGGCCACGGGGCCGGGCAAGCGGCTCGGCTCGCTGCTGGTGAACCCGGGCGGACCGGGCGGCTCGGCGATCGGCTACCTCCAGCAGTACGCGGGCATCGGCTACCCGGCGAAGGTCCGCGCCCAGTACGACATGGTGGCCGTCGACCCGCGGGGCGTGGCCCGCAGTGAGCCCGTCGAGTGCCTCGACGGCCGCGAGATGGACGCGTACACGCAGACCGACGTCACCCCGGACGACGCGGGCGAGACGGACGAGCTGGTCGACGCCTACAAGGGGTTCGCCGAGGGCTGCGGAGCCGACGCGCCGAAGTTGCTGCGCCACGTCTCGACGGTCGAGGCGGCGCGCGACATGGACGTCCTGCGTGCGGTGCTGGGCGACGAGAAGCTGACCTACGTCGGAGCGTCGTACGGCACGTTCCTGGGCGCGACCTATGCCGGCCTGTACCCGGACCGGGCGGGCCGCCTGGTCCTGGACGGCGCGATGGACCCCTCCCTGCCCGCCCGCCGCCTGAACCTGGAGCAGACGGAGGGCTTCGAGACCGCGTTCCGGTCCTTCGCGAAGGACTGCGTGCGGCAGCCGGACTGCCCCCTCGGCGGCAAGGACCCCACCCCCGGCCAGGTCGGCAAGAACCTGAAGTCCTTCTTCGACGACCTGGACGCGAAACCTCTCCCCGCCGGAGACGCCGACGGCCGCAGGCTCACCGAGTCCCTCGCCACCACCGGCGTGATCGCGGCGATGTACGACGAGGGCGCCTGGCAGCAGCTGCGCGAGTCGCTGACCTCGGCGATGAAGGAGAAGGACGGCGCCGGCCTGCTGGTCCTGTCCGACAGCTACTACGAGCGCGAGGCCGACGGCGGCTACAGCAACCTGATGTTCGCCAACGCCGCCGTGAACTGCCTCGACCTCCCGGCCGCCTTCTCCTCCCCGGACGAGGTGCGCGACGCGCTCCCCGAGTTCGAGAAGGCTTCCCCGGTCTTCGGCGAGGGCCTCGCCTGGTCCTCCCTGAACTGCGCGTACTGGCCCGTGAAGCCCACGGGGGAGCCGCACCGCATCGTGGCGGCCGGCGCCACCCCGATCGTGGTCGTCGGCACCACCCGCGACCCGGCCACCCCGTACCGCTGGGCCGAGGCCCTGTCCGACCAGCTCTCCTCCGGCCACCTCCTCACCTACGAGGGCGACGGCCACACCGCCTACGGCCGCGGCAGCACCTGCATCGACTCGGCGATCAACACCTACCTGCTGCGCGGCACCGCCCCGGAGGACGGCAAGCGCTGCTCGTAGGCCCCACTCGCCCCGCCTGCCCCGGAGCCCACGCCTCCGGGGCGGGTTCGGAGCACCCCGGGAAACTGTGTAGACTTACCGTCGTTGCTGATCGCACCATGGGTGCACGGCGCGCCGCCTTAGCTCAGATGGCCAGAGCAACGCACTCGTAATGCGTAGGTCTCGGGTTCGAATCCCGAAGGCGGCTCCAGTATCGAGACCCGTAGGTCGGACATCCGGCCTGCGGGTCTTCTGCGTTCTCCTCCGCGCCTCGCGGTGCTCCTCGTGCTGTCCGGGCGGGCCGATCGGACCGGGAGTCTGGCCGGTCGGCAGGCGCGGGTGCCGGGCGGGAGTGCCTAGCGTCGTCCGGGCAGGCGGGGCGGACCGCCGCGTAGTGAGGAGGCGTTCGATGGGGCAGCGAGGGACGACGGTGGACCTGGCCGGGCTCGGGGTGACCACGGAGTTCGAGCCGGACGTCATGGAGGTGCTCGTCGCGACGGTGCGCCGGGCGGTTCGGAGCGAGCTGGCGTGCGTGGGGACGGACACCCTGCTGGAACAGCTGGTGATGGAGGACTCGGAGGCGGGGGCGGCGATCGCCCCGGGGATGCGGCAGTCCGGCGGGCTCAGTGGCTTCATACAGGCCCGGGCGGGCCGGGGCTGGGTCAGCGAGGACGAGGCGCACGGCGGACCGGGGGCGGAGGCCGACGAGGCCGAGGTCGATGCCGCCTGGCGCGAGGCGTGGTGGCGGTTCGGGCTGGGATCGCGCGAGACGGCGCGGGAGGGGATCCCGGCCGGGCCGCCCGCGATGAGCGGGGGGATGCGGAGCTGTCTGCTGCACGCGCTGGCGTCCGCGCGTGCCGAGGGGACGGTCTCCGTGCGCGGCCGGCACGTGGCCAGGGCGCTGCTCGAGCTGCCGGACAGCAGGGCGCGGGAGGCGCTGCTGCTCCGGCGGCTGGACACGGCCGAGGCGGTGACCCGGCTGGACCGGCTGGACGCCGAGGCCGCGGGGTCGGACGACGCGAGCGAGCGGCCGGAGTCGTACGGCGTGCTGCTGCTGCGCCGGGCGGGGACGGTGGGCCGGAGCGGCAACCGGCTGTCCCGCGCGTTCACTTCGTGGACCGCGCAGTCCGGGCTGAACGGTTCACCGGTGCTGTTCGCCGTGAACGTCGAGGCCGGGCGCCAGGCGGTGCGGTGCGGGCGGGACGTGGCGGAACCGGTGGATCTGCTGCTGGGGGTGCTGGCCCTGGACCGGGCGTTGGCCGTGGCGGGGCGTTCGCTTCCGGAGGGTCTGGCGGAGGCCAATGCCGCCCCGGCGGTCCTGCGCCGGCACGGAGTGCGGCAGGTCTCCCTCGTCGCTTCGGCCGTCGCTTCGGCCGTCGCTCCGGTTGCGGCGGTGTCGGCCGGCGGTGCCGGGGAGGGGGAGCGGGCGCGGCTGTCCGCCGCTGCCGAACGCGCCGTCGCTGTCGCCCGGCTGCGGGCGGCCGAGCGGGAGTCGCCCACCGTCGGCACCGTCCATCTGCTGTCCGCGCTGCTCGACGACGCCCACGTGGCGGAGCTGCTGGCCGCCGAGCAGGCCGACCTCGCCGCGTTGCGGGCGGAGCTGGACGGTCTGCCGGGTGCGTGAGAGCCGGGACGGCCGGGCGGATAGCGTTCCGGGGGTGCGGGTGCGTAGCGGTGGTCAGGAGTACGGCGGCACGGGCGCGCCCCGGCCGTCCGTACGGGTGCGGCGGGCGTTGGCCCGTGTGCCGCACCGGGTGCGGCGGGAGGCGGTCGCCGGATGGGCCGCGGCGCGTGGTGCCGAACGACGTACGGTCGTCGTCGAGGGGCTGCTCTGTCTCCTCACGGCCTCCTTCGGGCTGGTGCCGCTGTTGCTGGTGGTCCCCGCGCGGCCGGGGCTTGCCGTGCTGGAGGCCGTGTGGGCGGTGCTGCTCGTCGCGGTGCGCCGTGGCCGGCCGGTCGCCGCGGTGCTGGGCGCCTCCGTGCTGGTCGTGGGGGTCAACGTGTGGACGGTGGCGGTGGCGCCGCTCGTCGTGATGTCCGCGACCCGGCGCATCGCACCGACGCGACGGGCGTGGCAGGTCGTCGGGGCGGCCTCGGCCGTGGTCGGGGTGCTGACCGTCGTCACCGCCCCGTTCCGGACCGAGCGCCTCGCGTTCCAAGTGGTGGGCAACGCGGTCTCCTTGGTGCTGCTCCTGGTGCTTCCCGCCCTGGCCGGGACGCTGCTCGGGCAACGGCGGCCGCTGGTCAGCCTGTTGCGGGAACGCAACGCCTATCTGGAGCGGGCCCGCGCCCTGACCGCCGAGGCGGCGCGGACGGAGGAACGCAACCGGATCGCGGGCGAGATGCACGACCTCCTGGGGCACCGGCTGAGCCTCATCTCCGTGCACGCGGGGGCGCTCGAGCTGGCGGCCGCACGGCAGGCGCCGGCCCTCGCCGGGCAGACCGAGCTGCTGCGCACGACCGCCGGTACGGCGATGGAGGAACTGCGCGAGATCCTGGGCGTCCTGCGCCACGCCGAGCTGGCCGGTCCGGGGGACGACCGGTCCGGGGACGGGCGGGGGACTCGGGAGGACATCGCCGCGCTGGTGGACGAGTCCCGGCGGACCGGCAGCGCCGTCGAGCTGGACTGGTCCGTCCCCGAGGGGGAGGAGCTGGGGCCGCGGACGCGGCAGGCCATTCACCGGGTGGTCCGCGAGGGACTGACCAACGTGCTGAAGCACGCCTCCGGCGCGCCCACCCGGGTGCAGGTCAGGAGCGTCGGCGGCGGGATCGAGGTGTCCGTCACCAACGCCCCGCCGCCCGTGGCCGGACCCTCCCGCGGGGGCACGCACAGCGGACTGGCCGGCTGCGAGGAGCGGGTCGGGCTGCTCGGCGGCACGTTCGAGGCGGGCGCCCTGGTGAACGGCGGCTTCCGCGTCGTCGCCCGGCTGCCCGCCGCTGGGCGATCGGCCGCCGGTCCCTCGTCCCCCGGCCGGCCGACTGCCCCTCACCCGCTCGTCCGCCCCGGGCCGGGAGGGGCCCGCGCCCCGCTGCCGGACGAGATCCTGACCTGGCCGCGGGTCCTCGGTTCGGGCTGCGCCGCGCTGGTCGTGGTGCTGCCCACCGTGGGTTTCCTCGTCGTCCTGCTGGTGCTGGCGGTCCTGGGATGAGCTGAGGGCGGGCAGTCCTAGGATGAGCCGATGATCCGAGTCCTGGTCGCCGACGACGAGGCGCTGATGCGCGCCGGAATCCGGCTCATCCTGGAGAACGCCGACGACATCGAGGTGGTCGCCGAGGCGGGCGACGGCAGGGAAGCCGCCGCGGCCTGTCGCGACCAGGACGTCGACGTCGCCCTGGTCGACGTCCAGATGCCGGTGCGCGACGGTATCGCCGCGGCCGAGGACATCTCCCGTCTCTCGCCCCGCACCTGTGTCGTGATGCTGACCGCCTTCGGGCAGGACGCGCACGTGACGCGGGCCCTGCGGGCCGGGGCGAGCGGCTTCCTCCTCAAGGACACCGGCCCCGCCGACCTGATCCGCGCCGTCCAGCTCGCCGCCAGGGGCGAGCCGGTGCTGGCCCCCCGGATCACCCGGCAGCTGCTGGAGCGGCATGTGCGGTCCGGCCGGGACACCGAGGCCGCGCTGCGCCGGATCGACGGACTGGCCCCGGCCGAACGCGATGTGCTGCGGCTGCTCGGCACCGGTCTGTCCAACGGGGAGATCGCCGACCGGCTGTATCTGAGCGCCGGTACGGTCAAGGCGCACATCAGCCGCATCCTCACCCGCACCGGCTGCGCCAACCGCGTCCAGGCCGCCGTCCTCGCCCACGACGCCGGGCTGCTCGAAGAGCCGTAGGTCACCGCGCGTCCGCCTGACCCTCGCTCACCTCGACTCCGTCTGACCCCCCTCACCTCGACTCCGCCTGCCCCCGCTCACTTCGCGTCCGCGTAGCACTCCACCACCGCCGTCGTGAATGGGAACCGCACCGGCGTCGGCCCGAACGTCAGCCGTCCCGCCAGCTCCGCCGCGTCCCGGATCGCCGCGACGACGGTGTCGGCCTCCTCCTCGGGACAGTGCACGATCACCTCGTCGTGCTGGAAGAAGACCAGCTCGGCCGCCATGTCCGCGCAGGTCCGGCGCAGCGCGGCGAGCAGCAGCAGGGCCCAGTCGGCGGCGCTGCCCTGGACGACGAAGTTACGGGCGAAGCGCCCCCGCGCGCGGGCGTTGGAGGACGCGTACCCCGGCACCCACTCCTGCGGACGCTCCCCCGAGCCGGAGGCGTCGGAGGAATCGGAGGTGCCGGAGGGGTCGTCCTGCGGCAGGCCCGCCTCCTCCGTGCCGTCGGCCGCGCCGGCCGCGGGTGGGCAGGTGCGGCCCAGCCAGGTGCGCACGAGCCGCCCCTCCTCGCCCGCGCGAGCCGCGTCGTCGACGTACGCCACCGCGCGGGGGAAGCGGCGTCTGAGTGCCGCCAGGTTCTTCAGGCCGTCGCCGGAGGTCTGGCCGTAGACCGCGCCGAGCACGGCGAGCTTGGCCTGGGCGCGGTCGCCGGAGAAGGCGCGGTCGGAGACGGACTGGTAGAGGTCGGTCTCGCGCCCCGCCACCTCCATCAGACCGGGGTCGCGGGAGATCGCCGCCAGCACGCGCGGCTCCATCTGGTCGGCGTCGGCGACGACCAGCCGCCAGCCCGGGTCGGCGACGACGGCCCGCCGGATCACCTTGGGGATCTGCAGCCCGCCCCCGCCGTTGGTGACCCAGCGCCCGGTGACGGTGCCGCCGGCCAGGAACTCGGGGCGGAACCGCCCGTCGCGCACCCAGTCCTGGAGCCAGGACCAGCCGTGGGCGACCCAGACGCGGTACAGCTTCTTGTACTCGATCAGCGGCTTCACGGCCGGGTGGTCCAGCGACTCCAGCTCCCAGCGGCGGGTGGAGGCGACCTTCACGCCCGCCTGCCCGAACGCCTTGACCACGTCCGCGGGCAGATCGGGCCGCACCCGGCGGCCGAACGCCGCCGACACCTCCTCGGCCAGCTCGGCCAGGCGGCGCGGCTCGCCCCCGCCCGCATACCTCTCGCCCAGCAGATCGTGCAGGACCTGGCGGTGCACGTCGGCCCGCCAGGGCAGCCCCGCGCGGTTCATCTCGGCGGCCACCAGCATCCCCGCCGACTCGGCGGCCGTCAGCAGCCGCAGCCGGTCGGGGTGCGCCGAGCGGTCGTGGCGGCGCTGCTGCTCGGCGTAGACGGCGAGCAGGTCGGACAGGGGGAGGCGGACGGCCTGGGGCTCGAACAGCGGGGACTGCGCGCCCGGCTCGGCGGAGCGCTGCGGCGGGTCGGGCGGTACGGGGCCGCCGTGCAGCCGGGCCAGGGCGGCCGCGGCCGAGCGCGGCTCCCCGTACCGCCCCTCGTGGCCGAGCAGGAGGGTCTCGGCGGCCTCCACGTCGTAGCACCGCTCCACTCGCACCCCCGCGGCGAGCAGGCGCGGCGCGATCTCGGCGGTGGACCGCCACACCCAGCGCGTGACGTCCGGCCTGGCCCGTACGGCCTCGGCGAGGTCGGGCTCCCGCCGCACCGGTCCGGCGGGCAGCCCGTCGGGGCCGAGGGCGGCGACCTCCACGCCACCGTCCTCGGCCACCGCGAGCGCCCACCTCTCGGCCATGTCGCGAGTGTCGCAGGCGGGACTGACAACGCCCTCGTGACGGACGCCCTCGCGACGACGGCCTCAGCCCGCTTCGGACGTGGGTCCGGTCTCCCCGGCCGCGCCGGTCTCCTCCTCGGTGGCCTGCGTGAACTGCGCCAGCGCGGCGACGACGAAGCGCTCGGTGGCCTCCTTGCCGAGGCCGAGCCCGCTGAGCACGCCCTCGCCGTGCTCGTGCTCCAGCAGGGCGAGCAGGATGTGCTCCGTGCCGATGTAGTTGTGCCCCAGACGCAGGGCCTCGCGGAAGGTGAGTTCGAGGACCTTCTTGGCCGCGGGGCCGTAGGGCACCAGCTCCGGGACCTCCGCGGCGGCCGGCGGGAGTGCGGCGGTCGCCGCCTCGCGGATCGCGTCCAGGGTCACGCCCTGCGCGGCGATCGCCTTGGCGGAGAGGCTCTCGCGCTCGGTGATCAGGCCGAGGACGAGGTGTTCGGGCAGGCCCTCGGCGTTGCCGGCGTCCTTGGCCGCGTTGTGGGCGGCCATCACGGCGTTGCGCGCGCGGGTCGTGTAGCGGCTGAAACCCTGGCTCGCGTCCAGGTCGGCCGACTCCTTGGGCACGAAGCGCTTCTGCGCCGCCTGCCGGGTGACGCCCATGCTCTTGCCGATGTCCGTCCAGGACGCGCCCGAACGCCGGGCCTGGTCCACGAAGTGGCCGATGAGGTGGTCGGCCACCTCTCCGAGGTGCTCCCCGGCGATGACGGCGTCCTGGAGCTGCTCCAGGGGCTCCGGGTGCACCTTCTTGATCGCGGTGATGAGTTCGTCGAGGCGTACGGATGACGTGATGCTCGGGTTCGTCGTCATGCGTCAACCGTAGGTTGCACCTCCATGACTGTCAACTAATGGTTGACAGTCGGTCGGAGAGCTCCCGGTCACTTCGGTGACGCCACCACCAGACGCACCGCCAGCCCCGTGAACACCGTCCCGGAGACGATGTTGAGCCAGCGGTTCACCCGGGCGCTGCGCCTGAGGAGACTCGCCAGCCGCCCCGAGAGCAGCCCGACGAAGCCGTCCCACAGGAAGCCCATCACCACCAGTGTTCCGCCGAGCACCAGCAACTGGCCGGGGACGTGCCCGAGCGAGGGGTCGACGAACTGCGGCAGGAACGCCACGTTGAAGAGGATCACCTTGGGGTTGAGCAGGTTGGTGATCGCGCCCTGCCAGAAGGCCCGCCGCATCCCCGCGCCCCCCGGCGCCGCGTCGCCCTCGCCCGGTACCGACCGGTCCCGGAAGGCCTTCACCGCCAGGTACAGCAGATAGGCCGCGCCCGCCCAGCGCAGCACGTGGTACAGCGTGGGCAGCGTCGTGAAGAGGGCCGACAGCCCGAGGGCCGCGGCGACGGCGTGCACGAGCATCGCGCAGGCCACCCCGAACGCGGCCATCACACCGGCCGTGGGACCGCCCCGCCCGCCCATCGCCACGATGAACATCATGTCGGGGCCCGGCGTGACGCACAGGGCGAAGGCGGCGACCAGGAACGCAGTGTAGAGAGTTGTGTCCACCATCGGGTCATGGTCGGCCCCGGCGGGTGCGGACCCGGCCGGATTCCGCGGAGTGAGACGGGTCCGGCGGCCGTGGCACCATCGCCGGGTGAGTACGCCCCGCACCGTCGACCGTGCCTTCGAGACCGCCCTGTACGACACCGCCGACGCCGCCCTCGACAGCGCCGCCTCGCTGCTCGCGGCCGATCCGGCGGCGGACGCGGAACTGGCCCGGCGCGGCGAGGAGTTCGTGGCCGCGGCCTGGCGGCGCGGCTGGCAGCCCGCCGACCTCGTACGGATCGTGCGACGCGAACTGGACGACGCGCACGTACGGCTGGTGGCCGCGCTGATCCGCGCCCAGGCGCCGCACGACCGTCCGCGCGGTCACCGCTGGGCCGCGCAGCTCGACGACCTGCCGGACGCGGACGACACGGCGCCGCCCCGCACCGACCGCTTCTCGCACGCCACAGCCGTACTGGAGCTGTACCGCCTGCTGGTGCGGCTGCCCGGCCTGGAGCCCCTGGAGGCGGGGGAGGCGCCGCAGCGGGACCGGGAGCACCGGCCGGAGTCCCGTGCCCTCGCCCGCATCCGCGCGCTGCTCGCCAAGGCGGAGGCGACCGGGTATCCCGAGGAGGCGGAGGCGCTGAGCGCGAAGGCGCAGGAGCTGATGGCCCGGCACAGCGTCGACGAGGCGCTGCTGGCCGCGCACGCGCCCTCGCCCGACACTCCGGGCGCCTGCCGGATCGGGGTGGAGCCGCCCTACGAGCAGGCCAAGGCGGTGCTGCTGGACGCGGTGGCCGACGCCAACCACTGCGGGGCGGTGTGGAACGAGCCCTTCGGCTTCTCCACCGTCGTCGGTTTCGAGGCCGACCTGGAGGCGGTGGAACTCCTCTACACCTCCCTGCTGGTGCAGGCCGAGGCCGCGATGACGAAGGCGGAGGCCGGGCAGCGGGCCGGCGGGCGCAGGCGCACCAAGACCTTCCGGCAGTCGTTCCTCGCCGCCTACGCCCACCGCGCGGGCACCAGGCTGCGGGCCGCGGCGGAAGCGGCCACGGGGGCGGCCACGGACGCGGCGGCGGACGCGGACCTGCTGCCGGTGCTCGCCTCCCGCGAGGTCGCGGTCACCGACCGCATGGAGCGCATGTTCCCGGAGACGACCACGACCCGGCTGCGCGGCGCCGCGGACGCGGCCGGCTGGACGGAGGGCACCCGGGCGGCCGACGCGGCCCGGGTCGGCCGCCACCGGCCACTGAGACGGGGCTGAGGCGAGACCGGCGCCGACCGTCCGGCCCTGCTTCCCGCTCCCCGCTCCTCGCTCAGGAACCGATGCCGTTGGTCGGCAGGCCCGGCGGCAGGGAACCGCCCTCCGACTTGGTGTACGTCTCCTCGCCGAGGCCGCCCTCCCAGGCCACCGTGAGCGAAGTGGCGTCGACCGCAGCGACCTTGCCGGTCGACCGGTCGTCGCTGCCGCCGGTGCACTTGAGGCGGATCGTCCGGGTGCCGGAGGTCTCCTCGGTCGTACCGCTGCACACGGTCCCGCCGGTGGCGAACAGGGCCGCCTTGTCGCCGGTGACCATCAGGGCGACGGCCTGGCCGTCGGTGGTCGCCAGCCAGCTGCCCTCCAGCTCGCCCGCGGCACCGGAGGACGGCGATCCGCCCGCGGTGCCGCCCGGGTCCGTGCTCGCGGACGCGCCGGGCGCCGCCGAGGACGTGTCGCCGCCGCCCGAGCCGCTCGCCGAGCCGTCGCCGGAGCCCCCGTCGTCGGTGCACGCGGTCAACGCCAGCGCGCCCGCCAGCCCGAGACCCAGCGCCACGGCCCGCACGGACCGGCGCGCCCGACGGCCCGGGCCTCCGCCGCGCGGGACGCCCTTACGCGGCACGATCGCCGTAGCCGCCGTAGCCGCCGTAGCCGCCGTAGCCGCCGTAGCCGCCGTAACCGCCGTATGCGTCCCGCCCGCCGCGTTCGCCGTACCCGCGGCCCGCGCGGTGCGTGCCGCGGTCTCCGTGTCCTCCGTGCTCGCCGTGTTCCCCGCAGTCACCCACGTCACCGGAAGCTCCAAGCTGTAGCCGGACGGCCCTTCGGCCCCGAACAGCCGCAAGCTACCAGGAGGACTTGCGCACCCCGGGAAGATGCCCGGCATGCGCCTGCTCGCGCAGATTCACCCGGGAGAGCCCGAAGACCCGGAAGTATCCGCGCGGGCGCCCGTCCACCTGATCGCGGTTGCGCACCCGCGTGGGGCTCGCGTCGCGCGGCTGCCGGCGCAGTTCCCGCTGGGCGGCGAGCCGCTCGGCCTCCGTCGACGAGGGCCGGCGGACGATCTCCTTCAGCTCGGCCCGCCGCGCGGCGTGGCGGGCGACGACCGCCCGTCGCTGCTCGTTCTTCGCGATCTTGCTCTTCTTCGCCATCAGACCCTCACTCCCCGGGCACGGACGCGCGCCACGGCCGCCTCGACGCCGATCGAGTCGACCGTCCTGATCCCCTTCGTGCTCAGCCGCAGCCGCACGTGCCGGTTCTCGCTCGGCAGCCAGTAGCGCCTGGTCTGGATGTTGGGGTCGAAGCGGCGCGAGGTGCGCCGGTGGGAGTGGGAGACGCGGTTGCCGAAACCGGGCTCGGCCCCGGTCAGCATGCAGTGGGCGGACACGGTGACGTACCTCTCCTCCGGACCGGACGGGCCCTAGCTGTTAATGGAATTCATTTTCAGTAAGATAGCAGCATGGCACGCAACGAACTCCGTCCGGTCATCAAGCTCCGGTCCACCGCCGGGACCGGCTACACCTACGTGACCCGCAAGAACCGCCGCAACGACCCGGACCGGCTGGTCCTGCGCAAGTACGACCCGACGGCCGGCCGCCACGTCGACTTCCGAGAGGAGCGCTGAGACGCCGTGCGCAAGGGAATCCACCCCGAGTACCGCCCCGTCGTCTTCCGCGACCGGGCCGCGAACTACGCCTTCCTCACCCGCTCGACCATGACGAGCGAGCGCACCGTCGAGTGGGAGGACGGCCACACCTACCCCGTCGTCGACGTCGAGGTCTCGCACGTCAGCCACCCCTTCTACACCGGCACCGCCCGCGTTCTGGACACCGCCGGACGCGTGGAGCGCTTCGAGCGCCGGTACGGGAAGCAGGACGGGGCATGAGCGGGCCGGGCCGCTTCCCCGAACCGCCGGTGGTGATCGTCGGCGGGCTGCACGCCGACGCGCGCAGGGCGGCCGTGGCCCGGCTGCTCGCGGACGTGCCCGGCAGCGTCGTCCTCCACCACGACCTGGCGACAGCCACCGCGGGCACGGTCGTACGGACCGTGCGGGACGCCACCGGCCTGCGCTCCGCCGGTGAGGCGCCGCTGGTCAACGACTGCGCGTGCTGCGCCCTGCGCGAGGACCTCGTGCCCGAGCTGGTCCGGCTCGCCGAGGCCGGGGGCACCCCGCTGGCGGTCGTCGAGCTGTGGGACTCCGTCGAGCCCAAGGCGATGGCGGAGGTGGTGACGGCCGGCGGCTTCACCGTCACCGGCGTGATCACCGCGGTCGACCCCGCCCTGGTGCTGCCGTACCTCGGCAACGGCGACGACCTCGCCGAGGGCGGCCTCGCCGCGGCGGCCACCGACCGGCGCACCGTCGCCGACACCTTCGCGCGACAGCTGGAGTACGCCTCCGTCCTCGCCCTCGCCGAGTCCCTCCCCGGCTCGCCGGAGGCCGACGAGGAGGACCACGAGCTGCTGGCGCAGCTGCACCCGACGGCCCGCCGGGTCCCGATCGGCCACGGGAACCCGGCGGGCGCATCACCCACCGCCTCCGAGCTGGCGCGGGCCGCCCTCGCCGGGTTCGACGTGGAGGCCGCGGCCGCGGCCCAGCACCCGGCCTGTGCCCTGCTGCCCGCGGAGGCCGACGCGCACGGCGTCGCCACCCTGGTCTGGCACCGCCGCCGCCCCTTCCACCCGGAGCGGCTGTACGCGGCACTGGAGGACCTGACCTGCGCCGCGGCCCGCAGCCGGGGGCGCTTCTGGCTCGCCGGGAAGGGGGACACGCTGCTGCACTGGGACGCCGCGGGCGGTGCCCTGTGCGTGGAGAGCGCGGGACCCTGGCTCGCCTCGCTCCCCGACGCCGCCTGGGAACTGGTGCCGCCCGTGCGCCGCGCCGCCGCCGCGCTCGACTGGCACCCCGAGCACGGCGACCGCTGCCAGCACCTGGTCTTCACCTCCCCCGGCCTCGACCGCGACGGCCTGGAACGGCTCCTGGAGTCCTGCCTGCTGACCGACGCCGAGTACGCCGCTGGGCAGGCCGCCTGGGACCGGCTGCCACCCGCCTTCGACACCCTCCTGGAGGTCTGACCGCATGCCCCGACCCCGTAAGGACGCCCGCCCGCCCGGCAACGGCCCAACCCGCTGGACCGGGCGGGAGTGACGTACGTCGACTACAAGGACACCGCACTGCTGCGCACGTTCCTCTCCGACCGCGGCAAGATCCGCAGCCGCCGGGTCACCCGCGTGACGGCCCAGCAGCAGCGGCAGCTGGCCAGGGCGATCAAGAACGCACGCGAGATGGCGCTGCTGCCGTACGCCGCGCGCTGACCCGCCCGCCGTACCTCGCGCACCGATGACGACACCGGGGCCCACCCGTGACGAACGCGTCGAGTGGGCCCCGGTGTTGTCGCAAGTTGTTGCATATTCTTCGAATTCGGGGGCACATGCGGGAACGACTTCCCGGGTCCCGGCGTCGTAGAGGGCAGGGCTCGGTAAAGCGGTCGTCAAAGCTGTAACCGCGGGAACACCGCGCGTGCACGTGCATTTGCTCATGCATCTGCACGTGAACAGGGTTATGATCCGGATCAGTTGACCACTGCATCAATGGCCACATCAGCCAGTGCACACCGGGGAGCGACCTGTGAACCACGACGTGTACGACGTGTACAACGGCATGGCCGCCACGCAGTTGCACGACGCGGCCTGGCAGAAGAGCCGGCGCAGCAACTCGCAGGGATCGTGCGTGGAGTTCGCGCGCCTGCCCGACGGCGCGGTGGCGGTGCGCAACTCCCGCTTCCCCGACGGTCCCGCGCTCGTCTACACGCGTGCCGAGATCGAGGCCATGCTGCTCGGCATCAAGGACGGCGAGTTCGACCACCTGATCGCGAGCTGATCCCGGCCCGCCCGGCCGACCGGGCGGCGCCTAGACGCGGAACAGTGCCCAGACCACCTTGCCGTTGAGGGTTCCGGCGAGCGGGTGCCAGCCCCAGCTGTCGCTGAAGGAGTCGACGAGGAACAGGCCGCGGCCCGACTCCGCCGAGAAGTCATCCGTCTCACGGGCCACCGGGCTGTCGTGGCTGGGGTCGCGCACCGCGCACACCAGCCGCTCGGTCCAGCGCATCAGGTGCAGCCGTACCGGACCGTGCCGCTCGTCGTGGCGCGGGGTGTCCGCGGGCAGCGCGTGGCGCAGGGCGTTGGTGACGAGTTCCGAGACCACCAGGCAGACGTCGTCGAAGCGGTCGCCGGTGTCCCAGCCCTCGAGCGTTCTGCGGGTGAACCGCCGGGCCTCGCGCACCGCTTCGAAACGGGGTGGCAGGGCGCAGGAGGCGGCGTTGGACACGGTTGCGGGATCGAGTGGCGGAAGGCCCTGCCGTAACGGCTCGAGCATGGTCGATCCATTCGTCCCCATGCGAGGCACTCCCGGGAGTTCGCGGTCGTAGCGATGCGGCGCGGTGGTGCGGGGACCATGGTTTCGGATGCGTACCTCAGATGCAAGGGCAGATGCACGTGCACGTGACCGAAATGGACCTGCCCGTACCGCTTGTTGGTCAAATTTTCCGTCATCTTCGCCTCCCCTTCATCTCTTCCGACGGCCGGTTCCGGTCCGCCGCGTGCATGATCCTGCACGTTTCCTTTGGCTCGATTCCGTTTCCGTAACCGGACGAGTACTGCTCGGAGTGTTTTAGTGGCAGACTGCGGCCCCTGAAGACGGTTGGGGAGGCTGGCGAACGTGAGCGCGGGAGAGCCCGGATCGGTGGTGCGGCGCATGCTGCTCGGATCACAACTCAGGCGACTGCGTGAGACGCGGGGGATCACGCGAGAGGCGGCGGGCTACTCGATCCGCGCCTCCGAGTCGAAGATCAGCCGGATGGAGCTGGGCCGGGTGAGCTTCAAGACGAGGGACGTCGAGGACCTGCTGACGCTGTACGGCATCACGGACGAGCAGGAGCGCGCCTCCCTGCTCTCCCTGGCCAAGGAGGCCAACGTCGCGGGGTGGTGGCACAGTTACTCCGACGTGCTGCCCAGCTGGTTCCCCACCTACGTGGGTCTTGAGGGCGCCGCCTCGCTGATCCGGGCCTACGAGGTGCAGTTCGTGCACGGCCTGCTGCAGACCGAGGAGTACGCCCGCGCGGTCGTCCGGCGCGGCATGAAGGGCGCCGGCGTGGCGGACGTCGAGCGGCGGGTGGCGCTGCGCCTGGAGCGGCAGAAGCACCTGTTCGCGGAGAGCGCCCCCGAGTTCCACATCGTGCTCGACGAGGCCGCCCTGCGCCGCCCGTACGGCGACCGCGAGGTGATGCGCGGGCAGCTCCAGCACCTCATCGATGTGTCCGAACGCCCCAATGTGCGGCTCCAGATCATGCCGTTCGGCTTCGGCGGCCACTCCGGCGAGAGTGGCGCGTTCACGCTCCTCAGCTTCCCCGAGTCCGACCTCTCGGACGTCGTCTACCTGGAGCAGCTCACCAGCGCGCTGTACCTGGACAAGCAGGAGGACGTCACCCAGTACGAGACGGCGCTGAAGGAACTCCAGCAGGACAGCCCGGGGCCGGACGAGAGCCGGGACCTTCTGCGGGGACTCCTTCAACTCTCCTGAAACGTCAGTACGATGACGCCCAATCAGGCGGCTCGCTCGCGGCGGCTGCGGCAGCTAAGGGGATTGAGGGAACACATGTCGTCGTACTTCACCGACCTCGCGCAGCAGTACATCGACGGCGAGTGGCGTCCGGGCACCGGCTCCTGGGACATCATCGATTTCAACCCGTACGACAACGAGAAGCTGGCCTCGATCACGATAGCCACCGTCGACGAGGTCGACGCCGCCTACCGGGCCGCCGAGCGCGCGCAGAAGCAGTGGGCCGCGACGAACCCGTACGCGCGCCGCGCGGTGTTCGAGAAGGCGCTGCGTCTGGTGGAGGAGCGCGAGGCGGAGATCAGCGAGGCGATCATCGCCGAGCTGGGCGGCACCCGTCTGAAGGCCGCCTTCGAGCTGCACCTCGCCAAGGAGTTCCTGCGCGAGGCGGTCCACCTGGCGCTGCGCCCCGAGGGTCGGATCATCCCCTCGCCGGTCGACGGCAAGGAGAACCGCGTCTACCGGGTGCCGGTCGGCGTCGTGGGCGTCATCAGCCCCTTCAACTTCCCCTTCCTCCTCTCCCTGAAGTCGGTCGCCCCGGCCCTCGCCCTGGGCAACGGCGTCGTCCTCAAGCCGCACCAGAACACGCCGATCGTCGGCGGCACCCTGGTCGCGAAGATCCTTCAGGACGCGGGACTGCCGGGCGGCCTGCTCAACGTCGTGGTCACCGACATAGCGGAGATCGGCGACGCGTTCCTGGAGCACCCGGTCCCGAAGGTCATCTCCTTCACCGGCTCCGACAAGGTTGGCCGCCACGTGGCCACGGTCTGCGCCGGGAACTTCAAGCGCTCGGTCCTGGAACTGGGCGGCAACAGTGCGCTGGTGGTCCTCGACGACGCCGACGTCGACTACGCGGTCGACGCCGCCGTCTTCAGCCGCTACGTCCACCAGGGTCAGGTCTGCATGGCCGCCAACCGTGTGCTGGTCGACCGCGCGGTGGCCGACGAGTTCACCGAGAAGTTCGTCGCCAAGGTGAAGACCCTCAAGACCGGCGACCCGCGCGACCCGTCGACCGTCATCGGCCCGGTGATCAACTCCTCGCAGGCCGACGCGGTCTCCGGCGTCGTCGAGCAGGCCCTCGCCGAGGGCGCGACCGCCCTGGTGCGCGGCTCGGTCACCGACAACCTGGTCGAGCCGTCGGTCCTGACCGGCCTGCCCGCCGACTCGGCGCTGCTGCGGCAGGAGGTCTTCGGCCCGGTCGCCTTCCTCGTCACCTTCGACGGCGAGGAGGAGGCCGTACGCCTCGTCAACGACACGCCGTACGGGCTGAGCGGCGCCGTGCACACCGGGGACATCGAGCGCGGCGTCGACTTCGCCAAGCGGATCGACACCGGCATGTTCCACGTGAACGACGGCACCGTGCACGACGAGCCGATCGTGCCGTTCGGCGGCGAGAAGCACTCCGGCATCGGCCGTCTCAACGGCGACACCATGCTGGACGCCTTCACCACGCAGAAGTGGATCTCGGTGCAGCACGGGCGGAGCGGGTTCCCGTTCTGACCCCGCCTCGCACGGGCCCTAATCTGGACCCATGTCAGCGATCCGTCTCCTCGTGCTCGGCGCCGTCCGCCAGCACGGGCGGGCCCACGGCTACCAGGTGCGCAACGACCTGGAGTACTGGGGCGCGCACGAGTGGTCCAACGCCAAGCCCGGTTCGATCTACCACGCGCTGAAGCAGATGGCGAAACAGGGACTGCTCGTCGCGCACGAGATCGCGCCGTCCACGGCGGGCGGGCCGCCGCGGGTGGAGTACGAGATCACGGAGCAGGGCACCGAGGAGTACCTCACCCTGCTCCGCGACTACCTCACCGCCTACGACCAGCGGCCGGACGTGCTCACCGCGGCGCTCGGCTTCATGGTCGACCTCCCGCGCGAGGAGGCCCTCGCGCTGCTGGAGGAGCGGGTGCGGAAGATCGAGGAGTGGCGTGCCGCCGTCACCGAGTACTACCTGCCCGCGGAGGGGCCCGGCCAGTACGGGCACATCGGCGAGATCATGAACTACTGGGTCCACTCGGCCGACTCGGGCGCCGAGTGGACCCGCGGCCTCATCGAACGTGTCCGGGGCGGCGCGTACACCTTCGCCGGCGAGGGCGAGCCGTTCGTCGGGGTGCTGGCGGAGGGCGAGGAGAACCCCTTCGCGGCGGGGCGGCCGCACTACAGGGACGCTCGCTAATCAAGTTTGACCAATCGAGGGGCGGGCACTATCTTCTGGGTCAGTAGTCAAATTTGGCTAGCTTGGCCTCTCGATGGGGAATGGGGAGTGACAGTGGCCGACGCGGCGATCACCGTCGAAGGTGCGCGCAAGGAGTACGGCAGCAAGAACGCGTTGGACGGGCTCGACCTGACCGTCACGCGCGGCACGGTGCACGGCGTACTGGGCCCGAACGGAGCGGGCAAGACGACCCTGGTCCGGATCCTGTCCACCCTGCTGCGGCCCGACGCCGGCCGCGTCGAGGTGGCGGGACACGACGTCGTCGCCGAGGCGTACGCGGTACGGCTGCGCATCGGTCTGCTCGGCCAGCACGCGGCGCTCGACGAGGAGCTGGGCGGCCGGCAGAACCTGGAGATGTTCGGCCGCCTCCACCACCTGGGCGCCCGGCGGGCCCGCGCGCGTGCCGACGAACTGCTCGCGCGCTTCGACCTCGCCGACACCGGGCGCAAGCCGGTCGGCGCCTACAGCGGCGGCATGCGGCGCCGCCTGGACCTGGCCGCGTCCCTCATCACCGAACCGGAGGTGCTCTTCCTGGACGAGCCGACCACCGGCCTCGACCCGCGCGGCCGCGCCGAGGTGTGGGACTCGGTCCGCTCCCTGGCCGGCGCGGGTACGACGGTCCTGCTCACCACCCAGTACCTGGAGGAGGCCGACCAGCTCGCCGACCGCATCTCGGTCGTCGACGCGGGACGGGTCGTCGCCGACGGCACGGCGGACGAACTCAAGGCGGCCACCGGCGGCGACCGCGTCGACGTCGTCCTGCGCCACGCCGGCCAACTGGGCGCCGCGGTGGCCCTGCTGCCCCTCACCGGCGTCCGCGTCGACCCCGACCGGCGGCTGCTCAGCGCCCCGGTCACCGACCGGATGGCGGCGCTCTCCGGCGTCGTACGGGCGCTGGAGGAGGCCGGTGTCGAGGCCGAGGACGTGGCGCTGCGCCGGCCGACCCTGGACGAGGTGTTCCTGCACCTCACCGACGGCACGAAGGAGGCCGCGTGAGCGCGAGCGCCACCACCCCGGGCACCACTCCCACTTCCCCCCTGACCCATGCCCTGTCCGACTCCTGGACCATGACCCGCCGCGAGCTGGCCCGCTGGCAGCGTCAGCCGGTGACGGTCGTGGTCGGCCTGGTCTTCCCGGTCATGCTGCTGCTGATGTTCGGCTACCTGGTCGGCGGCGGCCGGGGCGTGAGCGGCGAGTACGTCGACTACCTGGTCCCCGGGATGCTCGCGCTCACCATGGCCTTCGGCCTGGAGGGCACCATGATCGCCGTCACCCAGGACCTCAACAAGGGCGTCGTCGACCGCTTCCGCTCCCTGCCGATGGCCAACGGCGCGGTCCTGGTGGGCCGTTCCGCCGCCGACATGCTCCAGTCGGCACTCGGCCTAGCCGTACTGACCGGCGTCGGGTACGCGCTGGGCTGGCGGGCCCACGGCGGCCCCGGCGCCTTCCTGGGCGCGGTCGGCCTGCTCCTGCTCTTCCGTTTCGCCATGCTGTGGATCGGCATCTTCCTGGCCCTGGTGGCCGGGAAGCCCGAGCTGGTGCAGGCGGTGCAGATCCTGGTCTGGCCGGTCGGCTTCCTGTCCAACGCCTTCGCCGCGCCCGGCTCCATGCCCGGCTGGCTGGGCACGGTCGTCCAGTGGAACCCGCTGTCCCAGACCGCCACGGCCGTCCGCGACCTCTTCGGCAGCCCCGGCGGCGAGTCCGGCCACGTCTGGGCGGCCGTCGCCTGGCCGCTGGCGCTGCTCGCGGTGTTCTTCCCGCTGGCGGTGGCGAGGTTCGCCCGGCTGAGCCGTTAGAGCCCCCTAGGGGGTGTCGTTTGGATCTTGCCGGGGTCGCGGGGTCTGGCACGCACATCTGCGGCGTTGTCGTCGGTTGCCAACGCTCCGCGTTGTCGCCCTCCTCCGCCTTGCAGCTGCACGCACCAGACCCCGCTCGGCTCGGCCACAAGGCACCGTCGCCCGGAGCCGGCCTGATCCAAACGACACCCCCTAGTGGTGGAAGCCGGTCGCCGCGCCCTTGTCCCGGGTCAGCGGGTGCTGCTGCCGGCGCAGCTCCGGCAGCAGCCGCTCCAGGTCGTCCAGGAGCAGGTCCGCCATGTCCGCCGAGAAGCCGTTGCGGCACACCACCCGCAGCACCGAGAGGTCCTCGCGGTGCGGCGGGAAGGTGTACGCCGGCACCAGCCAGCCGCCCTCGCGCAGCCGCCGGGACACGTCGAAGACGTCGTACGCCGTCACGTCGTCGGCCGTGGTGAAGGCGAACACGGGCAACTGGTCGCCGCGCGTCAGCAGCCGGAAGTCGCCCAGCGCCTCGACCCGCCCGGCGATCGAGCCCGCGATGTCCCGCGCGGCCTGCTGCACGGCCCGGTAGCCCTCGCGGCCCAGCCGCAGGAACGTGTAGTACTGCGCGACCACCTGCGCGCCCGGCCGGGAGAAGTTCAGCGCGAAGGTCGGCATGTCGCCGCCCAGGTAGTTGACCCGGAACACCAGCTCCTCCGGGAGCGCCTCCGAGTCCCGCCACAGCGCCCAGCCCACCCCGGGGTAGACCAGCCCGTACTTGTGCCCCGAGGTGTTGATCGAGGCGACCCGCGGCAGCCGGAAGTCCCACACCAGATCCTCGTCGAGGAAGGGCGCGACCATGCCGCCGGAGGCCCCGTCGACGTGCACCGGGACGTCGAGTCCGGTCCGCTCCTGGAGGGCGTCCAGGGCGGCGCACAGGTCGGCGATCGGCTCGTAGGAACCGTCGAAGGTGGAGCCGAGGATGCCGACGACCCCGATGGTGTTCTCGTCGCACAGCTCGGCGGCGGCCTGCGGGTCCAGGTGGAAGCGGTCGCCCTCCATCGGGACCTGCCGGGCCTCCACCTCCCAGAAGTTGCAGAACTTGTCCCAGCAGACCTGCACGTTCACGCCCATCACCAGATTGGGCCGCACGTCCTTCGCCGGATACCGGTCGGCGTTGCGCAGCGCCCAGCGCCGCTTCAGCGCCATCCCGGCCAGCATGCACGCCTCGCTCGACCCGGTCGTCGAGCAGCCCACGGCCGCCTCCGGGTCGGGCGCGTGCCACAGGTCGGCGAGCATCGCCACGCAGCGCCGCTCCAGCTCGGCGGTGCGCGGATACTCGTCCTTGTCGATCATGTTCTTGTCCCGGCACTCGCTCATCAGCACCCCGGCCTGCGGCTCCATCCAGGTGGTGACGAAGGTGGCCAGGTTCAGCCGGGCGTTGCCGTCCAGCATCAGCTCGTCGTGGACCAGCCGGTACGCGCTCTCCGGCGGCAGCGGGGAGTCCGGCAGCCGGTGGGAGGGCGGGGCCTCGGTCATGCCGCCGAGCGGGTTCGCCGCCGCGTGGAAGGGGTTCACGGCGAGCCGGCGCCGGTCGCGGTCGTCGTCGTGGGGCGGGCGGGGACCCTTGTGCAGTGACATGCAACCGACGGTAGGCCGGGGTCCCGCACCCCGCACCCGGGGCCGTACCGGCGTGCACGGGCTTGCACCTCACGTCACGTGAGGAGGCAGCGTGAAGGGCGTCAGAGAAAGGAGCGGAAGTGAGCTACTCCGTGGGACAGGTGGCCGGCTTCGCCGGAGTGACGGTGCGCACGCTGCACCACTACGACGACATCGGCCTGCTCGTACCCAGCGAGCGCAGCCACGCGGGCCACCGGCGCTACAGCGACGCCGACCTCGACCGGCTGCAGCAGATCCTGTTCTACCGGGAGCTGGGCTTCCCGCTCGACGAGGTCGCCGCCCTGCTCGACGACCCGGCCGCGGACCCGCGCGCGCACCTGCGCCGCCAGCACGACCTGCTGACCGCCCGGATCGAGAAGCTGCGGAAGATGGCGGCGGCCGTGGAGCAGGCCATGGAGGCACGCAGCATGGGAATCAACCTCACGCCGGAGGAGAAGTTCGAGGTCTTCGGCGACTTCGACCCCGACCAGTACGAGGAGGAGGTCCAGGAGCGCTGGGGGGACACCGACGCCTACCGCCAGTCCAAGGAGAAGACCGCCTCGTACACCAAGGAGGACTGGCAGCGCATCCAGGACGAGGCCGACGAACTCACCCGTCGCTTCGTCGCCCTGATGGACGCGGGTGAGCCCGCCGACTCCGAGGGGGCCATGGACGCCGCCGAGGACCACCGGCAGGGCATCGTCCGCAACCACTACGACTGCGGGTACGAGATGCACACCTGCCTGGGCGAGATGTACGTGTCGGACGAACGTTTCACGCGGAACATCGACGCCGCCAAGCCGGGCCTCGGCGCCTACATGCGCGACGCGATCCTCGCCAACGCCGCCCGGCACCGGAGGTGACGCCCACCGGGACGGCGGCCGAGGGGGTGGGCGGCCGTCCCGGTGATCCGTCGGCGGCGGGAGGGGCCGTTACTTTTCCTTGCGCGGCCCCACGGCTTTCGGCAGGCGCGCGATCGAGGCCGAGCGGTCAATTTACCCTTAACTTGAGCCCTGGCCTGCGTGTTACGTTCGGTCGCCTTGACGACGGGCTCGTGCGGCAGGGCTGTCCACCCGACCCGGCACGTTCACCGTGACCGTCGGCACCGCGGGGGGAGCGCTTGTGCTGGGCCACAGGGGAGAGGCGAGCCCGGGAGCCGGGGGCGCGAAGGGCGCGGGGTCGGTCGCGAGCGTCAGCAGACACCACTCCCGGCTGCTGCTCACCGGTGTGCTGCTCGGCCTGCTGGGCGTGGCCGCCTCGCTCGCTCAGCCCTGGGCCATCGGCGAGCTGATCGAGGCGGCGGGACGAGGCACCCCCCTGGCCTCTCCCGCCGCCACGCTCGTCGGTCTCTTCTGCGCCGGCGCGCTCTTCTCGGCGCTGCAGGCGTACACCATCGGGCGGGCCGGGGAGGACATCGTCCTCGATGTCCGCCGCCTCCTCGTAGGACGGCTGCTGCGGGCCGACCTCACCGCATTCGCACGGCAGCCCCAGGGAGACATCCTCACCCGCACGGTCACCGACACCTCCCTGGTGCGGATCGCCCTCTCGCAGAGCCTCGCCCAGCTGATCGTCAGCGGCGCCACGGTCGTCGGCGGTGTCGTGCTGATGTTCCTCATCGACTTCTGGCTGATGGTCATCACCCTCGGCTGCCTGGGGACCGCCAGCATCGTCTCCGTCGTGCTCGCCCGCAGGCTGCGCAGGGTCGCCCTGGAGAACCGCGACGACACCGGCGCCTTCGCCGCCGACGTGCAGCGGGTGCTCTCCGCGCTGCCCACGGTGAAGGCGTCCCGGGCCGAGTCCCGGGAGGCCGCCCGCATCGGGGAACTGGCCGAGCGGACGCGCCGTTCGGGTGTGCGCGTCAGCGCCTACAACGCCCTGTTGATGCCGTCGATGAACGTCGGCACGCAGGGCGCCCTGGCCGTGGTCGTGGGCGTGGGGATGTCGTGGGTGGCCCGGGGCGAGATGGACATGGCGAGCCTGACCACCTTCATCATGTACCTGTTCCAACTGGTGTCGCCGCTGGTGATGTTCTTCATGGGTGTGGGCCAGTTCGTGCAGGGAAGGGCCGCCGTCCAGCGGGTGGACGAGCTCGCCCGGCTGCCCCAGGAGGACCCCGGTCCACCCGGCACCGTGCCCTCCGCCCTGCCCGCACGGCTCCCCCCGGACGAACCGGCGGTCGAGTTCCGCGACGTCCGCTTCGGCTACCGCCGCGGACGGGAGGCGGAGCGCACGCAGGTGCTCGACGGGGTCTCGTTCAGGGTCCCGGCACGGGGGCTGACGGCGGTGGTCGGGCCGTCGGGGGCGGGCAAGACCACCATGTTCCAGCTCATCGAACGGTTCCACGCGGCGGACGGCGGCCAGGTCCGGCTCGGCGGACGGGACATCGGGGCGCTCCCCCTCGACACGGTCCGCACCCTGGTGGGCTACGTGCAGCAGGACAGCGCGGCCCTGCGCGGAACCATCAGGGAGAACCTGACCTACGCCAGCCCGGACGCCGACGACGCCGCCGTCCGGGAAGCGGTGGAGCTGGCCGGTCTCACATCGGTGATCGCCCGGCTCCCGCGCGGCCTCGACACCGAGCTGGGCGACCAGGGCAGCGGACTGTCCGGGGGCCAGCGCCAGCGCCTGTGCATAGCCCGCACGCTGCTCCAGCGGCCCGCGGTCATGCTGCTCGACGAAGCCACGTCCAACCTCGACTCCGACTCGGAACGGGACTTCCGTGCCGTGTTGCGCCAGGTCTCCCGGCGGTGCGCCGTGATCGCCATCGCCCACCGGATCTCCACGGTGATCGACGCCGACGGCATCGTGGTGCTGGAAGAGGGCCGGGTCCGGGCCGTCGGAGTGCACCACGAACTGATGGAGCACGACGAGCTCTACCGCCGCCTGGCCGGTTCCCAGCTGAACGCCGGGCCCCGGCCGGCCGCCCACACGCCGCGGCTTCGGCCCGTCACGAGTGAGGAGTACCGGTGACCGCAACGGACGTCGCCATCGTGGGTACCGGACCCAACGGCCTCGCGGCCGGCGTGGTCCTCGCCCGAGCCGGACTGCGGGTGCACCTCCACGAGGCGGCCGACACCATCGGGGGAGGGCTGCGCACCGCCCCCCTCTTCGACTCCGGTGTCGTGCACGACATCTGTTCCGCCGTCCATCCCATGGCCGCCGCGTCGCCGTTCTTCCGCGCGTTCGACCTGGCGGCCCGCGGGGTCGAGCTGATGCAGCCGGAGATCGCTTACGCCCATCCGCTGGACGGCGGACGCGCCGGCCTCGCCCTCCGCTCGCTCGCCGAGACCTGCGAGCGCCTGGGAGCCGACGGAGCCGCCTGGCACCGGTTGATGAGTCCGCTGCTCGAGCGCAGCGAAGCGGTCGTCGACCTCGTCCTCTCCGGGCAGCGCTCGGTGCCCCGGGACCCCGCCGCCGCCCTGTTGCTGGCCGGCCGGGTCGCGGCGCACGGCAGCGGTCTGGGCGTCCGGGCCTTCCAGGGGCAGGAGGCCCCGGCCCTGCTGGCGGGCGTCGCCGCCCACGCGGTCGGCAGGCTGCCGAGCCTGGCGTCGGCGGCGGTGGCCATGCTGCTGGGCCACCTCGCCCACGGCACGGGGTGGCCGGTGCCGCGCGGTGGCAGCGGGCGGATCGCCCAGGCACTGGCCGAGGACATCACGGCACACGGCGGGGTCTTCCACACCGGGCACCACGTCACGGACCTGGCGGAACTGGGCGGTGCCCGTGCCGTGCTGCTCGACACCAGTCCCAAGGGGCTGCTGGCCCTCGCGGGCGACCGGCTGCCCCGCGCCTACCGGCGCGCCCTGGAACGGTTCCGGTACGGCCCGGGTGCCGCCAAGGTCGACTTCCTGGTGTCGGAACCGGTCCCCTGGGCCGACCCCGAGGTGGGCCGTGCCGCAACGGTGCACCTGGGCGGCAGCTACGCCGAGTTGGTGCGGCAGGAGACGGCGAACGCCCGCGGGGTGCGGACCGGGAAGCCGTTCGTCCTGGTGGTGGACCCGGTGGTGGCCGACCCCGGCCGGGCCCTGCCCGGCAAGCGTCCGCTGTGGGCGTACGCGCACGTGCCGAACGGAGACCCCACCGACCCCTACGAGCTGGTCCGGGCCGCCATCGAGCGCTACGCCCCGGGGTTCGGGGACACGATCGTCACCCACCGGTCCGTACCCGCCGCCGCCTACGAGGCGTACAACCCCAACTACGTCGGCGGAGACATCGGTTCGGGCGCCATGACGCTCCGTCAGAGCCTCGCGCGGCCCGTACCGCGCTTCGACCCCTACCGCACTCCGCTGCCCGGCCTCTTCCTGTGCTCCTCGGCCACTCCGCCCGGGCCCAGTGTGCACGGAATGTCTGGTTATCTGGCGGCCCTTTCCGCACTCAGGCATCGTTTCGGGATATGTGACGCACCTGACTTGGCGCCCGGTCCGATGCCACTCGCATTCGCTCGTCCCATGTAATGACGGGGCTCGCGCCACCTGACGCCCGGACAACTCCCGGCAGTGGCCCGAGTGGTGGTGGAATCGGCGACCGATCTCCATAGAAGTGGCCACTCCGCATTTGGTACGGTGAGGCAACGAGGTCTCCCCACAGACTTCCGTTGGGGCGTTACCGTACGGCGTTCGACCAGTCGTACGGCTGGTTGTGCATTCTTTGCGTCCGACCCGTCGGCGCATCACGTCCTGGCCGGTTCCAGACCCCCGGCTTCATGACGCTCTCACCGGTTCGGCAGTGGGGACAGCATGAGGGGGAATAAATGGAAGACGGAGTTGACGATATAGGGTACGGCCGGCAGTTCGAGGGCTGGTACGACCGCTTGATCCCGGATGACAGAGTCACCCGCGAGGCCGTGAAAGGTCTGCGTGACCGCCATCCCGACCCCGAGTCCGGCACCCTGGAATTCGGTGTGGGGACCGGACGGATCGCGATCCCGCTCTCCCGCGAAGTCGGCCCGGTGACCGGTGTGGACAGCTCTCCGGAGATGCTCGACGCGCTGCGCGTCAAGCTGAAGGAGGGCGCGGACGTCACCCCGGTGCACGGGGACATACGCGCCTACACCTCGCCGGCCCGGTACGGGCTGGTGTACTGCGTGTGCGCGACCCTCTCGTGCCTGACGACCCCCGAGGACCAGCGGCGGGCCGTGCGGCGCGCGGCCGACCTGCTGGTCAGCGGCGGCCGGCTGGTGATCGAGACCCACAACAAGCCGGCGATTCTCCAGCTGCACGAAGGCCGGGCCCGCACCACCTACTTCGTCCCCTACCCCGAGCCGGGAACGGGCGTGCAGACGCACTCCGTCCTGCTCGACGGCGGCCTGTGGCAGTGCTCGCACATCCTGTACCAGAGCGACGGGACCACCCGGGTGGGCAGCGAGCTCACCCGCCTGACCACGCCGGACGACGTCGACGGCTACGCCCGCGCGGCCGGACTGGAACCGGAAGCCCGGATGTCGCGCTGGGACGGCACGCCCTACAGCGAGGCCGCACCGCTCTTCATGTGCAGCTACGTCAAGCCCTGAACGCTGTGCACAAGGCCCGGTCGGCTTAGGAGGGGTTTCAACTTGGGACGTCCGCCAGTACTTCCGACAGACAAGAAACTCGGCCTGATGGTCAGGGTGATCAGCGGCGAACTGACGGCGGCGGAAGCCGCGCGGGAAGCAGGAGTGTCCGAGCAATCGGTCTCCAATTGGCGCAGGCAGTTTATTGAGGGCGGCCGCAACGGGCTGGCCGGTGAAAGCGGAAGGGGCACCGAGGAAGCATCCCGTATGGCTGAGCTGGCCAAAGAAAATGCCATGTTGAAGGCGACGATAGGCGAGCTCTACATGGAGCTGCGGAAGTACGGCCGAGCCCCGGCGTTACGGCCGCCGCAGCCTCGTGGCAGAACGGCCCGGGTGCCTGGTCAACTAACGCGTTAATTGATTCCGGAATCGGCTGTTAGCCTTCCGGGCAGACAGTCACTTCACATCACGGGGGAGGGAATGTGGCGTCTTTGGAGCGCCAGTTTGCCGCCGGCATGATCGGACTGGTCGGCACAAGCCTTCTGACCGGTGCGGCAACTCGGTTCACGGGTACCCGCGAACGTGCGCGGCGTTGCATGCTGCACGAGCGGCCGGACGGAAGCCTCGTCGAGGTCGAGGTCCACCTTCCTCCGCAGGCGCGGCGGGCCGTTCTGCTCGACAACGGCATGGGCGCGCCCCACGAGTACTGGGACTGGGTGTGCGGCGCGCTTCCCGCGGACATGGGGTACGTGCGGTTCAACCGTCCCGGATACGGGCTGAGCACACCGGACACCCGGTACGGCCTGGAGTCGCGCTTCGAGCTGTTGCAGGAGCTGCGCGACACCTACCTGGCCGGCCTTCCCGTCGTCCTGGCGGGACACTCCCTGGGCGGGTACTTCGTCGGCGCCTACGCGTCGATGCACCCGGACGCGGCGCAGGGCGTGACCCACGTGGTCATGATCGACGCCACCGAGGTGGTCAGCCTGCGCCACGCCCGCCGGACCGACGTCGACCGCTGGTCCCACCAGCGAATGGTGATGGAGCAGGTCTTCGCCGCCACCGGCCTGTCGGTCTTCCGTCCCGCCATGAACGCCCATCAGCAGTACAGCCCGGAGGTCAACCGGTCCTACCGGGCGTTCCTGGCCACCCCCCGCACCTGGGCCACGGCCCACCGCGAGTACCGGGACGCCCAGACCTACCCGGAACTGACCGACCTGGACTGCCCGTTGACCGTGGTCACGGCGGAGAACAACATCGGCGACAACACCCTGCACGCCGGTGTCCAGGCCAGGCTGGCCGTCATCTCCCAGCAGGCCCGGCACCACTTCGTCCTCGGTTCGGACCACGAGTCGCTCCTCGCCGTGCCGAAGCACGCACGGGAGGTGGCGGACCTCATCGCCGGTGAACCGCCCGCGGGCCCGCTCGGACCGGCGTGGCAGCCGTCCACCACGAAGCACCGGGCCGGCGAGGACGCCGCCGAACGGAAGGAGGAGATGGCGCGGTCATGAAAGTGAACCTCGAACGCGTGAAGACGGCCGCCGTCACGACGTCGCTCGCCGCGTGGCTGGTCGCGACCGCGGTGGCGCAGATCCCCGAGCAGCGCTTCGACGGACTCCTGCGTCGCGGGAAGCTGCGCATCCCGACCCCGAACTGGCGCTTCTTCGGGCCCAATCCCGGCGTCAAGGACGCCCACCTGCTCTACCGGGACATCACGGACGGCAAGCCCGGGGAGTGGGCGGAGGTCCCGATCGTCCAGGACCGGACGTGGTACGCGCTGGCGTGGAACGCGCGCAACCGGAGCCCGAAGGCCCTGTTCGACGCCACTCAGCACACGCTCGCGCAGGCGGTCGCCTTCGGCTCGAAGGTGCTCCCCGTGACGACGGCGTCCGGCTACCGGCTGCTGGCCCGATACATCCAGCTCCACCTGCCGCACGCCCCTGGTGCCACGCGCAGCCAGTTCATGCTGCTGCACTCGTACCCCACCAGCCCCGAGGACCGGCACATCGAACCGGTCTTCGTGTCGCTCGAATTCCCGCTGGAGGGAGACGTCACGCCCGCCGAGGCGCCGTCCCTCGCCCTCGCATAGCGACCCGGACAGCCCTCTCGACTGGAAGCCGCGAGCTCACTCGGCACCTCGCGTGCCGCGTGAGTCCGCGCCCTCCCGCCGAACGGCTGGAGACTCGCTACGAGTTTTCTCAGAGAAAGAGGAACACCATGTCTGTCGTGGCTGACTTCGCCAACACCGAGCTGACCGACGTGACCCCGGGCCGCATGGGCAACGACGCGACGCCGACCATGCTGACCCCGCTGGCCACCCTCGCGACGCCCGAGGGCGTCGCCGTGACCTCCGCCACCGCCTACGCGCTGAACGAGATCACGAACGACCTCGCGGGCTGAACCACCGGCCCGCGGGCGGTGCTGACCGGCATCGCCGACCGGGTCGGATGAAAGACGCGGCGGCACGGTACGCCCGATACGCATACCGTGCCGCCGCTTTCGTTTCCACCGTACTCGCATCACATCACCCGGGAGCACCCATCCATGTTCCTCAGCGCTCCACCCGAGGTCACGGCACGCCGAGTGGCTTCGCTGGGCACGCTGGTCTCCGCACTGGAAATGCTGAGCCAGTCACGCAAGTTCGAAGACGGCGAAATGCTGAGCGGCCAGGTGGGCAACACGCGCCCCAGGTTCGCCAAGCGGTTTCCCCGGCTGACGCGGGCCCTCGAGTCGAAGAAGGCGGCGGTGGCCCTGTACGGGATACAGGCCGGTGCTTCCGCGGCCACCCTGGTCTGGGGCCACAAACGCGGGGTCCGTACGGTGGGCAGCGCCGTGCTCGCCGTGACGGGCGCGGCCGGCCGGCTGCGCTCCCCCTTCGGCGGGGACGGAGCCGACCAGCTCCAGCAGGTGATCAACGTCGTTCTCGCCTCGACCGGCACCTTCAAGGACGGTGAGAAGGCGCGCGACGTGGCCATGCGCGCGCTGGCCCTGGAGACGACCATCTCCTACGTCGCCTCCGGTGTGGTCAAGCTGGTCTCCCCGGTGTGGCTCAGCGGTGAGGCGTTCAACGGAGTCATCCGCACGCACAACTACGGCGACCCGCGCGTCTACCGGCTCATCCACCGGTACCCGGTGGTGGGGAAGCTGGTGACCTGGGGCACGATCGCCGCGGAGGTGTCCTTCCCGCTGGTCTTCGTGCTGCCCAAGCCCGTGGCCAAGGCGTTCCTCGGCTCGATGACGCTCTTCCACCTCGGCATCGGACAGTTCATGGGCCTCAACCGCTTCGTGCTGGCCTTCGGCGCCACCCACCCGGCGCTCCTCTACGTCTTCGCCCAGCAGGAGAAGCGCGGGGAGCTGACCGGACCGGCCCCCAAGGCCGTCGAGGGGTGACAGCGGGAGCAGCGGGAGGCGGCGAGCCGCCGTATTGTTCCAGGTCCACGGTTCCCGGGTTTCCGGGGCCGGGGCGGCGCAGGCGCCGGGGTGTCCGGTGGAACCCAGGGCACAGCGGCTGCGTTGATAC
Source organism: Streptomyces sp. NPDC034099 (assembly GCF_055575415.1). Classification (NCBI taxonomy): domain Bacteria; kingdom Bacillati; phylum Actinomycetota; class Actinomycetes; order Kitasatosporales; family Streptomycetaceae; genus Streptomyces; species Streptomyces sp. NPDC034099. The sequence continues at coordinate 85,319 of NZ_JBVISR010000004.1, read as the reverse complement.
GTTTGGGCAGCCAGTTCCAGCCCGCCTCCCCCAGCAGCAGGAGCCACAATCCCGTGACCACCCTTGCGCTCGGTCCCGAGTGGATCAGTCCGGACTACCTGATCGAGACGTTCAGTCTGCCCGGCATCCTGCTCATCGTCTTCGCCGAGTCGGGACTCTTCGCGTTCCTGCCCGGCGACTCGCTGCTCTTCACCGCGGGCCTGTTCGTCGCCCAGGGCGAGTTCATCAGCCAGCCGCTGTGGCTGGTGTGCGCCCTGATCGTGGCCGCCGCCGTCCTCGGCGACCAGGTCGGCTACATGATCGGCAAGTTCTTCGGCCCGAGGCTGTTCAGCCGTCCCAACTCCAAGCTCTTCAAACAGGAGAACCTGGAGAAGGCGCACGAGTTCATGGACAAGTACGGCCCCAAGGCGATCGTCCTGGCCCGCTTCGTGCCCATCGTGCGCACCTTCGCGCCCATCGTGGCGGGCGCCGGCCGCATGCAGTACCGCACCTTCCTCACGTACAACGTGATCGGCGGCGTGGCCTGGGGCACCGGCGTCACCCTCGCGGGCTACTGGCTGGGCCAGATCGAGCTCATCCGGACCAACGTCGAGGCCATCCTCGTCCTGATCGTCCTGGTCTCGGTCGTCCCGATCGCCATCGAGTACCTGCGCGAACGCAAGAAGAAGCAGCGCGCCGCCGCGGCCGGTCCGACCCCTCCGGCGGCCCAGCAGCACCAGCCCCAGGCCCCGTACCCGGTGATGGACGACGCCACGACCCAGCTCCGCAGGGTGGACCCGTACGACCAGCCGCAGCAGCCCCAGCAGTACCAGCAACCGCAGCAGTACCAGCAGCCCCCGCAGCAGCCGTACGCCCAGCAGTACCCGCAGGGCTACGGCCAGCAGCCCTACCGGGGCCAGCAGCCCTACGGCGGCCAGCAGGGCGGTCAGCAGGGCGGCCAGGACCCTTACAACCAGGGGTACTGAGACGCCCTGAGAGGCGCGGGGAACTGCGCGACAAGCCACGACGAGCCGGCCCCCGCCAACGACCTGCACACCCCCAGCTCGTAGGCGGCCGGCGCTAGAACCCCCGCGTCCGCTTGGCCGCCCGGCGTCCCGCCGCACTCGCGGCGCCGGGCACCCGCAGGAACAGCCGCGAGATCTCCCCGCCCAGGTTCACCCCGATCGCGATGGCCATCGCCAGCGCCACCGCCTTGGACAGCGACAGCAGCCCCGCGTCCACCTCGCTCTGCGCGATCGCCAGCAGACCGAAGTACGTCGCCGAACCGGGCAGCAGCGGCCCGATCGCCGCGGTCGTGTACGGCAGCGCCGACGCGAACCGGTACCGGGACATCAGCTGCCCGAACAGGCCCACGAGCCCCGCCGCGGCGGCCGTGGAGGCCACCGGTGAGATGTCGCCCGCGTAGTGCATGGCGCCGTACACGCACCAGGCCACGCCACCGTTCAGGGTGACCGCCAGCACGGTGGACCGTTCCTGCTGGAGCAGGATCGCGAAGGCCAGCGACAGCAGCATCGAGGCGAAGATCTGCACGAACGGGTCGTCACCCGTGCCCAGCGCCGCGTCCGGGTTGAGCTTGGCGCCCAGCTGGACGCCGAAGTACAGCACCACCAGCACCCCGGCGACGATGCTGACGAAGAAGTACATGACCTCCAGCAGGCGTGCCGCCGCGGTGATGTAGAAGCCGGTCAGACCGTCCTGCACGCCCGCGACCAGCGCCCGCCCCGGCAGCAGCGCGAACAGCCCACCGGTGATGACCGCGGAGGCCTTCACGTCGACGTGGGTCAGCGTCAGCGCGATGCCGATCGCGGCCGGCGGCATCGCGGCCACCGCGAACTGGTAGAACTCGGGCAGCCCGCGCCCCGCGCACAGCCACGCCAGGCGGTCGCCGAGCATCGCGCCGAACATCGCCGCGAAGAACACGATCACGTCACCGCCGACCAGCAGCGAGGCCCCGCCCGCGAGCGCACCGCTCGCCGTGGTCAGCACCCAGGTGGGGTACGGGTGCCGGTTGCGGCGGATCTCCGCGAGGCGCCGGTACGCCTCCTCCAGCGAGATGTGCGTCTCGGGGTCGCTGAGGTCGTCCACCAACTGGAAGACGGCCGCGAGCCGGGTGTAGTCGGTACCCCGGCGGCGTACCGTGCGCGACGCCGTCACCGGGTCCTCGACCAGGGACGGCTGGTGGGAGATCGACAGCAGGGTGAAGGTGACGTTCGGCTCGCAGCGGTCCAGGCCGTAGGACCGGCAGACGGCGAACATGGCCGCCTCCACGTCCTCGGCGCCCTCACCGCCCGCCAGCAGCAGCTCCCCGATACGCAGCGTCAGGTCCAGCACGCGCGGCACGGCGGGGCCGGACTCGTCGTCGTGCTTCTGCGAGGGCTCGGGCGCGGGCCGCTCGGCCACCGGCATCCGCAGCATGGCGCGCATCCGGTCCTGCCAGGGCACGTCCGTCAGGTTCACCGCCGGGAAGCCGCTCGCCGGGGTGAAGGCGGTCGGGGCGGACCACGCGCTGTGGGTGCTCGGCATGGTGAACGCCGAGCCCTCGGCGTCGGCGGGCGCGGCGGCGGGCGCCTCCAGGCCGTCGGGGAGCGAGAACTCCGAGGTCGTCTCGGACTCGGTGGCGGTGTTCCGGGGGACGGCGAGTCCCTGCGGGATCTCGAACTCGGACGTCGTCGACGACTCGCCGTCGATCGACGCCGCGACACCGCCCGGCTGCCGGAAGGCACTGCGGGCCTCGTCCGACTGCGGCTTGTGGTCCTCCTCCGTCACCTGCGCAACGCTCCCTGGTACGAACTCACCCTCCTCATGACCTCAGTATGGTCACTCAAACGCGAACAGGCCGCACGCGTGTGCGTGCGGCCCGTTGCGAGAAGGGCGCCTGGTCAGTGGCCGCCCTGGTCCTTGAAGCGCTTGTACGACCGCTCGATCTCGGCCTCGGCGTCGGTGCGGCCGACCCAGTCGGCGCCCTCGACGGACTTGCCGGGCTCCAGGTCCTTGTAGACCTCGAAGAAGTGCTGGATCTCCAGGCGGTCGAACTCCGAGACGTGGTGGATGTCACGCAGGTGCTCCACGCGCGGGTCGGTCGACGGCACGCACAGCAGCTTGTCGTCGCCGCCGGCCTCGTCCGTCATCCGGAACATGCCGATCGCGCGGCAGCGGATGAGGCAGCCCGGGAAGGTCGGCTCGTCCAGGATGACCAGCGCGTCCAGCGGGTCGCCGTCCTCGCCGAGAGTGTTCTCGACGAAGCCGTAGTCGGTCGGGTAGGCGGTCGAGGTGAACAGGCGGCGGTCCAGGCGGATACGACCGGTCTCGTGGTCCACCTCGTACTTGTTCCGCGAACCCTTCGGGATCTCGATCGTGACGTCGAACTCCACCGGACGCTCCTCCATGATCAGCACATAGTTCTGGTGGTTAAGTGTCCCTCACGCAGGTGTGTGATCGCGAAAGGGGCTGGTGACAGTGCCAGAGCTGAGGCCTTGGCGGACCGCGAGACCGCACGTGGTGCGGGCCGCGGATGCCGTACGTCCCCGTCTGGCCCGCTTCGTCCGGGCCGCCGAACCGCGGGTCGCACGGTTCGCACGGGCCACGGCGCCGCGGCTCGCCCGGATCACGAGGCCGAAGACCTGGCAGTACACCGCCGGTGCCGCCACCGCCGGGCTGGCACTGGCCGCCGGTGTGGTGACCGCCGCCGGCCCCTGGGACTCCACGGGTCAGCGTACGGCTGAGCGGGACCGGGCCGTCGCCCTGGGGCACACGGGTGGCACAGATCACGACCGCGGACCCGGCGCCTCCGGTACGGCGTCCGGTTCGCCCCGTCCCGCGCCCAGCGCCGGGGCCGTGCTGACCGGCCTCGGCGGCGCCGCCACCCCGGGCGGCGTCAAGGCGGCCCCCGGCGACCAGGCGGCCCTCGCGGACCTCCTCGACCCCCTGCTGAAGGACGACGCCACGCTCGGCGAGCACCGCGCGGCGGCCGTCGTCGACCTCACCACCGGCAAGCGCCTGTACGGCCACGGCGTCGACGTCCCCCTCACCCCCGCCTCCACCACCAAGATCGCCACCGCCGTCGCCGCCCTCACCGCCATGGGCCCCGACCACCGCCTCACCACCCGCACCGCACTGGAGGGCGACACCGGCGAACTCGTCCTGGTCGGCGGCGGCGACCCCACCCTCACCGCGCGCGAGGACTCCCGCGGCCTCGCCGACCTGCGCACTCTCGCCGAGAAGACCGCCGCCGCGCTGAAGAAGCGGGACCTGCGCAAGGTGACGCTGTCGTACGACACGACGCTCTACGCCGGTACGCAGACGCACCCGATCGGGGTCAACGAGAACCTCGCCCGCGTCACCGCCCTGATGACCGACGAGGGCCGCACCGACGACTCCACCAGTGGCCCCGCACCGCGCGTGCCCGACCCGGCCGCCGACGCCGCCCGCACCTTCTCCGGCCTCCTGAAGCACTACGGCGTCACCGCGTCGGTCCCCGGGCCCTCCAAGGCCACGGCCCGCGCCGACACCCTCGCCACCGTCTCCTCGCCCCCGCTGTCGGCCCTGGTCGAGCGGATGCTGACCAACAGCGACAACGACCTCGCCGAGGCACTGGCCCGCCACACCGCCGTGGCGACCGGCAAGCGCGCCGACTTCGACGGGGCGGGGGCCGCCGTCACCGCCCGCCTCGAGCAGCTCGGCCTGCCGGTGCGCGGCGCGCGGTTCCACGACGGAAGCGGCCTGGACCGCACCGACCTGGTCAGCGCCGACCTGCTCACCGCCCTGCTGGCCGAGGCGGCCGACCCGGCCCGCCCCCAGCTGCGCCCGGTCCTCACCGGCCTGCCCGTCGCGCACTTCACCGGCACACTGGCCGGCCGTTACACGGACGGAGCAGCGGGCCTCGTCCGCGCCAAGACCGGCACCCTCACGGGCGTGAACACCCTCGCCGGCACGGTGACCACCCCCGACGGCCGCGTCCTGGGCTTCGCCTTCCTGGCCAACGGCACGACGGACGCCTGGGCGGCCCAGTCGACCCTGGACCGAGCGGCGACGGCGTTGGCGTCCGAGACTTCGTAGCTGCGGGCAGTCGTGCCGCTCGGGTGGGCGCAGCGGCACCCCGCCAACGCCGGGCCGCGTGACCCGCCCCCCACCCGCCCCCGCCGCACGACTGCCCCGCAGCGGCAGCGCTCCCGTACCGTTGACGCATGACGAGCATCGGCGCAAATTCCGGCATGGTCGACTGGAACCTCGCGGTGGCGACCGCGACCCGGCTCGTACGGCCGGGCCCCGAGGTGAGCCGCGACGAGGCCAGGGCCGTCGTCGCCGAGCTCCGCCGCCATGCCAAGTCCTCGGAGGAGCACGTCCGCGGCTTCACCCGGATGGGCACCGAGGAGACCCACGACACCCCCGTCCTGGTGGTCGACCGGCCCGGCTGGGTCCGGGCCAACGTCGCCGGGTTCCGGGAAATTCTCAAACCCCTGCTGGAGAAGATGCAGGAGCGGCGCGGCGGCGGCGCGGGCAACGCGGTCCTCGGCGCCGTCGGCGGCAAGGTCACCGGCGTGGAGCTGGGCATGCTGCTGTCGTTCCTGTCCTCCCGCGTGCTCGGCCAGTACGAGACGTTCGCCCCCGCCACCCGCGAACTGCCGGCCGGCGCGAACGGCGGCGGGCGGCTGCTCCTGGTCGCGCCGAACATCGTGCACGTGGAGCGCGAACTCGACGTGGAGCCGCACGACTTCCGCCTGTGGGTGACCCTGCACGAGGAGACGCACCGCACCCAGTTCACCGCCGTGCCCTGGCTGCGCGACCACCTCGAGGGCGAAATCCAGTCGTTCCTGGCCGAGACCGACGTGGACCCCATGACCGTGCTCGAACGCGTCCGCGAGGCCGCCCAGTCCCTCGCCGGGGGCCGTCCCGACGCGGAGGAGGACGACGGCGGCCGGTCGCTCGTCGAACTGGTGCAGACCCCGGCCCAGCGGGAGGTCCTCGGCCGCCTCACCGCCGTGATGTCCCTCCTGGAGGGGCACGCCGACTTCGTGATGGACGGCGTCGGACCGGCGGTGGTGCCGAGCGTCGGCGAGATCCGGGAGAAGTTCCAGCAGCGTCGCGCCAAGGGCGCCTCCCGCCTCGACATGGCGCTGCGCAAGCTGCTCGGCCTGGACGCCAAGCTCCGCCAGTACCGGGACGGCGAACGGTTCGTACGGGCCGTCGTCGAGGAGTGCGGCATGGACGGCTTCAACCGGATCTGGACCTCGCCCAACACCCTCCCCACCAAGTCGGAGATCGCCAAACCGGCGGACTGGATCGCGCGGGTGCACCGCAAGCCGGAGGCGTGAGCCGCGCGGGCGGGGCGTGAAACGATTCCGGCCGCGGCAGGCGAACGACCCTTCAATCACCCGTCCGAGGGACCGTGAGCCTTCGACAGGCGTGCGATGCTCAGGGAACGGCCCGTTTCTGTCACCATCTACACACTCTGCGTGACCGAACCTCGGGCTCACCCCCGACAACTTCATGAAGGGCACCGGACATGGGTCCCCATCCTGCGGTCGCGGCGATACGCCTGGCGGTCCGCCGCGTCCTCCACGACATCCTCACCGAACTGAACACTCCGGCCGGCGTCCACGCCACGACGGCCGTCGAGCGTACGCCCGAGCGCCCGCCCGGACCTCCGGCGGCACCGCTCGTGCTCGTGGCCTGCTCCGGCGGCGCCGACTCCATGGCGCTCGCCTCCGCCCTCGCCTTCGAGGCCCCCCGGCTCGGCGTCCGCGCCGGCGGTGTCACCGTGGACCACGGACTGCAGAGCGGCTCCGACCTGCGCGCCGAAGAGGTCGTCCTGCGCCTGCGCGAACTGGGCCTCGACCCCGTGGAGGCCACCGCCGTGACCGTCGGCCGCGCGGGCGGCCCGGAAGCCGCCGCCCGCGACGCCCGCTACGCCGCGCTGGACGCCGCCGCCGCACGCCACGGCGCCGCCGCCGTCCTGCTCGGCCACACCCGCGACGACCAGGCCGAGACCGTCCTGCTGGGCCTCGCCCGCGGCTCCGGCATCCGCTCCCTGTCGGGCATGGCCGCGGTCTCGGGGGCCGACGGCCGTTACCGGCGCCCCTTCCTCCAGGTCGACCGCCAGACCGCCCGCAAGGCCTGCATGGTCCAGTCCCTCCCCGTCTGGGACGACCCCCACAACGCCGACCCCGCCTACACCCGCTCCCGGCTGCGCCACGAGGGCCTGCCCGCCCTGGAGAAGGCCCTCGGCAAAGGCGTCGTCGAGGCCCTCGCCCGTACGGCCCAGCTCTCCCGGGACGACGCCGACGCCCTCGACACCTGGGCCCGCCAGGCCGAGGCCGGTGTCCGCGACGCCACCGGCGGACTGGAATGCGCCAAGCTGTACGCCCTGCCGCCCGCCGTACGCCGCCGGATCCTGCGCCGCGCCGCCCTGGAGGCCGGTGCCCCCGGCGGTGCCCTGTTCGCCCGCCACATCGAGGAAGTCGACCGGCTGATCACCGGCTGGCGCGGTCAGGGGGCCATCAACCTCCCCGGCAAAGTCGTCGCCCGGCGGCAGGGTGGCAGACTGGTGATTCGGCAAGGCTGAATCCGGACCCTCCCACCGATCCGCGCACGGATCGCCGGGGTGCTCCGGAGTGGCCGGTGGGACGACCGAAAGTGATGCGGGTGGACGCGAACGACATGGGTGCCGACCTCGAGAAGGTACTCATCACCAAGGAAGAGATCGACGCGAAGCTGGCCGAGCTGGCCGCGAAGATCGACGCGGAGTACGCGGGCAAGGACCTGCTCATCGTCGGCGTCCTCAAGGGCGCCGTGATGGTCATGGCCGATCTGGCGCGCACGCTGTCCACCCCCGTCACGATGGACTGGATGGCGGTGTCCTCGTACGGCGCGGGCACCCAGTCCTCCGGCGTGGTGCGGATCCTCAAGGACCTCGACACCGACATCAAGGGCCGTCACGTCCTGATCGTCGAGGACATCATCGACTCCGGACTGACCCTGTCCTGGCTGATCTCCAACCTCGGCTCGCGCGAGCCCGCCTCCCTCAAGGTGTGCACGCTGCTGCGCAAGCCCGACGCCGCGAAGGTCGCCATCGACGTGGAGTGGGTCGGCTTCGACATCCCCAACGAGTTCGTCGTCGGCTACGGCCTCGACTACGCCGAGAAGTACCGCAACCTCCCGTTCGTCGGTACCCTCGCGCCCCACGTCTACGGCGGCTGACGCGGCCCTGTAACGGACTTCACGGCGTTTCGGCGGGCCACCGGGAACCCCTCGGGCCCTCGCGCCGTTGGAGCATGCAGACGGGACGTCGGCCCGCCCGTGCGGCTGAGGGCCGCCACGCTGGGGTACCGTCAGAAGAACTGTCTTATCAAACTCACTATGGCAGGAGGGACGGGGCGGCACCGCTCCGTGTGGATGGACGTGAAGCGATACTTCCGTGGGCCGGTCATGTGGATCGTGCTGGCCGTCCTTGCCGTGGTCGTGTTGATGCAGGTCGTCGGCTCGTCCGGCGGCTACAAGACGGTGGACACAGGCCAGGTCGTCCAGGCGATCAACGACAACAGGGTCGAGTCGGCCAAGCTGACCACCGGTGACGAGCAGACCATCAAGGTCCAGCTCAAGGACGGCCAGAAGGTCGAGGGCAGCTCGAAGATCCAGGCGAGCTACATCGGCGACCAGGGCGTGACCCTCGCCAACACACTTCAGAACAAGTACCAGGACAAGCAGATCACCGACGGCTACACCGTGTCGCCGTCGAAGCAGAACCCGTTCATCGGGCTGCTGATCACCCTGCTTCCCTTCGTCCTCATCATCGTCATCGCCCTGTTCCTGATGAATCAGATGCAGGGCGGCGGCTCCCGGGTCATGAACTTCGGCAAGTCCAAGGCCAAGCTCATCACCAAGGACACCCCCAAGACGACGTTCTCCGACGTCGCCGGGTCGGACGAGGCCGTCGAGGAACTCCACGAGATCAAGGAATTCCTCCAGGAGCCGGCGAAGTTCCAGGCCGTGGGTGCCAAGATCCCCAAGGGCGTGCTGCTGTACGGTCCGCCCGGCACCGGCAAGACCCTGCTCGCGCGCGCCGTCGCGGGCGAGGCGGGCGTGCCGTTCTACTCGATCTCCGGTTCCGACTTCGTCGAGATGTTCGTCGGTGTCGGTGCCTCCCGAGTGCGCGACCTGTTCGAGCAGGCCAAGGCGAACGCCCCGGCCATCGTCTTCGTCGACGAGATCGACGCGGTCGGCCGCCACCGCGGCGCCGGCCTCGGCGGCGGTCACGACGAGCGCGAGCAGACCCTGAACCAGCTGCTCGTCGAGATGGACGGCTTCGACGTCAAGGGCGGCGTGATCCTCATCGCCGCGACCAACCGGCCCGACATCCTCGACCCGGCGTTGCTGCGTCCCGGCCGCTTCGACCGGCAGATCGCCGTCGACCGCCCGGACATGCAGGGCCGTCTGGAGATCCTCAAGGTCCACCAGAAGGGCAAGCCGGTCGCCCCCGACGTCGACCTGTCGGCCGTCGCCCGCCGTACGCCCGGCATGACCGGTGCCGATCTGGCCAACGTGCTGAACGAGGCCGCCCTGCTGACGGCCCGCGGCGACCAGAAGCTGATCGACAACCACATGCTGGACGAGGCGATCGACCGCGTGGTCGCGGGCCCGCAGAAGCGGACCCGGATCATGTCGGACAAGGAGAAGAAGATCACCGCGTACCACGAGGGCGGTCACGCCCTGGTCGCGGCGGCCTCTCCGAACTCCGACCCGGTCCACAAGATCACGATCCTGTCCAGAGGCCGGGCCCTCGGCTACACGATGGTGCTCCCGGACGAGGACAAGTACTCGACCACGCGCAACGAGATGCTCGACCAGCTCGCCTACATGCTGGGCGGCCGCGCGGCCGAGGAGCTCGTCTTCCACGACCCGACGACCGGCGCGGCCAACGACATCGAGAAGGCCACCGGCCTGGCCCGCGCGATGGTCACGCAGTACGGAATGACCGATCGCCTCGGCGCGATCAAGTTCGGCAGTGACAACTCCGAGCCGTTCCTGGGGCGTGAGATGGGTCACCAGCGCGACTACTCGGAAGAGGTCGCCGCGCTGGTCGACGAAGAGGTCAAGAAGCTCATCGAGACGGCGCACAACGAGGCCTGGGAGATCCTGGTCGAGAACCGCGACGTCCTCGACAACCTCGTCCTCGCGCTGCTGGAGAAGGAGACGCTGGGCAAGGAGGAGATCGCCGAGGTCTTCTCCCAGATCGTCAAGCGTCCGGCCCGGCCCGCCTGGACCGGGTCCTCCCGCCGCACGCCCTCGACGCGCCCGCCGGTGCTCTCCCCGAAGGAGCTCGCACTGACGAACGGGGCGAACGGCGCGACGGCGGCGATCTCCACCGCCAAGAGCACCACGGCGGAGCCCGCCCCGGCACCGGAGCGAGCACCGGAGGACCGCCCGGAGAGCTGACCCCGGTCCGCCCCGGGGCGCCCGCCAGGGCGGCCCCACCAGGCCCGGAATGTATGCCGCACCCCCCAGGTTCTAGCCTTGGGGGGTGCGGCATCTTCGTATGCCGACCGCAGGACGGATCAGGAACGAGGCAGCAGATGACCGACCCCGTGACGTTGGACGGCGAGGGCGAGATCGGCGAGTTCGACGAGAAGCGGGCCGAGAACGCCGTACGCGAACTGCTGATCGCGGTCGGCGAGGACCCGGACCGCGAGGGACTGAAGGAGACTCCGGGGCGCGTGGCGCGGGCGTACAAGGAGATATTCGCCGGGCTGTGGCAGCAGCCGGAGGACGTGCTGACGACGACGTTCGACCTCGGGCACGACGAGATGGTCCTCGTGAAGGACATCGAGGTGTTCTCGACATGTGAGCATCATCTGGTGCCGTTCCGCGGTGTGGCGCACGTCGGCTACATCCCGTCCACCAGCGGGAAGATCACCGGCCTGTCCAAGCTGGCCCGTCTCGTGGACGTCTACGCGCGCCGCCCGCAGGTGCAGGAACGTCTCACCACGCAGATCGCGGACTCGCTGATGGAGATCCTCGAGCCGCGCGGGGTGATCGTCGTGGTCGAGTGCGAGCACATGTGCATGTCCATGCGGGGCATCCGCAAGCCCGGCGCGAAGACCCTCACCTCGGCCGTGCGGGGTCAGCTGCGGGATGTTGCCACGCGCAACGAGGCGATGAGCCTGATCATGGCTCGCTGAGTGCGCTGAGTGCGCTGAGTGCGCTGAGTGCGCTGTGGGGTGGCTGGGGTTGAGTGCGGTGTGTTCACACCGCTGATGTCGCGCCCGGGTGGTCGTCGTCCTCCGGGAGTCTGCAGACTCGTTCCATGAAGAGGGCGGCCGCTATCACGGCGATGCCTGCCACGACCGAGGCGCCCGCGTAGATGGCCTGGTCGCGGCGGGCGGGGATGTCGAGGTACGACAGCAGGAAGACGCCCGTGCCGCCGTAGATACCGGCGACGAGAGCGGCCACCAGGGCGCTGGCCTGGCCGAAGACCACGGCGCGGGCCGCCATCATCGGGTCGACGCCCTTGGCGCCGGGGACGCGCTCCCGCTGGGCCTTGAGGCGGGCCCGGATCGAGAGCGCCGCGGCCAGCAGGAACACCGCGATCAGGGCGAGGACGACGGGGGCGGCCAGGGGGACGCTCGGGAGGGTCCCCACCGAGTTCCACAGGCGGGCGCCGGCCCAGGACAGCACTCCGGCGGCGACGAACTCGCCGGCCAGCACCCTGATGCGCAACTCTTTCACGGTGTTCCGGTGTCCCTTCGGTTTCCCGGCGCGGTCGTCCTGACCTCGTCGTCCTCGTCGACCTTAACGACTACTCGGGCAGCCGGAGTTCCAGGTCGGCGCGGGGCGCGATGCCCTCGCGGGAGACGGCCGCCAGAAGGTCGGCGACCCTGCCCCGCCCGGGCAGGGCGGCCTCGGGGTCCACGTCGAGCCAGGGGGCCAGCACGAAGGCCCGTTCGTGCGCGCGCGGGTGGGGGAGGGTGAGCCGCGGGTCGTCGGAAACGACCTCGGCGTAGGCGACGATGTCGACGTCCAGGGTGCGCGGGCCCCAGCGTTCGTCGCGGACCCGGTGGAAGGCCTCCTCGACCGCGTGCGCCCGCTCCAGGAGCGAGGACGGGGGCAGCGTCGTCTTCACGACCACGACCGCGTTGAAGTACGAGGGCTGGCTGTCCGGGGCGACGCCCCACGGCTCCGTCTCGTAGACCGCGGAGACCCCTTTGACGCGCACGCCCGGGGTGTCCTCCAGCGCGTCGATGGCGCCCTGGAGGGTCTCCAGCCGGTTGCCGAGGTTGGCGCCGAGGGCGATCACCGCGCGCTTGGGGTTGGACAGGGTGGTGTCCGCGGCGTCGACCTGCTCGATGACGGAGGCGGGCACGGGCTGTACGGTCGGGTCGCTCGGACCCTTGGCGAAGGGGGCGCTCATACACGGCTCCGGATGATGGTGACGGTCACGTCGTCGAAGGGGACGGTGATCGGCGCGTCCGGCTTGTGGACGCAGACCTCGACCTCCTGGACCCCTTCGTGCTTCAGACAGACCTGGGCGATGCGTTCGGCGAGGGTCTCGACGAGGTTGACCGGCTCGCCCTCGACGACGGCCACGACCTCCTCGGCCACGATGCCGTAGTGCACGGTCTTCGCCAGGTCGTCGTCGGCCGCGGCCGGGCGGGTGTCCAGGCCAAGGACGATGTCCACGAGGAAGGTCTGGCCGTCCTCGCGTTCCTTGGGGAACACACCGTGGTGCCCACGGGCCTTCAGGCCGCGCAGCGCGACACGATCCACGCGAATCACTCCTGCAGTCGTCGGTTCGGCCGGTCGCACCACGTGCGGGTGGTACGGCGGCCCCAGTCGAATCTACCCGCGTGCACCGACAGCGCCGGGCCACGGGGTGTGGGGCGCCGGCTGGTTCTCGGCGGGCGTTCTCCCCGGCGGCCCCGGTGGATCACGGGTTGGTAGCCGCCCCTACCCTCCGGGCCGTGATTCCAACCACTTCTCGGTCGGTCACGGCGGTGTGTCCTCGCCGTCCTCGTCCTCGGTTTCCGCGAGTACGGGGGAGGCGTGGTGCGACCAGAGTTTCCAGCCGGCCGGAGTGCGCCGGAACGTGTTGGTGGCGACCACGAGCTGGCCGACGAGCGGGCCGAGCTCCTCGCCGCCGTCGGGGGCGGGGCCGCCGCTGAGGATGTTCTCGGTGCAGGTGACCAGGGCGGTGTCGCCGGTGACGGAGACGTGCACGTCGGTGAGGAAGAACTGGATGTAGTCCGTGTTCGCCATGATCAGGGCGTAGGAGCGCAGTACCTCGCCGCGGCCGGTGAGCACCGGCCAGCCCGGGTGCACGCACGAGACCACACCGGCGTCGGCGGGGTCGTGGTAGGACTCGTCGATGCCCAGGTCGGAGGGGGTGAGCCAGAATTCGGAGACCTTTTCGAAGTCACCCTCCTCGAGTGCCTCGTAGAAGGCGGTGTTGGCGGCCTCGACCTGCTCGACGTCGAGGTGCGGCGCGTTCACCGGGCGCCTTCGACGGCGCGGGCGACGCGGACGGCGTCGGCGGTGGCGCGGACCTCGTGGACGCGCACCGCCCACGCGCCGGCGTGCGCGGCGAGCGCGGAGACCGCGGCGGTGGCGGCGTCGCGCTCGCGCGCGGGGGGCGGGGCGGACTCCGGGCCGGCGAGGACCCGGCCGAGGAAGCGCTTGCGGGAGGCGGCGACGAGGAGGGGGTGGCCGAGGGCGAGGAGACGGTCCAGGTGGGCGAGGAGGACGAGGTCGTGCTCGGCGTCCTTGGAGAAGCCGAGACCGGGGTCGATGACGACGCGGTCGGGGGCGATGCCGCCGTCGAGGACGGCCTCCACGCGTGCGTGCAGCTCGTCGACGACCTCGGTGACGACGTCGGTGTAGGTGCCCCTGACGTTGCCGCCCTCCAGGAGGCCGCGCCAGTGCATGACGACGAAGGGGGCGTTCGCGTCGGCGACGACCGGGATCATGCGGGGGTCGGCGAGGCCGCCGCTGACGTCGTTGACCAGGGCGGCGCCGGCGGTGAGGGCCTGCTCGGCGACGGAGGCGCGCATGGTGTCGACGGAGACCGTGACACCCTCGGAGGCGAGGCCGCGCACGACCGGGACGACGCGCCTGAGCTCCTCGTCCTCGTCGACACGGGTCGCGCCGGGGCGGGTGGACTCGCCGCCGACGTCCACCAGGTCGGCGCCCTCGGCGACCAGGTCGAGGCCGTGTTTGATCGCGGCCGTGGTGTCGAAGAAGCGGCCGCCGTCGGAGAAGGAGTCGGGGGTCACGTTGACGACCCCCATGACCGCGCAGCGGTCCCATGCGGTCAGTCCCGCGAGGTGGCGTCGGCGGCCGGTCTGCTTGCTCATGTGTTCAGCGTAGGTGGTGGGCCGGGGCGGGGTGCCTGCGGCGCCTGTGCGGGATGGGTGGGGGTGCGCGTAGCGCCTTGGGTTCGGTGGGTGGGTCGGGGCCGCGCCGGGGGGTGTCCGTCCTCGGAACGGCGCGGAATCGGTCGGACACGGAAGTGAACTCCGTTGACGCGCCAACCGCTGCGGGCGGACACCCCCCGACACGGCCCCTTCGCGCCGTACGCGGCTGCGGCTCGCCATCCCTCCGGGGCCCCGCCCCGCCGTACGCGGCTCTCCCGCCGTAGCTGCGGGCAGTCTGCCTCCCCCAGTGCCTGAACGGCCTGGGAGGTACCCCCAGGCCGTTCAGGCACTGGGGGAGGCACCCTGCTACGCCGGGCCGCGTCCGACGCCCGCGCCCACGAACGTCACGCCGTCCGCGCCGGTGCCTGGTGGGCGCAGGGGCGGCGTGACGGGGTCCGGCGTCGCAGGAAACGCGGCAGCGACAGGGTGACGAAGCCCTCCGCCTGCATCGCGGCGAAGCCGATGCGGGGGAGGTCGGCGGAGCGGCGGTAGACGACGAAGCGCGGCTCCCACCGGGGCCGGAACTTCGCGTTGAACTTGTACAGGGACTCGATCTGGAACCAGCGGGAGAGGAAGACCAACAGGCCCCGCCATGCCCTGAGGACCGGGCCCGCGCCGATCTTCTCGCCCCGGGCGAGCGCCGCGCGGAACATGGCGAAGTTCAGCGACACCCGCGCGATGCCCAGCTTCGGGGCGGCCTGGAGCGCGGCCACGATCAGGAGTTCGTTCATGCCGGGGTCGGCCGCGCGGTCGCGGCGCATGAGGTCGAGGGACACTCCCTCCTTGCCCCACGGCACGAAGTGCAGGACCGCCTTGAGGTCGCCGTACTCGCCGGGTTCGGCGTCCTGCTTGTGGGCCGTCGCTATCAGGCAGTCCCCGTCGGAGGGGTCGCCGACGCGGCCCAGGGCCATGGAGAAGCCGCGCTCGGTGTCCGTGCCGCGCCATGCGTCGGCGGCGCGGCGTACGCGGTCCAGTTCGGCGTCGGACAGGTCAGCCACGCGCCGTACCCGGGTCTCGTAACCGGCGCGCTCGATGCGCTTGACCATCTGGCGCACGTTGCGCATCGCGCGGCCGGCGAGGGAGAAATCCGCTACGTCCACCACCGCCTCGTCGCCCAGTTCGAGGGCGTCCAGGCCCGTCTCGCGGGTCCAGACCTCGCCGCCGGTCTCGGAGCAGCCCATGACGGCCGGGGTCCAGGAGTGGGCGCGGGCCTCGTCCATGAAGCGTTCGATGGCGCCCGGCCAGGCCTCGACGTCGCCGATCGGGTCGCCGCTGGCCAGCATCACGCCGGAGACGACGCGGTAGGTGACGGCGGCCTTGCCGCTGGGGGAGAAGACGACGGCCTTGTCGCGGCGCAGCGCGAAGTGGCCGAGGGAGTCGCGGCCGCCGTGCCGGGCGAGCAGGGCGCGCAGCTGGGTCTCGTCGTCCTCGGTGAGGCGGGCCGCGGGGTGTTCGGGGCGGAAGGCCAGGTAGATGGTGGTGATGGCGGTCAGGAGGCCGAGGGCGCCGAGCGAGAAGGCGACCGTCCAGGAGGTGTTGCCCTGGTAGTCGACCGGGCCTTCGACGCCGAACAGGCCGTACAGGACGTGGGTGAGGCGGTCGGCCAGGCTCGGGTCGCCGATCATGCGGTGCGGGTGCGCGTTGACGACGAGCAGGCCGAGCAGGACGGAACCCGCGCTCATGAGGACGAAGTTGGCCAGGGCCCGCCAGCGGCTGCGTGGGTCGGGGAGGGCGGCGAACTCGTCGCGGTGACGCAGGAGGGGGGCCAGCAGGGCCAGGGAGATCAGTACCCCGAGGAGGGAGTGGCGGTACGTGAACTGCGCGACCGCGCCGATCGGCAGCAGGGCCACGGCCGCCCGCCAGGCCCGGCGCTTGCGGCGCTTGAGGCCGTGCGCGAGCAGGAGGAGCAGGACGCCGGCGCTGAGGGAGAGGGCCGCGGCGAAGGGGCCGAAGGAGCCGGGGAGGACTTCGGCGAGGGCGTGCATCCGGCTGTGCCGGAAGCGGGGGAAGGAGCCGGCCGCGATGTCCAGCAGGCCGACGAGCGCGCAGGCGCGGCCGACGAGGAGGGGGACGCGTTCCGGGCGGGGGCCGCGCAGTGCGCGGGGTACGCGGGTGGGCCTCGTCGGAACCCCGACCGACATTTCCTCATCTGTCCTGACAGACATCGCACCTGTTTGTTCTGCGAGAGAGCGTGGATCCGGGCCCGTTTCGGGCATCCGGCGACATTGCGCCCTCTAGGACGGTGTCTCGGAGGGAGAGGTTCACTCCCCTGATCACAAAGCCCGGACGAACGGACGAACGGGCGCACGGAAAGCGCGGGCAGGTAGCAAGGCATGGGTCTCACGAGCAACAAGGTGCTGGCGCTGGCGGTGGTGGCCGGCGTGCTGCTGTTCGCCGGGACGGTGTGGCTGTGGCCACGGCTGGCCCGGCGGAGCGTGCGGGCCGTTCTGGGGAGGGTCGGTCTGCTGTTCGCCACCCAGGTGGCGGTCTTCGGGGCGGTGGGGCTGGTCGCCAATCAGTCCTTCGGGTTCTACGGCAGCTGGGCCGACCTGTTCGGGCGGGAGGACGGGCAGGGCGTGGTCGTGGACCACTCCGCCGGTGCGGGTGACGGGCCGTTGCGGGTCGTCGGCGAGCGCCGGGTGACGCCCGCGGGCGGGGCGCGGCCGGAGGTCTCGGGACGAGTCGAGGAGATACGGGTCGTCGGGCGTACGTCGCGGATCGCGTCGCCCGCGTACGTCTATCTGCCGCCGGAGTACTTCCAGGCGCGGCACCGTGCCCGTACGTTTCCCGCGGCCGTCGTCCTGACCGGTTATCCGGGGACCGCCGAGGCGTTGGTGGACAAACTCCATTACCCGCGTACGGCGCTGGAACTGGCGGAGGCCGGCCGGATGCGGCCGATGATCCTGGTGATGCTGCGGCCCACGGTGGCGCCGCCGCGCGACACGGAGTGTGTGGACGTACCGGGCGGGCCGCAGACGGAGACGTTCTTCGCGAAGGACCTTCCCGAGGCGGTGAGCGCCCACTACCGGGTGACCAGGGGGCCGCGCGGCTGGGGCGTCGTCGGCAACTCGACCGGCGGCTACTGCGCCCTGAAACTCGCCGCGCACCATCCGGAGGTGTACGCCGCCGGGGCCGGGCTGTCCCCGTACTACGAAGCGCCGAGCGACCCCACCACGGGCGACCTCTTCCAGGGGGACGAGGAGCGCGAGAAGCGGGCCGACCTGTGGTGGTACCTCAAGAACGCCCCCTCTCCCGACACTTCACTGCTCGTCACCAGCAGCCGCACCGGCGAGACGAACTACAAGGACACGCTGAAGTTCATCGAACTGGTGAAGGGCAAGAGCCCGACGCGGATCTCGTCGATCATCCTGGAAAGCGGCGGGCACAACTTCAATACCTGGCGGCGGGAGATTCCCGCGACGCTGCGGTGGCTGGATGAGCGCCTGGGCGGCGGGCGGGAGTCATAAATGATCTTGGAATCCCGGAGTAATTCGCCCGTCGCCGGGGATGTGGATTCCCGGTTCCCTGTGAACACGTCGGAGACAGCCGTGTTTTTACGGGGCGGGGCGCCAAGATTCGCCTACGCGCGGTAAGTTTCTGGCCATGCCACGTGGACGTCACCGCCATTCCCCGCCTCTGCACAGGCTGCTTCCCCCGTCGGCGATCGCAGGCGTTTCGGTCGTCTGCGCCCTCGGCCCCTGGTTGTTCAGCGAGACCATGATCCTTCGCGTGCTGGCCGCGGCCGCCGCGGTGACGGCCGTGGTCGGCGCGGTCGTCATGCGGCACTGGGACGCGCAGGCGGGCCGGCAGGTCGCCGACCTCACCCGCGCGCGGGCGAGCGACGAGTGGCGCTTCGAGGAACGGGTCGCCGAACTGGAGTCTGACCTGGAGGAGTCGCGCGAGCTGCGGCAGAAGCTGGAGCACCGGCTGCGGGCCAAGCGCACCGAGCTGGCGGGGCTGCGCAACGAGCACGCCTCGCTGCTGCGGCGCTACGCCACGGCGGAGACCGAGCGCGCCAGTGCGCTGGAGGGCCGCCGCCTGCTGGAGATTGAGGCCGCTCCGCAGACCCCCGCGCTGCCGGCGGCCCGCCCCGCCCCGGCGCAGGAGACGCCGGTGCAGGAGACGCCGGAGAAGGTGGCGCCGGCGCAGGACGTGTCCGAGGTGGAGGTGCCGGACGAGGAGGGCGGCGGCGAAGACGTCTCCGCGCCCGCGGTCTTCTCGCCCGAGGGCTCCCGGCTGTTCCTGCGCGCGAACGCGGCACTGGCCCGCCTCGACGGTGACGCGCCCGACCCGGACGGTGGCGACCGGGCCGAAGCGTCCGACGACTCCGACGGAGACGGCGGCGGTGACGGCGGTGGCGAGGGCGCGGCGGCCGAGGCGGGGCAGGAGGACGAGGCACAGGGGCAGACCGGGGCGGCCGACGGCCACGAGCGCACCGGCGCCGACTCCCCGACGCCCGCCACCGACGAGGGGCCCGCGCAGCCCACCCAGTCCACGCAGGCCACCCGGCGGGCCGACGGGCACTTCACGGTGCCGACCGCGGTGGCCGTCGTACCGCCGGCTCCGGCGCGGCGTCCGGCGGTCGAGGGCGGTTTCGACTTCTTCGGCACCAAGCCTCCCGAGGGTGCGGTGGACGCGGCTGCCGCGTCCGACGCCGCTCTGGAGACCGTCCAGAACGAGGACCTCGCCGACGTGGTCGGCCAGGAGGCGCTCGCCCTGCACAAGGCCGAGGCCGAGGTCGCCTTCAAGCAGCCCGGTGAGGAGTCCCGGGGCGTGGGCCAGGTGATCGACCTGACGGCCCACGACGAGACCGAGCAGATCGACGTGCAGGGGCTGCGCAGAGCGGTCTCCTGACCGCCCCGGGCGGCCCGGGCCGGGCGGGTCTCAGGCCATCCAGCGGTCCGGCAGGGCGTCCCGGCGGCCGGTCCTGGACCGTTCCGCCTGGCTCCGCAGCAGTTCCGCGGCCTCGTCCGCGTCGCGCAGGCGGGCCGTCACGGTCTTGTTCGCCCCCGTGTCCACGTGGACGTCGGCCAGTCGCAGGGCGCGCCGCCACGGCCCCTGCGTCAGGCGGACGCTCTGCACCTTGGCGTGCGGCACCAGCGCCAGGCTGCGGCGCAGCAGGCCGTACCGGGCGGCGAAGACCGCGTCGGTGACGGCGAGCCCGTGGCCGCGCCACCACAGCGGTCTGCACCGCGCCGCCCGCCGCGGCGGGCGCGACAGCTCCGCTCCCGTCGGGACGACGACCCCGGGCAGCACGCGCGCGACGACCGACTCGGCGATCTCGCGCGGGGCGACCGGCAGCAGCACCGAGTTCGACGACCCGGCCACGTCCAGCTCCACCCGTACCCAGCGGCGGCGCCGCCACAGCAGCGGCTCCACGAGGCGCACGGTCTGCACCCGGCCCGGCGGCACCGTCTCGTGGGCGCGGTCCAGCAGCCCGTGGTCGATGCGGAGCCCGTCCGGGGACTCGGCCACCGTCCAGTCGTACTCCCCGACGAACCGGCCCGCGCTGCTCGCGCCCGCGGCGCCCACCAGGGGCAGGGCGGTCGCCAGCACCGTCCACAGGTTGTGGGTGGCCAGCCACAGCAGTGTCGGTACGACGACGGCGGCGAGCAGCGTGCCCCAGGTCGCGCCGGTCAGCAGGAGGGAGATGGCGAGGACGCCCGGCGGCACCCGGAGCAGCTGCCGCGCGGGGGCCTCGCCGACCTCGTGCGCGGTCTCGGGCGCGAAGCCCGCCGCGCGCGCGAGCAGCTCGGCCCGCAGCGCACGCGCGTCGTCGGCGCCCAGGAAGGCCAGTTCGTCTTTCTTGCCGGTGCCTATGACGTCGAGTTTGAGTTTGGCGACCCCCGCGACCCGGGCCAGCAGGGGCTGGGTGACGTCGATCGCCTGGATGCGTTCGAGGCGGATGTGCGCGGTGCGCCGGAACAGCAGTCCGGTGCGGATCCGCAGCTCGGTGTCGGTCACCGAGTAATGGGTGAACCACCAGGTGAGGAAGCCGTACAGGGCGGCGGCCGGGATCAGTACGGCGAGGCCGATCAGCAGGTGGGTCGTGGTCAGCCGGGTCAGCTGGCGCTGCGCCTGGTCGGGATCGTGCACGGCCCATCCGACGAGCACGGCGACCGGCGCCCACGCCCGCCGCAGGGGCGTGACGGGGTGCAGGCGCCGCTCGACGACCCCGTCGACGAGCGGGAGCGCGTCGCCGCCGGTGCCGGCTTCCACCGGGCCGGGTCCGGTGGCGGGGGCGCCGTCCTGGCGTCCGCCCGCGCCGTCTCCCCTGGCCGCCGTCCCGCCGGCGGTGTCGCCGTCGGAGCCCTTGGTGGGCTCGGGGGCGGGGTCTGTCGTACGGGCGGCCGGGCCCGGTGTGTGGTCCGGGGGCCGGGGCAGGTCGTGCCGGGGCCGGCTGGGCGTGCCGTCCTCGCTTCCGGCGGCGCCCGCCGGGTCCACGGGGCCCGCGGAGCCCGTCGGGCCGGGCTTCCTGGCGCCGTCCGCCGGCCCGCCCACGCCCTCCGCGCCGCTCGCGCGTTCCGTCGTGCCGTCCTCGGCCGTGTCCTCCCCGGCCCCGGGCCCGGTCACAGTCCCGCCGATCGGGCCTCGCCCAGCTCGGTGAGGCGGTCGCGGAGGCGTTCCGCCTCGGCCGGGTCGAGGCCGGGGATGGTCGCGTCGGTCGCGGCGGCGGCCGTGTGCAGCTGCACGCTGGCCAGGCCGAAGTGCCGCTCGACCGGCCCGGAGGTCACCTCGACCAGCTGCATGCGTCCGTACGGTACGACGGTCTCCTCCCGCCACAGCACGCCCCGGTCGATCAGCAGGTCGTCGGCGCGCTCGGCGTACCGCCACGAGCGCCAGTTGCGCCCCAGCATCACCCACCCCCAGGCCAGCAGGGCCAGCGGCAGCAGCGCCAGGGCGGCCCAGTAGGGGGCCAGGAACAGCGCGGGCAGCACACCCGCGGCAAGCGTCAGCAGGCCGAGCCACACCACCAGCAGCAGTCGCCGCATGTGCAGCAGCCCCGGCGGCAGGCCGGTCCACACCGGCTCCTCGCGCGCCGGAACCGCCGCCGTACCCGCCTGTTCCGCCGGACCCGCCTGCTCCGCCGCGCCCGCCGCCCGCGTCGCCCCCGCCGTGCCCGTGTCGTCCGGGCTCCCCGTCTCCATGGGGCCAGCGTACGTAGGGGAGACTGTGTTCATGACTCCTACGACGGAGACCACGGTCGGAATCGGCGGTGCCGCGGAGAGCACCGACATGGTGCTCAACATCGGGCCCCAGCACCCGTCCACCCACGGCGTGCTGCGGCTCAAGCTGGTTCTGGACGGCGAGCGCATCACGAGCGCGGAGCCGGTGATCGGCTACATGCACCGCGGCGCGGAGAAGCTGTTCGAGGCCCGTGACTACCGTCAGATCATCATGCTGGCCAACCGCCACGACTGGCTGTCGGCCTTCTCCAACGAGCTGGGCGTCGTCCTCGCCGTCGAGCGGATGCTCGGCATGGAGGTCCCCACGCGCGCGGTGTGGACGCGGACGCTGCTCGCCGAGCTGAACCGGGTGCTGAACCACCTGATGTTCCTCGGGTCGTACCCGCTGGAGCTGGGCGGCATCACCCCGGTCTTCTACGCCTTCCGGGAGCGGGAGGTCCTCCAGAACGTGATGGAGGAGGTCTCCGGCGGGCGCATGCACTACATGTTCAACCGCGTCGGCGGTCTCAAGGAGGACCTCCCGGCGGGCTGGACCACGCGCGCGCGTGCCGCCGTCGCCGCCGTGCGCTCGCGCATGGACGTCTTCGACGACCTGGTGCTCGGCAACGAGATCTTCCGGGGGCGTACGCGCGGAGTGGGCGTCCTGAGCGCCGGGGCCGTGCACGCCTACGGCGTCAGCGGGCCGATCGCGCGCGCCTCCGGCGTCGACTTCGACCTGCGCCGCGACGAGCCGTACCTGGCCTACGGCGAACTCCAGGACACCCTCAAGGTCGTCACCCGTACCGAGGGCGACTGCCTGGCCCGCTTCGAGTGCCTCCTGGAGCAGACGCACAACGCCCTCGACCTCGCCGACGTCTGCCTGGACCGCCTCGCCGGGCTGGCGCCGGGGCCGGTGAACCAGCGGCTCCCGAAGGTGCTGAAGGCGCCCGAGGGCCACACGTACGCCTGGACCGAGAACCCGCTCGGCATCAACGGCTACTACCTGGTCAGCAAGGGCGAGAAGACCCCGTACCGGCTGAAGCTGCGCTCGGCGTCGTACAACAACATCCAGGCGCTGGCGGACCTGCTGCCCGGGACGCTGGTCGCGGACATGGTGGCGATCCTGGGGTCACTGTTCTTCGTGGTCGGCGACATCGACAAGTAGCGCGGCGGCGTCGAGGGCGCCCACCGGCTGGAGCAGCCACCAGAAGTCGCCCAGGCCGCCCGCAGCGGTCAGCTCGGCGGCCTGGGAGGCGCTCGCGAGGGCGCGCACGTACGCCGCCGGGTCGGTGGAGGCCAGCGCGAGCGGGGGGCGTGCGCCGGTGACGCCGAGGGCGTGCAGGGCTTCGCGCTGGGGGCGCATGAGCGCATCCGGGGGCGCGTGCCCCGGAGTGCACCTCGCGGTGTGGGCGGCCGCGCACGCGTCCAGTGCCACGTGTGCGGTGATGTCGCACGACCCGTCGGGCACCGGCTCCGTCTCCCGCCCCTGCCGGAAGCCCGTGAGCGTCCCGAACGGGGGGCGGGCGGCCACGGTGTGCGCGTAGTCGGCGGCCACCGCGAGCCCGGCGTCCAGCGCCGCCACGGCCGACGCCCAGGCCGCGTCGCGGGGAAGCCCGATCTCCGCCCGCAGCCCCTCCTCGCCGGTCAGCGGCCACCACCGGGCCAGCCACTCTGCCTCCGCCCCGGCCACCGGCTCCCCGAGCCGCTGCGCCCCGTCGCCCCGTACGAGCACCCGGCGCGCCACGCCCGCGGCGTCCACCTCCGCCACCTCCACCGGCACGTTGTCCAGCCACTCGTTGGCGAACAGCAGCCCGGTGAGGCCGTGCGGCGGCTCGCGGAGCCAACGGATCCGCTGGTCGAGGCCCTCGGGGCGGGCGGCGACCTCGACGGCGTACGCGCGCGTGCGGGCGGCCACCTCGGCGGGCAGGGCCGCCAGCACCCCGGTGACCAGCTCGCCCCGTCCGGCCGCCAGGTCCACGAAGTCCAGCACCGCGGGCCGGCCCAGCGCCTCGTCGACCCGGCACAGCAGCCGCGCCACGGCCCCCGCGAACAGCGGCGACGCGTGCACGGACGTCCGGAAGTGCCCGGCCGGGCCCTCGGGCCCCGCACGGTAGAAGCCCTCCGGTCCGTAGAGGGCCTCGTGCGCGGCCTCCCGCCAGCCGCGCCATTCCTCATGCGTCCCTGGAGACCCGCTGAACCCTGCCGTCCCTGATGTCACAGACCCAGGCTAGGGGCACAGAAGAGCGGAGCCTCCACCTTGGGGAGTATGCGCGGACGATGCGGATCGGCCCTCCGGTTGACCCCTGCACCTATTCCACTTCCCTACGCTGGGTTACGTGCAGCGCCTCTACGACTTCCTCCGCAGACACCCGACCGGTGTCGACTCCTTCTGGGCCCTCGTCGTGCTCGGAATCTCCCTGGTGTCCTCGGCGACCCCGGGGACGCGGGCGGACGGGACGGACAACGTGGCGCTGATCGTCCCCTTCGTGGTGCTGCTCAGTCTCGTGATCGCGCTGCGCCAGCGGGCGCCGGAGAGGATGCTGCTGCTCGCCGTCGCACTCGGCGTGGGGCAGCTGGTCTTCGACGTCTCGACGATGCCCGCCGACTTCGCCTTCCTGGTGATCATCTACACCGTGGCCGCGACCGGCGCCCGCTGGGCCTCCCGGACCGCGCTGGCCACCGGCCTGTGCGCGGCGCCCCTGGCCCAGCTGCGCTGGTCCGACAGCGAGCTGGGCATGGGCACCACCATCGCCGTGACCGTCTTCCAGGCGGTCCCCTTCGCCCTCGCCTGGGTGCTCGGCGACTCCATCCGCACCCGGCGCGCGTACTTCGCGCAGCTGGAGGAGCGCGCGACCCGGCTGGAGAAGGAGCGCGAGGCACAGGCCAAGGTCGCGGTCGCCGCCGAGCGCGCCCGGATCGCACGCGAGCTGCACGACGTCGTCGCGCACAACGTCTCCGTCATGGTGGTGCAGGCCGACGGCGCCGCCTACGTCCTGGACGCGGCGCCCGACCAGGCGAAGAAGGCCCTGGAGACGATCTCCTCCACCGGCCGGCAGGCGCTCGCGGAGATGCGCCGCCTGCTCGGCGTGCTGCGCACCGGCGAGCACAAGGAGGCCGGGGAGTACGTTCCGCAGCCCGACGTCGAGCAGATCGAGGACCTCGTCGAGCAGTGCCGCACCTCGGGGCTGCCGGTCGACTTCAAGGTCGAGGGCACCCCCCGGCAGCTGCCCAGCGGAGTGGAGCTGACCGCATACCGCATCGTGCAGGAGGCGCTGACCAACACGCGCAAGCACGGCGGCGAGAACGCGGGCGCGAGCGTGCGCCTGGTCTACTTCGACGACGGGCTCGGACTGCTCGTCGAGGACGACGGCAAGGGCGCCCCGCACGAGTTGTACGAGGAGGGCGGCTTCGACGGCCAGGGCCACGGGCTGATCGGCATGCGGGAGCGGATCGGGATGGTCGGCGGAACCCTGGACGCGGGCCCGCGCCCGGGCGGAGGATTCCGCGTCAGTGCGTTGCTGCCGTTGAAACCCTCGCCCTGACCACCGCGCCCCCACGCACGTACGACGTTGACACCTGTAAGGAAGATGAGGCCCCGATGGCGATCCGCGTGATGCTCGTCGACGACCAGGTGCTGCTGCGCACCGGGTTCCGGATGGTGCTGGCGGCCCAGCCGGACATGGAGGTCGTCGCGGAGGCGGGCGACGGCGTCGAGGCGCTCCAGGTGCTGCGCTCGACCGCCGTGGACGTCGTCCTGATGGACGTCCGCATGCCCAAGCTCGACGGCGTGGAGACCACCAGCCGGATCTGCGTGGACCCGGACGCGCCGAAGGTGCTGATCCTGACCACCTTCGACCTCGACGAGTACGCGTTCTCGGCGCTGAAGGCGGGCGCTTCCGGCTTCATGCTCAAGGACGTGCCGCCCGGCGAGCTGCTCGCCGCGATCCGCTCCGTGCACAGCGGCGACGCGGTGGTCGCGCCCTCCACCACCCGGCGGCTCCTGGACCGGTTCGCGCCGATGCTGCCGGCCACCGGACAGGAGCCCCGGCAGAAGGAGCTCCAGCGGCTCACCGAGCGGGAGCGCGAGGTGATGGTGCTGGTGGCCCAGGGCATGTCCAACGGCGAGATCGCGGCGCGGCTCGTGCTGTCGGAGGCGACCGTCAAGACGCACGTGGGCCGCATCCTGACGAAGCTGGGCCTGCGCGACCGCGTGCAGGTGGTGGTCCTCGCCTACGAGACCGGGCTGGTGCGGGCCGGCGGCAGACAGGGCTGACGGGCCGGCCTGTGCGGAGGGCTGCGCGTCGGTAGGGTCTGCGCATGCTTCTGTGGATCAACGGCCCTTTCGGGGGCGGGAAAACGCAGACCGCGCACGAGATACGGCGCCGACTGCCCGGCAGCGTCGTCTGCGACCCCGAGCACGCCGGTTTCGGTCTGCGCCGCATGCTGCCGCCCGAACTGCGGCAGGACTTCCAGGACCTGGTCTCCTGGCGGCAGGGGGTCGTGGAGGTGCTGGACCTGGCCCTCACCGGACACGACGGCGTCGTCATCGTGCCCATGACGGTCACCGACTCCGGGTACTTCGCCGAGACCGTCGGCCGGCTGCGCGAACTGGGCCACGACGTCCACCACTTCACCCTCCTCGCCGAACGCGAGACCGTCCTGGGGCGGCTGCGTGAGCGCCGCCTCGGACAGTCCCTGCGGTACGTGACGGGGAGGCCGCGCCGGGAGAACTGGGCCGTGCGACAGCTCGACCACTGCCTGGAGCGGCTGGCCGAGCCGGAGTTCGCCGAGCACCTGTGGACGGACCACACGACCGTCCCGAAGACCGCCGACCGCATCGCCGTCCTCGCGGGCCTCACCCTGAAGCCCAACCACGAGGGCACGCTGCGCACCCGGATGCGGCAGGCGGGGGTCGGCATCCGGCACATCCGGCTCGACTGACGGCACCGTCCGGGTCGGCCGACGCACCCCCTAGCGCAAAATCCCCTCCAGGAAGTCGCTGCCCAGACGGGCCACCACCGTGACGTCCAGCTGGTGCAGGACGTACCGGCCGCGGCGCCGGGTGGTGATCAGTCCGGCCTTCTTCAGCACGCCCAGGTGCCGGGATATCTCCGGGGCCGTCATGCCGTGCGCCTGAGCCAGCTCGCTCGTGGTGTACGCGCTGCGGGCCAGGTGCCGGCAGATCCGCATCCGCACCGGGTGGGACAGCGCGGTCATCCGCAGGGTGAGCTGCTCGACCGAGGGCGGCGAGGCCAGCTCGGGGGAGCCCACCGGGTAGTGCAGCACCGGCTGCCAGTCGTGCCGGTGCAGGACCATCAGGTGCGGCCAGCCCAGGCTGGTCGGGACCAGCAGCAGGCCGCCGTCCGCCGTCGCCGAACGCCCGTCGCCCAGCTTGTCGACGATGATCCGCGCGGCGCCCTCGTCCAGCGTCACCGCCGGGGACACGGCGGCCAGCGCCTCGGCGAGGCCCTTGTGGCGCAGCAGATCCGTCTTGTGACGGGCGTCCGCCGCGAGCTGGTGGCGCAGCCGGGACCAGGCCTCCGCGAAGAACGCGTCGTCGCAGTCCCGCGCGAACTGCCGCAGCCAGTCCCGGATCCGCGGCGGATCGGCCAGCAGCCGCTCGCTGAAACGCAGCTGCTGCGGTCCCCGCGCGGCGGCCAGGTCCAGCGCGCGCCGGCGCACCTCCAGGTCGTCCAGCGCCGAGACCCCACCGGTGCTGTACGGCAGCGCGCAGGTGAACTCCAGGGCCGCGTCGACGAACTGCTCGTCGGACAGCTTGTCGAGCAGGTCCAGGTCCTCGGCGAGGGTGGCGCCGGGCAGGGTGCTGCGGCCCGGCACCCCGGCGAACGGCATGAACAGGTCCGAGAAGGTCGTCCGCCACAGGAAGTCGGCCTCGCACATCCGGTCGGCCAGATGCGAGTCGAGCCGGGCCGTCACACCGGTCGCCCAGCCCTGCAACCCGGGGTGGTGCCCCGGCTCGGACAGCGCGTGCAGCGCCATGCCCAGCTCGGCCAGCGGGGAGGGCACGACGGCGACCCTCTCCGGCCGCAGCCCCGTGATGTCGATGCGCACGCTCATGCCCCCATGGTGCACGCCGCCACCGACAACGCGGCCGCCGATTGACCGCCGCCGTCAATCGGCGCGACCGCGCGCGCGGACCGGAGCAGTCTGGGGTCATCGGGGCAGCCGCGGTGCCCCTCCCTCCCTCACGTTCCCGACGTTCGCGTCTCGACGCCGAAGGCGATCCGCCATGAGCATCACGCAGCAGTACCTGCTCGACACCTACCGTGCCCGGCAGCTCGGCGAGCCCGCGCCGCCCGCGCCCGGCACCCACGACCGGCGGGTCGTGCGCGAGTGGCGCGACCGCCGCCGGTTCCGGGCCGTGCTCGCCGGCCGCCCCGCGCGGGGCCGGGTACGGCGGGCCCTGCGCCGGTGGTGGTCCCTGTGGCCGCGCGCCCTGGGCTGACCGGCCGGGCGTCCCGCGTCAGGCCGTCAGCCGGGCGGCGAAGTCGTCGACGGCGGCCCGCACGTCGTCGGCCGTCCACTCCAGGCCCGACTCGCCCACCGAGACCTCGGTGAGGGCGATCCCGGGACCGGCCGCGTTCCAGGGCTGGGAGAACAGCATCGTCCCGGTCTCCTCGGCCTGCCGCAGCGCGGTCTCACCGGCCACCTCGGGGTCGCAGGGCAGCCAGACCTGGAACTCGTGCGTGTGCGGCACCTCCGGGTGCACCCGCGCCCACGGCAGCCCGGTCGCCGCCAGTGCCTCGCGCAGCGCGGCCGCCACCACGCGCGCGTGGGCCACGTACGCGGGCAGCCGGGGAAGCTCGCGCTCCAGGCCGGCCAGGGCGGACAGCACCGTGGGGAACTGCTGGAAGACCTGGCCGCCGTACCGGTGCCGCCAGGCCTTCGCCTCCTCGACCAGCGTCCGGGGACCGGCCAGGGCAGCGCCGCCGTAGCCCTTGAGGGACTTGTAGAACGAGACGTACACGCTGTCCGCCAGGCCCGCGATCTCGGTCAGGGGGCGGCCGAAGTGGACGGTGCACTCCCACAGGCGTGCCCCGTCGAAGTGCACCACCGCGTCGCGCTCCCGGGCGGCCTCGACGACCTCGGTGAGCTCCTCCCAGGTGGGCAGCAGATACCCGGCCTCCCTGAGCGGCAGTTCCAGCATCAGCGCCCCGAACGGCTCCTCGAAGTCGCGCACCTCGTCGGCGGTCGGCTGCCGCGGCGCGTCGGTCAGCCGTACCGGACGCAGGCCGCCGACCCGGCTGAAGGCGTCGCGCTCGTGCACCTCGGGATGGCCGAGCCCGTGCAGGGCGACGACCGGGTTGCCGGTGCGGCCCGCCCAGCAGCGCAGGGCCACCTGCTGGGCCATGGTCCCGGTCGGGAAGAAGGCGGCGGCCTCGGTGCCGAGCAGGGCGGCGGTCCTCTCCTCCAGGGCCGCCACGATGCCGTTGCCGTAGAGGTCGGACGGCTCGTCGAGGTCGTACAGCTCTTCCGCCCCGTCCAGCAGGGCGAGGCGCTCGCGCAGGGTCGTGATGAAGCCCGGGCGGGCGAGTACGCGCCGCGCACCGCGCAGGGCGGCCACGCGCCGCTCCCGGCCGCGCTCGTTCCGCCGTGCCTCCGGCTCCGCCGGTTCCGCCTGTTCGTCTTGCTCTGCCGTGTCGCTCATGCCGGGATCATGTCGCGCGGACCGCCCGCCGGACACCCCGGTTTCTCCACAGGTTCCGACACGCGGCCGCGATGTGCGCCCCGGCACCGCACGGAAACCCACAGCCTGTGGACAACCGGACGTCGCCCGGACCGATCGCGTTAACATGACGAGAAATCGTCCGGTACCCCGAGCGGACTGGAACGGGAAGGCCGCCGTCGCGTGAACACAACCCCACAGCCAGACCCCAAGGACCGCCCCGCGCGGCTCACCGTAGGCGTCGTCGGCGCCGGACGGGTGGGCCCGGCCCTGGCCGCGTCCCTCCAGCTCGCCGGGCACCGCCCGGTGGCCGTCTCCGGGGTCTCCGACGCCTCCAGGAGGCGTGCCGCCGCCCTCCTGCCCGACGTGCCGCTCACGACGCCCGCGGAGGTCCTCCAGCGCGCCGAACTGGTCCTGCTGACCGTCCCCGACGACGCCCTGCCCGGCCTGGTGACCGGGCTCGCCGAGACCGGGGCGGTCCGTCCGGGCCAGCTGCTGGTGCACACGTCCGGGCGGTACGGCGCGAGGGTCCTGGATCCCGCGCTGCGCGCCGGCGCCCTGCCGCTGGCCCTGCACCCGGCGATGACCTTCACCGGCACCCCGGTGGACGTCCAGCGCCTGGCCGGCTGCTCCTTCGGCGTCACCGCGCCCGAGGAGCTGCGGCTGGCCGCCGAGGCCCTGGTCATCGAGATGGGCGGCGAGCCGGAGTGGATCGCCGAGGACCGGCGCCCGCTCTACCACGCGGCGCTGGCCCTGGGCTCCAACCACCTGATCACCCTGGTCGCCCAGTCCATGGAGCTGCTGCGCACGGCCGGCGTGGCGGCCCCCGACCGGATGCTCGGCCCGCTGCTCGGCGCCTCCCTCGACAACGCCCTGCGCTCCGGCGACGCGGCCCTCACCGGCCCCGTCGCGCGCGGGGACGCGGGCACGGTCGCCGCGCACATCGTGGAGCTGCGCGCGCACGCCCCCCAGGCCGTCGCCGGCTACCTGGCGATGGCCCGCGCGACCGCCGACCGCGCCCTGGACCACGGGCTGCTGAAGGCCGAACTCGCCGAGGACCTGCTCGGGGTACTCGCCGACGGAGCCACGGGAGCCACCAGCGGCACCGGAGCCACCGGCGGGCATGCCCCGGACGGAAACCCCGGCACCGAAGGCCCCGACGGAAACCCCGGCACCGAAGGCCCCGACGGAACCCCCGGCCCCGAGGGCCCCGAAGGCACCGACGGAGGCGCCCGATGACCACCACCCCGCCCGACCTGCTCCGCACCGCCGACGAGCTGCACGCGCGCGTACGGCGCGGCCGCCGGGCCGTCGTGATGACCATGGGCGCCCTGCACGAGGGCCACGCCACCCTGATCCGCACGGCGCGCGACCTCGCGGGCCCCGACGGCGAGGTCGTCGTCACGGTCTTCGTGAACCCCCTCCAGTTCGGCGCCGGCGAGGACCTCGACCGCTACCCGCGCACCCTGGACGCGGACGTCGAGATCGCCGGGCGGGCGGGCGCCGACGCCGTCTTCGCCCCCGCGGTCGACGAGGTCTACCCGGGCGGCGAGCCCCAGGTGCGCATCACCGCGGGACCCATGGGAGAACGCCTGGAGGGCGCCTCCCGCCCCGGCCACTTCGACGGCATGCTCACCGTCGTCGCCAAGCTGCTCCACCTCACCCGCCCCGACCTCGCCCTCTACGGCCAGAAGGACGCCCAGCAGCTCGCGCTGATCCGCCGCATGGTCCGCGACCTGAACTTCGGCGTGGAGATCGTCGGCGTCCCCACCGTGCGCGAGGAGGACGGCCTGGCCCTGTCCAGCCGCAACCGCTACCTCTCGACGGCGGAACGCCGTACCGCCCTCGCCCTCTCGCAGGCGCTCTTCGCCGGCCAGGACCGGCACGCCGCCCAGGAGGCGCTCCGCGCGCGGGCCCGCGAAGTGCCCGCCACCCGGGCACGTGCAGAGGCGCTGGGCGCCCTGGGCGAGTCCCGCGCGGCGGCCGACGCGCACGCCGTCGCCACGTCCGCGCCCGGCAGCGCCACGGCCGTCCGGGACGCCGCCCGCCTGGTGCTGGACGACGCCGCCCGCGCCACCCCGCCCCTGGAGCTGGACTACCTCGCCCTGGTCGACCCCGCCGACTTCACCGAGATCGGCGACGACCACACCGGCGAGGCCGTTCTCGCCGTCGCCGCCCGGGTCGGCGCGACCCGCCTGATCGACAACGTCCACCTCACCTTCGGACCCCTCGGAGCCGCCTCGTGACCAGCACAGGCATACGACTGCACGCCCCCGCGCCCGGCTGGGCCATCGCCGCCGACGTGGTGGTCGTCGGCTCCGGCGTCGCGGGCCTCACCGCGGCCCTGCGCTGCGAGGCCGCCGGTCTGCGGACCGTGGTCGTCACCAAGGCCCGCCTGGACGACGGCTCCACCCGCTGGGCGCAGGGCGGCGTCGCCGCGGCCCTCGGCGAGGGTGACACCCCCGAGCAGCACCTGGACGACACCCTGGTCGCCGGCGCCGGTCTGTGCGACGCGGAAGCGGTCCGCATCCTGGTCACCGAGGGCCCCGACGCCGTACGCCGGCTCATCGAGACCGGCGCGCACTTCGACGAGTCCACCGAGGGCGGCCTGGCGCTCACCCGCGAGGGCGGCCACCACCGCCGCCGCATCGCCCACGCGGGAGGCGACGCCACCGGCGCCGAGATCTCCCGCGCCCTGGTGGAGGCGGTACGCGCGCGCGGGCTGCGCACGATCGAGAACGCCCTCGTCCTCGACCTCCTCATGGACGCCGACGGCCGCACCGCCGGCGTCACCCTGCACGTCATGGGCGAGGGTCAGCACGACGGCGTCGGGGCGGTCCACGCTCCCGCTGTCGTCCTCGCCACCGGCGGCATGGGCCAGGTCTTCTCGGCGACCACGAACCCCGCCGTCTCCACGGGCGACGGCGTGGCCCTCGCCCTCCGCGCGGGTGCCGAGGTCAGCGACCTCGAGTTCGTGCAGTTCCACCCCACGGTCCTCTTCCTGGGCCCGGACGCCGAGGGCCAGCAGCCCCTGGTCTCCGAGGCGGTGCGCGGCGAGGGCGCCCACCTGGTGGACGCGGACGGCGTGCGCTTCATGCTGGGACAGCACGAACTCGCCGAACTCGCCCCCCGCGACGTCGTCGCCAAGGGCATCACGCGCCGCATGCAGGAGCAGGGCACCGAGCACGTGTACCTGGACGCGCGCCACTTCGGCGCCGACATGTGGGAGCGCCGCTTCCCGACGATCCTCGCCGCCTGCCGCGCCCACGGCATCGACCCGGTCACGGAGCCGATCCCCGTCGCGCCGGCCGCCCACCACGCCTCGGGCGGCGTCCGCACCGACGACCACGGCCGTACGACGGTCCCCGGCCTGTACGCGTGCGGCGAGGCCGCCTGCACCGGGGTGCACGGCGCCAACCGCCTGGCCTCCAACTCCCTCCTGGAAGGCCTCGTCTACGCAGAACGCATCGCCGCCGACGTAGCGGCCGGCCACTCCGAGGGCACCCTCCACGCGCGCGTACCCGCCCCCCTCCCGCACCCGTACCACCCGGAACACCCCCTCCTCCCGCCCGAGGCCCGCCTCGCCATCCAGCGGATCATGACGGAGGGCGCCGGCATCCTGCGCTCGGACGACTCCCTCACGCGCGCGGCCGACCTGCTGCACGGCCTGCACACCGAGGCCCGCGAGGCCCTGCAGGAGAACGGCAAGACGTCCGAGCCGGGCGTCGACACCTGGGAGGCCACCAACCTCCTGTGCGTGGCCCGGGTCCTGGTGGCCGCGGCGGCACGGCGCGAGGAGACCCGCGGCTGCCACTGGCGCGAGGACCACGCGGACCGCGACGACACGACGTGGCGCCGCCACATCGTCGTACGGCTGAACCCGGACCGCACCCTCGCCGTGCACACCACGGACACGCCAGAATTCCCCCCGACCGTCCACGGCGCCCAGCCGACGCACCGTCCCCAGGAGCAGTGACCCAGTGAACCCCTCCGACCCCAACGAACTCCCCCTCGCCTCCACCGGGGGCTGCGGCGACGGCTGTGCCTGCGGCGCGGACACCGAAGAAGACACCTACATGGAGTGCGGGCTCGACCCGGCCCTCGCGGCGCTCCTGCTGGACTCCGGACTCGACCCGGTCGAGGTCGAGGACATCGCGAACGTCGCCATCCAGGAGGACCTGGCGGGCGGCGTGGACGTGACGACCGTCGCGACCATTCCCGAGGACGCCGTGGCGACCGCCGACTTCACCGCACGCGAGGCGGGCGTCGTGGCCGGTCTCCGGGTCGCCGAGGCGGTGCTGTCGATCGTCTGCACGGACGAGTTCGAGGTGGAGCGCCACGTCGAGGACGGCGACCGCGTGGAGGAGGGCCAGAAGCTCCTGTCCGTCACCACCCGCACCCGCGACATCCTGACCGCCGAACGCAGCGCGCTGAACCTCCTGTGCCGCATGTCGGGCATCGCGTCGGCCACGCGCGCGTGGGCGGACGCCCTGGACGGCACGAAGACCAGGGTCCGCGACACCCGCAAGACCACTCCCGGGCTGCGCGGCCTGGAGAAGTTCGCGGTCCGCTGCGGCGGCGGCGTCAACCACCGCATGTCCCTCTCGGACGCGGCCCTCGTCAAGGACAACCACGTGGTCGCCGCGGGCGGCGTCGCCGAGGCCTTCAACGCCGTGCGCGAGAGCTTCCCCGACGTGCCCATCGAGGTCGAGGTCGACACCCTGCACCAGCTCCGCGAGGTCCTGGACGCGGGCGCCAACCTGATCCTCCTGGACAACTTCACCCCGGACGAGTGCGAGGAGGCGGTCGCCCTGGTCGCCGGCCGCGCCGCGCTGGAGGCCTCGGGCCGCCTGACCCTCACCAACGCCAAGGCGTACGCGGCCACGGGCGTCGACTACCTGGCCGTGGGCGCCCTCACCCACAGCTCCCCGATCCTGGACATCGGCCTGGACCTGCGAGCGGCGGAGTAGACGCCATGCTGCTGACGATCGACGTAGGCAACACGCACACCGTCCTCGGCCTCTTCGACGGCGAGGACATCGTCGAGCACTGGCGCATCTCCACGGACTCGCGCCGCACGGCCGACGAGCTGGCGGTCCTCCTCCAGGGCCTGATGGGCATGCACCCGCTGCTCGGCGACGAACTGGGCGACGGCATCGACGGCATCGCCATCTGCGCGACGGTCCCCTCTGTCCTGCACGAACTGCGCGAGGTCACCCGCCGCTACTACGGCGACGTCCCCGCGGTCCTGGTCGAACCGGGCGTCAAGACCGGCGTCCCGATCCTCACCGACCACCCCAAGGAGGTCGGCGCCGACCGCATCATCAACGCGGTCGCCGCGGTCGAGCTGTACGGCGGCCCGGCGATCGTCGTGGACTTCGGCACGGCGACGACGTTCGACGCGGTCAGCGCGCGCGGAGAGTACATCGGCGGCGTCATCGCCCCCGGCATCGAGATCTCGGTCGAGGCGCTCGGCGTCAAGGGCGCCCAGCTCCGCAAGATCGAGGTGGCCCGGCCGCGGAGCGTGATCGGCAAGAACACGGTCGAGGCGATGCAGTCCGGCATCGTGTACGGCTTCGCCGGCCAGGTGGACGGCGTCGTCAACCGCATGGCCCGCGAGCTGGCCGACGACCCGGACGACGTGACGGTCATCGCGACGGGCGGACTGGCGCCGATGGTGCTGGGCGAGTCCTCGGTCATCGACGAGCACGAGCCGTGGCTGACGCTGATGGGGCTGCGGCTGGTGTACGAGCGGAACGTGTCCCGCATGTAGGCGCGCCCCGGCGTGGGTGTGGGCGCGCGGGGTGGTGACGCGGCCCGGCGCCGCCGGGGCACCTCCCAGGCCGTTCAGGCCCTGGGGGAGGCGCGACTGCCCGCAGCCACACCGAACCCGAGGCGCTGCGCGCACCCCCACCCGTCCCGCGCAGGCGCCGCAGGCACCCGCATCCGGGTGGGCGCGCACGCCACACCCACGCCCCCTATGCGGGGTTTGTCTGATTAGCGCGTATCGTCGCCGCATGCCCACGCCCTACGGACCCCGCGGCGGCATGGCGTTCGGTGCTCAGGAGCTGCGCGTGCTCCGGCGAGCCCTCGCCCTCGCCCTGAACCCCAGCCCGGTCTCGGCCCAGGAGGCCCAGGACTGCCTCCAACTCGCAGAGTCGCTCGACGAGGCGATGCGGGAGGGGGCCAGACTGCGCGCCTTCCTGGTGGCCGACCTGGCCCGGTACCGCGCCGCCCTCCCCGGCACCGCCACCGGCTACCTCGCGCTCCTGGACGAGGCGCTGGGCGCCGGTCACCGCCCCGGCGCGGACGATCTCGCCGCCCTGGGCGCGCTGCGCGGCAACCCGGCCGCGGCCGCCCTCCTGGCCCGCTGCCGCCCCGAGACGCCCACCGCGGCCACGACGACATCCACGACGTCCACGACGTCCACAGTCACGCTCCCCGCCGCGCGCACCCGCCTCCACGCCCTCCCCGGCGGCCGGCAGCCGGACAAGGACCCCGCGCAGAAGCCCGCCCCGAAGCCGGCCTCCCCCCAGCCCGCCCCGGCCACCCCCAAGCGCCCCGTCCCCACCCCCGGCGAGGTCTTCCCCCGCCGCAAGCCCGCCCCGCCGGCGCCCCCCGCCCCGGGCTCCCGGCACCACCTCGCGGCGGGCTGACGACGCCTGGCTACCCTGGTCCCATGGACTACGTCTCCGCGCTCCTGCCCCCGGCCGTGATGGCCGTCTTCTTCATCGGCGTGATCCGGGTGATCGTGAAGACCCAGGGCGGCGCCAACAAGGCCAAGGAGGACGCGGTCGTCGACGCCGCCCTCGCGCGGGCGGAGGGCACCCGGCAGGCGTCCCCGCAGCCCAAGGCCTGACCGGCCCACACCCCGACGGCCCGACCCCCGTACGGCTCCCACTCCAGGAGCCGTACGCCCCTTTCGTGCCCGTTTTCCGGCGGAAGCGCACGTCGGCACGCGATCGTCCCGATCTCCCACTATCGTTCGAAGCGTGCCTCGCCCATTGGGAGAACTCGAAGACGCGGTCATGACGAGGGTGTGGAAGTGGAACCGCCCCGTGACCGTTCGAGAAGTCCTGGAAGACCTCCAACAGGAACGGTCCATCGCCTACACCACCGTGATGACCGTTTTGGACAATCTCCATCAGAAGGGCTGGGTGCGCCGCGAGTCCGAAGGCCGGGCCTATCGATATGAGGCGGTCTCCACTCGCGCCGCCTACGCCGCCGCCCTCATGAACGACGCCTGGTCCCAGAGCGACAACCCGGCCGCGGCCCTCGTCGCCTTCTTCGGCATGATGAGCGAGGAACAGCGCCGGGCACTCGCAGACGCCATCCGCATCGTGCAGGGACCGGAAACCCCCGCGCCGGGACCCGGCGCGGTACCGGACGGCGGCGAGCGATAGCGTCGCCCCATGCCAAATGCCATCAGCGTCCGGCGGGCCCGCACCAGCGATGTCCCCGACGTACGCCGGCTCCTCGACGCGTACGTCCGTGACCGCATCCTGCTCGACAAAGCGATGGTGACGCTTTACGAGAGCATCCAGGAGTTCTGGGTCGCGGAACGGGACGACAACGCCGAGGTGGTCGGCTGCGGCGCGCTGCACGTGATGTGGGAAGACCTCGCGGAAGTGCGCACTCTCGCCGTGAAGCCCGGTCTGAAGGGCGCGGGCGTCGGCCACAAGCTGCTGGAGAAGTTGCTGGACACGGCGCGCTGGCTCGGTGTTCGCCGCGTTTTCTGTCTGACCTTCGAAGTGGACTTCTTCGGCAAGCACGGCTTCGTGGAGATCGGGGAGACACCGGTCGACACCGATGTGTACGCGGAGCTGCTGCGTTCCTATGACGAGGGTGTTGCGGAGTTCCTGGGGCTCGAACGAGTGAAACCGAACACCTTGGGCAACAGCCGGATGCTTCTGCATCTGTGATCGCCGGGCAGCGCCGGGCGTCCACGGTCCTTCGAGGTTTATTCCACCGACATGCCCTTCACGGGTTCCCTATGTCCGAAACGCGCATGTTTCCGGCCCTGAGTGGGGCTACCGGTCTCCGCCGGGGGTTTGTGTTTTTCCGGCAAAAGCGGTTTGCTTTCCGGCGTACTGCAGTACTGCATATAACAAGGGACGGCGATACGGCGGACGCCGGCGGACTCCCGGCCCTCAAGTTATCGATGAAAGGAAATCCGGTGGCACAGAAGGTTCAGGTCCTTCTTGTCGATGACCTCGACGGCGGCGAGGCAGACGAGACCGTGACGTTCGCACTGGACGGCAAGACCTACGAGATCGACCTCACCACCGCCAACGCGGACAAGCTCCGCGGTCTCCTCGACCCGTACCTGAAGGGTGGCCGCCGTACCGGTGGCCGTGCCTCGGGCGGTCGCGGCAAGGCGCGCGCCGCTTCCGGCGGCAGCCAGGACACCGCGGCGATCCGCGCCTGGGCGAAGGAGAACGGCTGGGACGTCAACGACCGCGGTCGTGTCCCCGCGAAGGTCCGCGAGGCGTACGAGCAGGCCAACGGCTGATCACCCGACCCGCGCCACGGGCCGCGTCCGCGGCGGGCCGCTCGCGGTGAGCCGGACGCGGTGGCACTGCGTGGCCAGCGTGTGGACCAGCCGGGCGAGATCGAGAACGGTCCCGGCACGTCCGGGGACCGACAGCGCCGGCAGCGAGGACTCCACCTCGCGTCCCGGCTCCGGGGGCCGCAGCCATACGGCGGCCCCGTGCAGGCCGTCGCGCTCCGGGGGACGCGGCGGCAGCCCGGCCGGGCCGGACTCCGGGACCGGGGGCGCGTCCATGACGCCGCCCGCCCCGACCGCCGTCAGGTCGAGCGCCAGCGAACCCCACTCCAGCCACTCCAGCAGCCCGGGCAGCTCCTCCGCGGCACCCGCCGCCACGAGCAGCAGCATCCGCCCGCCTTGGACGGCCACCGGGAAACCCGGCACCGGCGCACCCGCACCGGCCTGTCCGGACCGGTCGGCGCACGCCATCCGGTCCATCCGGTCCAGCCGCTCCAGCGTCGCGTACCCCGCGTCGGCCGGCACGTCGAGAACGTCGAAGCGGACGCCCGTGCGCAGCCGCACCGGCTCCCCGGGCGCCGTCGGCCACCCGAGCGCGCTCTCGTACCACCACCGCACCCGCTCCCGTGCCGAGACACCGCTCCCGGTGGGCCGGCGGGGCGACGGCACAACGGGGGACGCGGGAGCGACGGAGACCGGGTGCGAGGCGCCAACCATGCCAAGTGCAACCGTCCGAAGAGCCATCGGGTTACGCTGGGTGTCAATTCGAATGCGCAGAGTACTGGGCGAGGGTGGCAAGAGGGGGCGTGCGGGGGTGCGGGGAGGCGCAAGGTTGTTCGCCCGTAGCGGAGGGAACCGGTGTGCGCGGCATGGAGTGTCCGTCCCAGCGGGTAAGACATCCCTAGTGGGAGGGGGCGACATGCAGATCGGGCCGTCTCGCGTTCGCCATCGGCGTACTGGCGAGTGGGGTAAGTGCCTGGCCTGCGGGAACATCGTCTCGCACCATCGGGTTGTGGCAGATGTCGGCGTCAGGGGTCAGGAGGCCATCGACGGTGTCGGCAGTTGGAATGAGCGGTCCCCGCTTGCGGGACTAAGCTGCGGAAGGACAGGGAGGGGAAGTTCCCCCCACTGCCTGACCGCTCTGAGGAGCGATTAACGATGTTCGAGAGGTTCACCGACCGCGCGCGGCGGGTTGTCGTCCTGGCTCAGGAAGAAGCCCGGATGCTCAACCACAACTACATCGGCACCGAGCACATCCTCCTGGGCCTGATCCACGAGGGTGAGGGTGTCGCC
Organism: Streptomyces sp. NPDC034099; assembly: GCF_055575415.1. Classification (NCBI taxonomy): domain Bacteria; kingdom Bacillati; phylum Actinomycetota; class Actinomycetes; order Kitasatosporales; family Streptomycetaceae; genus Streptomyces; species Streptomyces sp. NPDC034099. Next base: position 46,265 of record NZ_JBVISR010000004.1, on the reverse strand, counting down.
GCCAAGGCCCTTGAGAGCCTCGGGATTTCGCTCGAGGCGGTCCGCCAGCAGGTGGAGGAGATCATCGGCCAGGGCCAGCAGGCCCCGTCCGGCCACATCCCCTTCACCCCCCGTGCCAAGAAGGTTCTGGAGCTGTCGCTCCGCGAGGCCCTCCAGCTGGGTCACAACTACATCGGCACGGAGCACATCCTGCTCGGCCTGATCCGTGAGGGCGAGGGCGTCGCCGCCCAGGTCCTGGTCAAGCTGGGCGCAGATCTGAACCGGGTGCGGCAGCAGGTCATCCAGCTGCTCTCCGGTTACCAGGGCAAGGAGACCGCCACCGCCGGCGGTCCTGCGGAGGGCACCCCCTCCACGTCCCTGGTCCTCGACCAGTTCGGCCGGAACCTCACCCAGGCCGCTCGTGAGTCCAAGCTCGACCCGGTCATCGGGCGCGAGAAGGAGATCGAGCGGGTCATGCAGGTGCTGTCCCGCCGTACGAAGAACAACCCGGTGCTGATCGGTGAGCCCGGCGTCGGCAAGACCGCCGTCGTCGAGGGCCTCGCGCAGGCCATCGTCAAGGGCGAGGTGCCCGAGACCCTCAAGGACAAGCACCTCTACACCCTGGACCTCGGCGCCCTGGTCGCCGGCTCCCGCTACCGCGGTGACTTCGAGGAGCGCCTGAAGAAGGTGCTCAAGGAGATCCGCACCCGCGGCGACATCATCCTGTTCATCGACGAGCTGCACACGCTGGTCGGTGCGGGTGCCGCCGAGGGCGCCATCGACGCCGCGAGCATCCTCAAGCCGATGCTGGCCCGCGGTGAGCTGCAGACCATCGGTGCGACCACGCTGGACGAGTACCGCAAGCACCTGGAGAAGGACGCGGCCCTCGAGCGCCGCTTCCAGCCGATCCAGGTCGCGGAGCCGTCGCTGCCGCACACGATCGAGATCCTCAAGGGTCTGCGCGACCGCTATGAGGCCCACCACCGCGTCTCCATCACGGACGAGGCCCTGGTCCAGGCGGCGACGCTCGCCGACCGCTACATCTCGGACCGCTTCCTGCCGGACAAGGCGATCGACCTGATCGACGAGGCCGGTTCCCGGATGCGCATCCGCCGGATGACCGCGCCGCCGGACCTGCGCGAGTTCGACGAGAAGATCGCCGGTGTCCGCCGCGACAAGGAGTCCGCGATCGACTCGCAGGACTTCGAGAAGGCCGCTTCCCTGCGCGACAAGGAGAAGCAGCTGCTGGCCGCCAAGGCCAAGCGGGAGAAGGAGTGGAAGGCCGGCGACATGGACGTCGTCGCCGAGGTCGACGGCGAGCTGATCGCCGAGGTCCTCGCCACGGCGACGGGCATCCCGGTCTTCAAGCTCACGGAGGAGGAGTCGTCCCGCCTGCTGCGCATGGAGGACGAGCTCCACAAGCGGGTCATCGGCCAGGTCGACGCCGTCAAGGCGCTGTCCAAGGCGATCCGTCGTACCCGGGCCGGTCTGAAGGACCCGAAGCGTCCCGGTGGCTCGTTCATCTTCGCCGGCCCGTCCGGTGTCGGTAAGACCGAGCTGTCCAAGGCGCTGGCGGAGTTCCTCTTCGGTGACGAGGACGCGCTGATCTCCCTCGACATGTCGGAGTTCAGCGAGAAGCACACGGTCTCGCGCCTCTTCGGTTCGCCCCCCGGCTACGTGGGCTACGAGGAGGGCGGCCAGCTGACCGAGAAGGTCCGCCGCAAGCCGTTCTCGGTCGTCCTCTTCGACGAGGTCGAGAAGGCCCACCCGGACATCTTCAACTCGCTGCTGCAGATCCTGGAGGACGGTCGCCTGACCGACTCCCAGGGCCGGGTCGTGGACTTCAAGAACACGGTCATCATCATGACGACCAACCTCGGCACCCGGGACATCTCCAAGGGCTTCAACCTCGGCTTCGCCGCCGCGGGTGACACGAAGTCCAACTACGAGCGCATGAAGAACAAGGTCCAGGACGAGCTGAAGCAGCACTTCCGGCCCGAGTTCCTCAACCGTGTCGACGACGTGGTCGTCTTCCCGCAGCTCAGCCAGGAGGACATCCTGCGGATCGTCGACCTGATGATCCAGAAGGTGGACGAGCGCCTCAAGGACCGGGACATGGGCATCGAGCTGTCCCAGTCCGCGAAGGAGCTGCTGTCCAAGAAGGGTTACGACCCGGTGCTGGGCGCGCGTCCGCTGCGTCGCACGATCCAGCGCGAGGTCGAGGACACGCTGTCGGAGAAGATCCTCTTCGGCGAGCTGCGTCCCGGTCACATCGTGGTCGTGGACACCGAGGGCGAGGGCGACGCCAAGACCTTCACCTTCCGGGGTGAGGAGAAGTCGGCCCTCCCCGACGTCCCGCCGATCGAGCAGGCGGCCGGTGGCGGCGCGGGTCCGAACCTGAGCAAGGAGGCGTAGCCCTCCGGGGGTGAGCCTGGAAAGGGGCTGCCCGGGACTTCGGTCCCGGGCAGCCCCTTTGCCGTGCGGCGTCAGCGTTCGTCCACTGTCACTTCGGCGTTGGGGAAGAGGGCGGCGAAGGGGGCGGTGTCGAAGAGGGCACCGGGGGCGGGCTGGATCAGTACGGAGCGCAGCCCGGGGAGGCGGGCCGGGAGGACGGAGACGTCTTCGTGCCCCTGCAGGGCTGTGAGACACAGGTGTGTGATGCGGGGCATGACCGGTAGGGGGCCCAGACGGTCCGCGAAGAGCATGGCGTTCAAGTACAGGCCCGTCAACAGGGGCAGCGCGCCTGCTTCGGCCCAGTCCGCCGAGGTGAGCGGCGTGGTGAGCGCCAGGCTGAGGTCCTTGAGTGTGCTCCAGTGGGAGAGCCCGCGAAGTCCTGTGGTTTCTGTGGTGTCAGGCCCCAGCGCCAGGAAGTTCAGGGGTGCCGAAACCGGGAGGGAGTCAGTGAGCCGGGTACCGGGAAGCGGCTGCGCCAGGGTCAGTCTCTGGAGCGACCCCAGCTCCCGGAGACCGACCGGGTCCGCGACACCGAAGATCACGAGATTCGTCAGCGAAAGTGCCGTAAGCGCCTCGAAGCCCCGGGCCGATGCGCAATGCGCCAGATCCAGGCGTCGGAGCGAGGGAAACGCTGACAGCTGTCGGACGTCGAGCAGCTCGGGATTGTCCGCGAGGTGCAGCGACTCGACGGCCTCCGGATCCGGTACGGAGGCGATGATGTCGGCCGGACTGTGAGCCCCCCGGAACTCCAGGCGGTTCCATGGCCGCATTCCGGTGATCGACGCCCGTTGCGCAGCCGTCGTGCAGGTGAGAACCAGGTCGGCACGACCAAGATGGTCCAGTACTGCCGTCGCGTACTCCCGCGCGTCGAACCGGTCCCACGTCCCCACGAGCTGGCGCCGCACCTGGAGAGCCGCGTGCCCCCGGAACCGGCGCAGCACCGCGAGCGCCCCGCCCGGTTCCTGCTCCGCCAGCAGCGAGGCCGTCACCGCCACTCCGTGCGCCTGCGCGTCCGTCAGTCCCTCCGGGCCCGGCAGCAGCTCCAGGACCAACGGCCCCGCCTCGGCCAACGCCTTCGCGTCCTCCTTCGATCCCGGCGGGATCAGCGCCCCCGCGCGTGCCTCCACCTCCGCCCGCACCGCCGGGTCCAGGGCGGTCGCGTGTTCCAGGCAGGCCAGGGCGAGAAGGGTCAGCCGAGGGGTGTCCTCCGCCAGCAGGCGGCGCAGCAGCACCGCCCGCTCGCCGGGACGGGCGTGGGCCACCGCCATGCGGATGACGTCCTCCCACTGGGTGTCGCCCGCGCGGCCCGCGAGGACGTCGAGGTGGCCCTCCTCGACCGCGTACCGGGCACCCAGGTAGTCCTGGAAGGTGCGGTGGACGAAGTCCAGGGTGCCCTCGCCGGGCCGCCGCAGCAGCCCGCTGCGCAGGACCAGCGCGCGCAGGACCGTCGCCGCGTCGCCCTGCCCCGCCGCCGAGGCCACCGACGGCAGCGCGCGCTCCACGATGCCCTCGGCCGTCTCAACCGCCATCTCCGTGCGCCCGCTCAGCACCAGCGCGTACGCCAGCCGCTGGAGCAGCTCCAGTTGGGCCTCCTCGCTCAGCTCCACCGCCTCCATGCCCCGCTCCCGGTCCCGGCGGGCCAGCAGCATCGTGAGGGCGGCGTCGTACAACTCCTTGCGGCCGGTGGGGAGGTAGCCGCGGCGCTCCCGGTGCAGGGCGCAGATCAGGCCGCACATCAGGGGGTTGGTGGCGAGCCGGGTCAGGTCGCGCTTGGTGCGCAGGGAGTCCAGCAGCCCCGTCTCGAACTCGGGTGCCTCCGCTGCCGCGTGCCAGCGCCGCACGAAGGTCGCGACCTCAGGCTCCCGCATCGGAGTGAGGGACAGTTCCCGGAAGCCCTCGGCGGTCAGCCAGTCGGCGCGTACGGCGGTGGGGCGGGAGGTGAGCAGCCAGCGGTTGCCGGGGAAGGCGCGGACCAGGGCGAGGAGCCAGTCGCGGGTACGGTGCCGCTCGGCGGCCGGGATCTCGTCCAGGCCGTCGACGAGGACCAGGCCCCGGCCGGCGCCCAGCACCCGTTCCGCCCAGCCCTCCGGAGGAGTGAGCGGGCAGCCCACGGCGGTGAGGAAGGCCGCGGGGGAGGGCAGCGCGCCGGCCCGGATCAGGGTGCGCAGCGGCAGTACGTACGGGATCCGGTCCCCGTCCCGTGCCGCGGTCACCGCGAGCCACTGCACCAGCGTGGTCTTGCCGGAGCCCGCGTCACCGCGCAGCAGTACCCGGTCGCGGGTGCGCAGGGCGTCCTCGGCGGCGAGGCGGACGGTGCGCTCGGGGTCGGCGTACTCACCCGGGAGCACCGCGTTCCGTTCCTCATCCGCGGTCGCCTCCAGGCTCAGATACGCGACCTCCAGCGGCCACCGGTCCGGCGAGTCGCGCAGATCGATGCCGTAGATGGTGATGCGGTTGTGCTGCTCGGCGACGTATGGCAGGTAGCGGCGTTCGAACGCCGTGTCGCGGGCGTCCGGGCGGGGGACGCGGGCGATCAGCTCGTCGACCTTCGCGATCAGCTCGGCCTGGCCCCGGGCCTGGGCGACCAGCGTCCGCGCCACGAAGGTGGAGCGCCGGGTGAAGAACTCCAGGATGTGCAGGCAGGCCCACTCGGTCGCCGAGTCGAGGAAGTAGCGGGCGTCGGTGGAGAGTCCGTTGCCGGAACCGGGCGCCTGCCGACGCAGCCCGGCGGCCAGCTCACCGTGCCCGAGGCGCACCGCCTGCACGTCGTCCATGTCCAGGTCGCCCAGGGCGAGGAGCCGCGCCGCCAGGGCGTCGGCGACGGCGCCGGTCTCGTCGGGCGGGAAGGGCGGCTCACCCGGGGAGTCCAGGGCCGCCGCCACCAGCTTCCCGGCGAGCCCCCGCACCTCCCTCTCGCCCAGCGTGCGCTGCTCGCCCCGGAAGGACACCAGGCGGGTCAGCCGGACCGGTCGGTCGACCAGTCCGGCGCCGGGGCCGTCCGTCACGAACAGCTTCTTCACCAGCGGGGCGACCAGGCTGGACGCCAACTTCCCGCCGAGTACCGCCGGTTCCATGCGCCACCCCCGTGATCGATCGACCACGGGAGCCTATCCGGCGTCAGCACACCCGTGTCAGGACAGCTGACCGTCGTAGTCCGGGAGCTTGAAGGTCTTCTCGGCGTGGCCGCCCGAAAGGTCGGTGGCGCTGTTGCCGATGTTCGCGATGATCGTGTAGCCCTGGGACTCGATCTTCGCGCGCTGCTCGGTCTTGTACTGGGCGACGTCCTTGAACAGGTCCAGGAAGCCGCGGACGTACAGCCCGGAGGACTCGTACCCGGCGTGGGCGAGGTTCCACTCGGTGGGCACCTCGATGATGCCGGGGCGGGCGGTCACGAAGAACAGGGCGACGCCGTGCTCCTGGGCGTACTCGGCGACCTCCAGGACCGGCCGGTTGGCGGGCTGCGGGTAGCTGAAGCCGAAGTCGGTCTCCAGGGAGGTGTTGTCGATGTCGAGGACGACGGCCTGCTTCTCGCCGGGGGCGGAGTCGGCGATCCGCTCCTTCAGGTACGGCAGTGCCGCGTCCATCACGGCACGGCAGTCCCGCTGCCAGGTGCCGTAGTCGACGTCGGCGGCAGCGGCCGCCGTCACCGACGCGGGCGGGGTGGACTCGGCCGGTGCGGCGACGGACGGCGTGACCGTCGCGGTGAGCGCCGCCACCGTGACGGCGGCCGTGCCCGCGGCACACCACCAGGTGCGCCGGGTCTGTCTGGTCTGTCCGGTCTGGTCGGTCATGGGGGGTGGGGTCCTCTCATGCCTGCGCGGATGCCTGACGGCACAAAGTTGTCGCGTGCATGCTGGCCCCAGCAAGTGGCCGGTCGGCAACGATTGGGTTACTGAGCAGTAGTCATCTCTCCGGCCTGCGGCTACGCCGTGATCTCCACCCCGTCCGGCACGTTCCGCACCCGCGGCAGGCGGGGATTGACCCGCAACACCCGCAGCCGGGGGAGGCCGGAGAGCCACGAGACGTCCGTGTCCGGCAGCTCCGCGTTCAGCCACAGGTGGGTCAGCTGGTCGGGGAGCAGTCCCGCCAGCAGCTCCTCGGCCCGCATCACCCCGGCCACCTGGATGCGCGGACGCCCGCCGAGTTCGCGCAGGGCCGTCAGCTCGGCGGTGTCGGAGACCGGGAAGTAGAGGTCGTCCGGGTCCAGATGGGCGATGATCTCCTGGGCGTACCGCTCGGTGTCGAAGTGCCGCCAGCCCCGGGCCAGTTCGGTGCGCACCGGCAGGGCGGCACGGGAGCGCAGCCGGACCAGGTAGTCGATGGCGGCGTCGTCCTGGACGCGGGTCGCGGTGTAGGCGAGCAGCAGGGCCTGCCGGTCGTCGGGGACCTGGCCCGGGTCGGGCAGCAGCTCCAGGACGATCGGGCCGACCCAGCCGAGTCCCCGGGCGGCCAGTTCCGTGGTCGGGCGCACCAGGTTCTTCGTGCGGTCGTGGACGAGGCGCTGGACGGCCGGGTCGAGTTCGGTGACGTGGTCCAGGCAGGCCGCGGCCATCAGCCGGCGGTGGTTGATCTGCGGGCGGCGCAGCCCGGGCGCGGGCGCCAGCAGCCGCTCCAGGAACTGGGCGCACTCCTCGGGGCGGGCGTGCGCGGCGGCCATGCGGATGACCTCCTCCCACTCGGACTGGTGGGCGTGGTCCACCAGCGTGGGGAAGCGGCCGCGGGCCACGATCTCCTTGGCGGCCAGGTAGTCCTGGAAGGTGCGGTGGACGAAGTCGACCGACTCGCCCGACCGTTCGCGCATCAGACCCGTGCGGTGCAGCAGATGCCGGAAGATCTTCGCGCCGTCCCCCTGCGCGCGGGCGGCGGGCATCGCGGGCAGCGCGGCGTCCAGGATGCCGACGGCCCGTTCGCGGGGCAGCTCGGAGGCGTCCTCCTCCAGCATGGCGTGCGCCAGCTTCTGCAACAGCCGTTCCCTGGTGCTCTGCTGGAGCCGCACGTCGTCGGCGTACAGCACGTCCCGTTCGGGGTCGCGGCGCTGGAGCAGCATCTCCAGGGCCGCGTCGTACAGCTCCTTGCGGCCGCTGGGCAGGGAACCGGCGCGGTCCCGGTTGAGGGCGCATATCAGCCCGCACATCAGGGGGTTGGTGGCGAGCTGGCGCAGTTCGCGGTAGATCCGGACGGAGTGCAGCAGCCGCTGCTCGTACTCGTCCAGCGTGCTGCGCTCCCGTTCCCGTTCCCGCGGCCCCGCGGAGCGGCTCTGCTCGTCGAGGCGGGCCGCCGAGTGCCAGTCCCGGATGAACCGTGTGACCTGGTCCCGTGACATGGGCGCCAGGGACAGCTCGACGAAGTCCTCCTCGGCCAGTCCGCCCCCCGACAGCCAGCCCTCCGCCACCGCGGAGGGCCGGGAGGTGACCAGGCAGCCGTTGCCGGAGAAGACGCGCAGCAGCCGGCGGAGCCGGTCGCGCAGCTCGCCGCGGGTCTTCTCGGGCGCCTCGTCGATGCCGTCGACCAGCAGCAGCGCCCGGCCCGCGAGCAGGGTGCGCACCACCCATCCCTCCGGTGCCCGGTCTGCGAGCGGGTGCCGGACCGCGTGCAGGAAGTCGTCCGGGGCCGGGAAGCCCTCGCGGGCGAAACTGCGTACCGGGAGCACGAAGGGGACCCGGGAGCCCTCGCGGGCGGCGGCCACGGCCAGCCACTGCACCAGGGTCGTCTTGCCCGAGCCGGCGCCGCCGCGCAGCAGGACCCGTTCGTGGTCCACCAGGGCGCGGTCCGCGAGCAGCACGGTGCGCTGCTCGTCCTCGGCGCCGCTCACGCCGCCGCTGCGTTCCTCCGCCTCCAGGCTCAGGTAGGTCTCCTCCAGCGGCCAACGGTCGGGCGCGTTGGGGAAGTCCACGCCGACGATGGTCAGCCAGCCGTGCTGCCGGGCGACCCACTGGGCGTACTCGGCCTCGAACGCCACGTCGTCCTCGGGCCGTTCGGCCTGCCGTGCCCCGGCCTCGGCGTCGCCCTGGTCGACCAGCTGGGCGATCCGGCTCGCCCGCCCCGGCAGGTGCCGCTGGAGGTACGGGGAGCGCCGCACCAGGTGGTGCAGGACGTGCAGGCACACCGAGACCAGCAGCGCGTCGTGGAACCAGGCCGCGTCCGGCGACAGTTCCCGGTCCGCGCCCTGCACGGCGCCCCGCAACCGCCGCGCGTAGTCCTGCGGCCCCAGCCGTACGGCGTCGGCGTCGGTGACGTCGACCTCGGCGACGGCGAGCAGGGTGCGGGCCAGGACGTCGACGACCGGGGCCAGTTCGGCGGTGGGCGCGGTATGCCGCTCGGCGGCGAGGTGCACCAGGTCGGCGGCGGTGCGGTGGACGTCGTCCGGTGTGGCCGTGGCCGTGGCGCCGCGCCAGGTGACGAGACCGGGGACCGGTTCGGAGAACACCGGTGGCCGGGCGGGGTCGCGGAAGAGCCGGTGGACGAGGGGGGCGGCGAGACGGGAGGGGGTGCGGACGACGGCATCCATGGATGTGGGTTACCCCTGGTGGTCGACGGACGAGGAGTGTGCCAGGTACTGGAGCCGCACGCCGGGCGGCACTTGCCGGGCCCATGTCTCGTCCGGATCCGAGAACACCGAGACGGTTTCGAGGCGGGGGAAGGCTGACAACCAGGTCAGCCCCTCGACCGGATGTGGGGCCTCCAGCAGGAGATGGGTGAGCCGCTCGCGCACGATCAGTTCTACGAGGTCCTCCACCCGGTAGGCGCCACGGACCAGGACGTTCTCCCAACCACCCAATGCGCGGAGTGTGCGGAGATCATCCACCGTGTGGACGTCCACGGTGTGTTGCCGGGGCAGGTGCGCGAGGATGTCCCGCGCGTACTGCTCGCGGTCGAATCGGTTCCAGGACGCTGCGAGGAACAACTGCACGTCGTTGCTCGGGTGGTCCCGGAACCGGGTCAGGAACTGCAGCGCCGCCTCGCTGCCAACGCTGACCGCCGTCTGCACCACCAGTGCCGCGGTGCTGTTGCCGATGCCGTCCTCCGGCCCCGGCAGCAGCCCCAGCACCAGATCGCCACCGGCCCGCGCCACCTCGCGCGCCCCCTCGAAGGTGGCCGGCGGAACCTGCGTGGCCAGCCCGTCCTCCACCCGCCGGCGCACCGTCGGCTCCACCTCGGCCGCGTACCGCAGCCCGGCCGCCGCCAGCAGCGTCCCGCGCGAGGTGCCCAGCTCCGTGAGCCGGCGCAGCATGTGCTCCGCCTCCTTGGGCCGGGCATGGGCGAGGGCGAGCAGGATCACGTCGTCCCACTCGTCCAGGTGGGCGTGGTTGACCAGCAGGTCGAAGTCCATCTCCTGCACGGCCAGCCGGGCGCCGAGATAGTCCTGGAAGGTGCGGTGCAGGAAGTCCACCCGGCCCTCGGCGGGCTCGCGCAGCAGCCCGGAGCGCAGCAGCAGCGCGCGGTAGACCTCCTCCCCGCCGGCGTCGGCCAGGTTCAGCGCGGGCAGCGCCCGGTCCACGATGCCGAGCGCCTCGTCCCGGTCCATCTCCTGCCGGCTGTTGCGGATCAGCCACCAGGCCAGTTTCTGCAGCAGCTGCACCTGCGTGGCGAAGGCGAGGCACACCCCGTCGGAGCCGTGCAGCTCCCGTTCCCGGTCCCGGCGTTCCAGGAGCATGGTCAGGGCGGCCTCGTAGAGCGACCTGCGGTCCTGGGGCAGGAAACCGCGCCGGTCGCGGTGGAGGGCGCACAGCATGCCGCACATGAGCGGGTTGGTGGCCAGCCCGTTCAGCTCCGAGGTGCCCCGCACGGCGGCCAGCAGGGACTCCCCGACGGACGGGTCCACCTCGGCCGCCCGATGCCAGCGCCGTACGAAGGTGGCGACGCCGTCGCGGCCCATCGGGGCGAGCACCAGTTCGTGGAAGCCCTCGGCGGTCAGCCAGTCCTCCGGTACGGCCGAGGGCCGCGAGGTGACCAGCCACAGGTTCCCGGGGAAGGCCCGCACCAGCTCGCGCAGCCAGCGCCGGGCGGCACCGCGGCGGTCTCCGGCGATCTCGTCGATGCCGTCGACCAGCAGCACCCCGCGCCCGGCCCGCAGGACGCGCTCCACCCACCCCGGCGGCTGCTCCCCGGCGACGGGGCAGCCGACCGCGCGCAGGAAGTCGCCGGGGAAGGGCAGCTCGGCGCCCGGCCGCACGATCCGGCGCATCGGCAGCACGAACGGCACCCGCCCGATGAGGTGGGTCAGGCCGTGGTCGTAGACCCGGCTCGCCGCCGTGACGGCCAGCCACTGCACGAGGGTCGTCTTGCCGGACCCGGCGACGCCGCGCAGGAACACCTGGTCGTGCCCGGCGAGCACCTGTTCGGCGGCCACGACCCGGTACTCCGGGTCCCGGCGCCCGTCCCGCCCCGCCCGCGGCCGGGTCGCCTCCAGGCTCAGGTACGCCGTGTCCAGCGGCCACTCGCGCGTCCCGGCGTCCAGGCCGTAGATGGTGAGCGTGCCGTACCGGGCGGCGACGTGGTCCGCGTAACGCTCCTCGAACCCGGCGTCCTCGGCCGACTGGGACGGCAGCCGCTCCAGCAGGACGTCGGCGGCCCGCACCAGCCGGGACAGCTGCTGCGTCTGGACGGTCTGCTGCCGGGCGACGTAGGTCGAGCGCTGGGTGAGGAAGTTCAGGATGTGCAGCGAGGCGGTGTGCAGCAGCCGCTCGTACAGCAGCGTGCCGCCCTCGCCGAGCCCGTAGGGGGCCAGCGGCACGCCCGCGCCCAGCTCGCGGGCGAAGCGCTCGGGGCCGAGCCCGACGGCCTCGAAGTCCTCGACGGTGATCTCGCCGAGCCGGGTGAGCGTGCGGGCCAGGGCGTCCTTGACGGCCGTCGCCTCGGCGGCGTCGACGGGCTCCTCGCCGGGTCCCGCCGCGGCCAGCGCCCGGCGGACCAGCTCCCCGGCGATCCTGTCGACGTCCTTGGGCGTGACGTTCCGCTTCTCGCCCCGGAAGGTCACCAGCGCCGATATCCGCACCGGACGGTCCACCAGTCCCGCTCCCGGCCCGTCCCGCACGAAGAGCCGGCGCACCAGTGGCGCGACCGCGCCGGACGCGACACGGGCCCCGAGTGCTGTGACGTCGACCATGCTCCGAGCCTAGGTGAACCCCCTTGCGCGGGGGGCGGGTTAGCCGGAACGGGAGTAGCCCCGGTCACATTCACCGGCCCTTCGGTCGGGGCGGCCGGTGATGTGCCGCACAGGCCGATCGGTGTGTACTACGGGGAATAGTGGCGTTCACAAGAACTACGAAAACGGACATAACGGAGTGGTCGACCGGGGGCTATTCGGGGCTCTGAGCTGGTTTTGTCCAAAATGGCCGCTCTGGTGTGGGTCATGAAGTTTCACTCTGAAGTACTAAATAGGGTCGTAGGTCACACCTTTGTGCGGTTCGGGGTCGCCGGGTTACCAAGGTTGAGCCCGCCCGGTGAGCGCCTGGTGCGTCCCGCCGGTGGGCATTCCTCTGCACCCGTCCCCATGAGGTTCGAATGTTCCCGCGTGTCACGTCCCGTTCTTCCCGTACGACCATCCGCACCCGCGCCGCGGTGCTGGCCGCCGGCCTCGGAGCCTCGGTCGCACTGGGAGCCGGGGTCGCGGCCGCCACCGGCACCACGGCGGCCCCCAGCACCAACGCCGCCGCGAGCGCCGTAGAGGCCCAGGCCGCGGCGCAGGCCAAGGCGGCGAAGGCCGAGAAGGCCGCCGAGAAGACCGCCACCGCCAAGAAGACGGCCACCAAGAAGAAGGCCGCCTCCTGGGTTGACCCGGTCAAGAAGTACGAGCTGAGCGCCAGCTTCGCCCAGAACGGCGGCATGTGGGCGCACAAGCACAGCGGCCAGGACTTCGCCGTGCCGATCGGCACCAACGTCGTCGCCGCCCACGGCGGCACCGTGGTCAAGGCCGGCGGCAACGGCGCCGGTGACGGCCCCGCCTACGGCAACGCGATCGTCATCAAGCACGGCAACGGCACGTACTCCCAGTACGCGCACCTGTCCAAGATCAACGTGAAGATCGGCCAGATCGTGAAGACCGGCCAGTCGATCGCCAAGTCCGGCAACACCGGCAACTCCAGCGGTCCGCACCTGCACTTCGAGATCCGCACCACCCCGAACTACGGCTCGGCCGTGGACCCGGTCGCCTTCCTGCGCGGCAAGGGCGTGACCGTCTGACGGACGGGGCCAGGGGTGCCGTCCGGATCAGGCCGATCCCAGGCGACGGTGCCTGAAGGCACCCCCTATGCGCCCGCGGCTCCCCGGTGGGCCTGGGTGACCAGATCGATGGCGACCTCGAGAACGGCGGCACGCTGTTCCTCGGGGTCGCCTTCGAGGTCCCGGAGCACGAACATCCCGGCGTGCAGCGTGAACAGCGCGGTGACGCAGCGGACCTGGTCGGTCAGGTCCGCATCCGGGTCCATGAGGATGTCGCGCAGGCCGAACATCCGGTTCTTGAACAGCTCGCCGATGCGCAGGTCCCGCACCGTCGCCTGGTTCTCCTGCATGAAGCGGAACAGCGGTGTCGCGCCGGCCAGCGCCTCGCTGTAGCGGCGGATGATCTCCTGCTTCGTCTCCAGGGTGTGCGGCTGCTCCCGACCCCAGTCGATCAGGTCCTCCAGCGGCCGGGAGAGGTCCTCGAAGATGCTGACGAGGATCTCTTCCTTGGTCTTGAAGTGGTAGTAGAGCGCGGCCTTGGTCACGTCCAGGCGCTCGGCGATCTCGCGCAGGGAGGTCTTCTCGTACCCCTGCTCCGCGAAGAGCTCGAGCGCCACGTCCTGGATGCGCTGGCGGGTGTCCCCGCGGCGTCGCTGCTGCTTGGTGCCGTTCATTGTGCCGCCCATCCTCCTACGCACCTCCTGCCCCGCGCACTTTCCGAAAAACTTACTTGACGCCCGGCTAGTTACGCGTCTACCTTCCCCAGTGTAGACAGCTTGCCGGGCGGCAAGTAAGTGGCAAGTGGCACAGCGGTAGCTGGGGGAGTAGGAGAAATGGCCGAGAAAACGGAGGCGGTGGCCGCCGAGGCCGGCGCCGGCAAGCAGCCGAGGAGCGTGCGGGTCGTCCTGCTCGCCCTCATGATCGCGATGATGCTCGCGATGCTCGACAACATGATCATCGGCACCGCGATGCCGACGATCGTGGGTGAACTGGGCGGCCTGGAGCACCTCTCCTGGGTCGTCACCGCCTACACCCTCGCCACCGCGGCCTCCACCCCGCTGTGGGGCAAGCTCGGCGACATGTACGGGCGCAAGGGCGTCTTCATGACGTCGATCGTGATCTTCCTGGTCGGCTCGGCGCTCAGCGGCATGGCCCAGGACATGGGCCAGCTCATCGGCTTCCGCGCCATCCAGGGCCTGGGCGCCGGCGGTCTGATGGTCGGCGTGATGGCGATCATCGGCGACCTGATACCGCCCAGGGAGCGCGGCAAGTACCAGGGCATGATGGCCGGCGTCATGGCGCTGGCGATGATCGGCGGACCGCTGGTCGGCGGCACCATCACCGACCACTGGGGCTGGCGCTGGTCCTTCTACATCAACCTGCCGCTCGGCCTGGTCGCGCTGGTCGCCATCAGCGCCGTACTGCACCTGCCGAAGAAGCGCAGCGAGGCCCGGATCGACTACCTCGGCGCGGCACTGCTCAGCATCGGCATCACCGCCATCGTGCTCGTCACCACCTGGGGCGGCACCGAGTACGCCTGGACCTCCGCGCGGATCATGGAGCTGATCGGCATCGGCGTCGCCGCGCTGGTCGGGTTCGTGTTCTGGCAGACCAAGGCCGCGGAGCCGGTCGTGCCGCTGCACATCTTCCGCAGCCGCAACTTCACGCTGATGTCCTTCATCGGCTTCATCGTCGGCTTCGTGATGTTCGGCGCCACCCTCTTCCTGCCGCTGTACCAGCAGTCGGTTCAGGGTGCGTCCGCCACCAACTCCGGACTGCTGCTCCTGCCCATGCTGGGCGCGATGCTCGTCACCTCGATGGTCGCCGGGCGGGTCACCACCAACACCGGCCGCTACAAGATCTTCCCGGTGGCGGGCGGCGCGCTGATGACGGTCGGCCTGTTCCTGCTGTCGACCATGGACACCGACACCACCCGCTTCACCTCCGGCCTGTACATGGCGGTCGTCGGTCTCGGCATGGGCTGCCTGATGCAGATCACCATGCTGGTGGCGCAGAACAGCGTGGAGATGAAGGACATGGGCGTCGCGTCCTCCTCCACCACCCTCTTCCGCACCCTCGGCTCCTCCTTCGGCGTCGCGATCATGGGCGCGCTGTTCAACCACCGCGTCCAGGACGTCATGGCCGAGCGGGCCCCCTCGGGCGGCTCCCGGGCGACGGAGCAGTCGGCGACGCTGACCGCGGACGCACTGGAGGCGCTCCCGGCGGCGGTCCGCGACGCCTACCAGCACGCGGTGTCCGCCGGTACCCACGGCGCGTTCCTGCTCGGCGCGGCGGTGGCCGTGCTCGCGCTGGTCGCGGCGGTCTTCGTGAAGGAGGTCCCACTGAAGGGCGCGGGCCCGAAGGCGGCCGACGCCCCGGCCGACGGCGACGGCGGCGGCCCGGCCACGGCGAAGGCACCGGTCGCCGAGGCGGTCTGACCTCACGGCGGCCCGCCGCCTGCCCCCTCACGAGGCCCCCGGGTGGATTCGTCCGCCCGGGGGCCTCGTCGTGGCCGTGGCCGTGGTCCGGTGTCAGCGCCTGCGCGCGGTGACCAGGGCGAAGGAGAGGTACGCGCCGCGGTCGGCGGTCAGCATGTCGATCACGGCCCGGTCGCCGTCGGCGCGAGCGCCGTTGTCCGGGCCGTCGTCCCCTCCTAGGCCGGCGCCCCGGTACGCGGCGCCCGCCCGGGCCCACAGCAGCCAGTCCCGCCAGGCGTCCGGTTGCAGGCGCGCGGAGGTGACGTCCACCAGCCCGGTGATCTCCCACTGGAAGCGCCACCACTCGGCGGTGTGCCAGGCCATCGCCTCCCAGCCGACCACGTCCCTGATGTGCGGCGGGATCGCCCCCAGCTCACGCACCTCCCGCGTCAGGGCGGGAGTCGCCACGCCCAGCTGCCCACCGGGCCGCAGGAACCGGACGAGATACGGCAGGTAGGTGTCCGCCGTCCCGAAGTACTCGAACGCGTCGACGCTCACGATCGCGTCGAAGCTCGCCTCCTCGAACGGCAGCGCGTGCGCCTCCGCCCGTACGGCCTCCACCCGGTCCCCGACCCCCGCCCCGGCGAACACGGCCGCCGCCTCCTCGGCCGCGATCCACCAGTCGGCCGCGACGACCTCGGCGCCGTACTCACGGGCCAGGAACACCGAGGTCGCGCCCTTCCCGGAGCCGAGGTCGAGAATCCGCATCCCCGGGCGCAGCTCCAGACCCCCGGCGAGATCCTCCAGCAGCCACAGCGGATGGGGTCCCATGTCGAGACCGAGCAGCCAGCCGGGGTCGTAGCGGGAGGAGCGCGGATAACGGTCGGGGCGTACGAGTTCACTCAGGGAAGTCACGATCACGGACCCAAGCGGAACGCCCCGCCGGGCACAACCGCGTTTTCCAGGTCAGCGACGGCCGTACGCGAATCCCACGGTCCTGCGCACTCCGCTACTGCTCACCCCGCGCCGCCTGCCGGGCGAGGAACTCCTGGAACGCCGCCCGCTGCTTCGGGTCCATGAAGCCCTGGCGGACATCGCGGGCCCTCTCCTCCAGCCAGTGCGCCTCTGCGGGGTCGCCTCGGGGTGGGCCAGCTCGGGCTCCGCCGCCCGGTCTCCCGCCGCGTAGGCGGTGGGCGCCCAGTGCTCCCAGAGGACCGGCGTCGCCGCGGGCATCAGCACCCCGTGCAGCAGGGGCCGGCCCTCCCTCCCACACGAACGTGACCGTGACCGGCTCGCCGACCGCCTCGGCCAACCCCAGCACCCGCTCCACCTCGTCGTCGACCGGACAACCGGCCTCTGCCTCGATGCGTATGCCCACGGCGCCTCAGCGTAGGGGCGCCCGCATCATGAACACGTCCACCGGGTCCTCGCTCTCCACGGTGAAACCGTGCCGTTCGTAGAGCCGCCGCGCCGGACTGCCCCGCAGTACGTTCAGCCGGACCACGGTGCCCTCGCGGTCGCACCGCTCCAGCAGTGCGCGCAGTACGGCCGTTCCGATGCCGCCGCCCTGCGACCGCGGGGCCAGATAGAAGTGCTCCAGCCAGTGGGCGTCCTCGGCCGGCCGCAGCGCCACGCACCCGGCGAACGCGCCACCCCTCTCGATCACCCGGGTGTGCGCGGGGACGAACCCGTCCCGCAGTCGCTGCCGCACCCGCTGCGCGTCGTACCGCCCGAGCCGCTCCAGGTCCGCCCGCAGCACCAGGGCACGCAGCTCGGCCACCGCCTCGACGTCCGCCGCCGAAGCCGGCCGCGTCCCCCAGTCCGCCATGATCGTCAGACTAGTGCGCTCACCCCCGGGCGAGCAGCCGCTCCACCAGCAGCAGGGTGCCGACCAGGATCATCGCCGCGCCCGAGAAGCGTGACACCGCCGTGGCGACGGCCGGGCGGGCGCCCAGGACCCGGCGTGCCGTGGTGCCGACGCCCGTGTAGACCACGGCGCAGTTGGCCGTGTGCACCAGGCCGAGGGCGACGATCTGCGCGGCGAAGGGCCAGTCGGCGTCCCGGGCGGCGAACTGCGGCAGGAGGGCGAGGAACAACAGCAGCGCCTTGGGATTGAGGCCGCTGATGCCGACCCCACGGGCCGCACGGCCCACCCACGAGCCGGAGCCGTCCCCCGCGTCGCCGTCCTCGGCACGGGGCGCCGCGGGGCGGGCCAGCGTCGTGGCGCCGAGCCAGATCAGATACGCCGCCCCGGCGGCCGTCAGCGCGGTCAGCACCGTGGGCGAACCGGCGACCGCGGTCGCCAGGCCCGCGGCGACCACGGCGGTCAGCAGGACGTACCCGCTCAGCATGCCGCCGACGGCGGGCAGCACCGACCGGTGACGCAGCCCCGCCGTGATCGCGTAGGCCCAGTCCGCCCCCGGGACCAGCACCAGCAGGAAGGACACCGACCAGAACGCTCCGATGCCGGCGATCTCCACGTCTCCACCTCACCCTTCTTCCGGCTCTCCATGGCAGATTAGGAGAGATCGTCCGAAAGGTGCTTTCAAGATTTCCCCGTCTTCCCCTCATCCATGGAAGAATTTCCCCCATGGACGACGTGGACCGGAAGATCCTTGCCGAGCTGCAGAAGGACGGCCGGCAGACCCTGACCGAACTCGCCGAGCGGGTCCGGCTCAGCGTCTCCCCCTGCCACCGGCGGCTGCGCGCCCTGGAACGCTCCGGGGCGATCACCGGCTACCACGCGGCACTGAACGCCCCCGCGCTCGGCCTCGGCTTCGAGGCGCTGGTCTTCGTCACCATGCGCTACGAGGACCGCCAGACTGTCGCCGCCTTCGAAACGGCCGTCGCCGAGATCCCGCACGTCCTCCAGGCCCAGCGGCTGTTCGGCGACCCCGACTACCTCCTGCGCGTCGTCACCCGCGACCTGGAGGCGTACCGGCGGCTCTACGACGAGCGCCTCGCCTCCCTCCCCGGCGTCCAGCGCCTCAGCTCCACCCTCGTCATGGCCAACCTGGTCGAGGCCCGCCCCCTGCCCCTGTGACATCCGGCGTCCGGCCGCTGTCAGCGCCCGTGCCGCCGACCCCGAAAACCACTCGACCGGGACGGCCCGCGCCAGGAGCATGAGCACCGAACCCACGGAAGGAGACGGTGTGGAGCCGACGGAACTGCGCCGCGCGGTCGAGACCGCCCGGACGACGGCTTCGGAGCTGGGCCTCCAGGTCGACGACGTGCGCGTCGTCCACAACTCGGACCGCGTCGCACTGCGCCTGCTCCCGTGCGACGTCCTGGCCCGGGTCACGCCTTCGGGGCACCTGGCCGAGGCCGTGTTCGAGGTGGAGGTCGCCCGCCGGCTCGCCGACGCCGACGCTCCGGTGGCCGGGCTGGACCCGAGGGTCGACCCGGAGGTCCGGGTGCGGGACGCCTTCGCCGTCTCGCTGTGGACCTACTACGAACCGGTGGGGGCGGAGATCGCGCCGGCCGACTACGCGGACGCGTTCCTGCGGCACCATGCCGCCCTGCGCCGGATCGACGTGGACGCACCGCACTTCACCGATCGGGTGGCCGTCGCGCTGGCAGGCGTGGACGACCGGGAGCGGTCACCCGAGCTGTCCGACTCCGACCGGGCGTTCCTCCACGACACACTCGGTCGCCTGAGTGCCGAGACAGGCGCCGACAGAACACGCGACCAGCTGCTGCACGGCGAGCCGCACCCGGGAAACCTCCTGAACACGCGCAGGGGCCCGCTCTTCATCGACCTCGCCACGTGCTGCCGCGGGCCGGTCGAGTTCGACCTCGCCCACGGCCCCGAAGAAGTGGCCGAGCACTACGCGGGTGCCGATCCCGCACTGGTCCACCGGTGCCGCGCGCTGAACTGGGCGTTGTTCTCCGCCTGGCGCTGGCGCCGGGACGACCAGATGCCCGACCGGGACCACTGGCGGGCACAGGGGCTCGACCGGGTCCGTGCCGCACTCGACCGGATCTGACCGCCGAGCCGGGGTCACCGCTCCCGGGGCGCCCCCTGGGCGGCTTCCCGGGACGTTTTTCCGGAAGGCGACGTGCCGCCGCTCGACCGGTCCGGCAGCATCGGGTAGCTCCCCGTGTTGGTCGGAGCGTGCTCCGGCAGCCACAGGACGGCGACCGCACCCTCGGCCGGTACGTGCGCGGGGGCGCCGGCCGGGCGTACGTTGCGGAAGGTGAGCCGCGCGCCCAGGACCCGGGCCTGGCCCGCCGCGATGGTCAGTCCCAGGCCGTGCCCGCGCCCGGCCCGGTCCGTGCTGCCGGTGCGGAACCGGCTCGGTCCCTCGGCCAGCAGGTCCTCGGGGAAACCCGGCCCGTGGTCGCGGACCCGGATCACCCGGCCCTCCACGCTGACCTGGACGGGCGAGCGGCCGTGCCGGGCGGCGTTGGCGAGCAGGTTGAACAGCACGCGCTCCAGGCGGCGCGGGTCGGTGGTGACCGCCGACTCGTGGATCACCCGCACCTCGACGGCCGGATCCTTGGCCGCCACCCGCCGGGTCACGAAGTCGCCCAGCATGATGTCCTGCAACTCGGCCCGCTCCGATGCCCCGTCGAGCCGCGCCACCTCCAGGACGTCCTCGACCAGGGTGCGCATCGCCTTCGCCCGGTCGAGGACCAGCTCGGTCGGGCGGCCCGGCGGCAGCAGCTCGGCGGCCGTGAGCAGACCGGTCACCGGGGTGCGCAGCTCGTGCGCGATGTCCGCGGTGACCCGGCGCTCGGCCTCGATGCGCTGCTGCAAGGCGTCCGCCATCGCGTCCACGGCGCGCGCCACGTCGTCCGTCTCGTCCCGCACGACGCCGCCGATGGCCTCCCGCACCCGGACGTCGGCCTCGCCGTTGGCCACCTGGTTCGCGGCGGCGGCGGCCTTGCGCAGCCGGCGCGAGAGCTGGCCGCCGATGAGCACGCCCAGCGCGCTGCCGCCGAGGACGACCGCGATGGAACCGATGACCAGGGCCTGGTCCAGGTCGCTGAGGATGTCCGCGCTGCGGTCGGTGAAACCGGAGTGCAGCGACATCACGTGCCCGTCCTTGAGCGGTACGGCCGCCCAGATGTCCGTCACACCGTTCGCCCGCTCGGAGACGTACGTGGCCCGCCGCCCCGCCTCGACCTTGCGGCGCAGCTCCGGCGGCAGGTCGGGGTCGTCGATCTGGGCGTTGGGGAAGTTCTGCCGCCCGGACAGCTCGTAGTTGCGCTGGGCGATCAGGACCCGGTCGTCGGCGAGATCACGGGCGTTGTCCAGCATCGACACCCGGGCGGCGTTGTGCACCACCAGGCTCAGCGCGACCGCCACCAGTGCGCCGACCAGCGCGATGGCCGCGCTCAGCTTCCAGCGCAGCCCGGTGCGGATGCCCCGGGCTCGCAGACCGCGCGCGCCGAGGATGCGCGTACGCACGCCCGGCCCCGCGTGCTCGCCGGGCCCCGTGTGGTCGTACGGGTGCCCCGGCGGCGAGACGGTCCGGCGTTGTCGGAAGAACCCCCGCATATCCCTGTGTCCCCGCTCAGGCTTTCAACTTGTAGCCGAAGCCGCGGACCGTCTCGATCCGGTCCTGGCCGATCTTGGTGCGCAGCCGCTGCACGTGCACGTCGACGACCCGGGTGTCCCCGCCCCAGCCGTAGTCCCACACGCGTTCCAGCAGCTTGTCGCGGGAGAGCACGGTGCCCGGCGCGGAGGAGAACTCCAGCAGCAGCCGCATCTCGGTCGGGGTGAGCCCCACCGGCCGCCCGGCCCGGAGCACCTCCATGCCGTCCGTGTCCACCTCGAGGTCGCCGAAGGTGAGCACGCCCCCGGTGTCCCCGGCACCGTGGGCCTCCGCCCGGTCGCCGCCCCCGGCGTGCCCGAAGCGCCGCAGCACCGCCCGGATCCTGGCGACCAGCACGGCCCCGTCGAACGGCTTGGTGACGTAGTCGTCGGCGCCGGCCTCCAGACCGAGCACCACGTCGATGGAGTCCGCCCGCGCCGACAGCATGATCACCGGCACCGTGGACTCGTCCCGGATCCGGCGGCACAGGCTCACGCCGTCGAGGCCGGGGAGCATGACGTCGAGCAGGGCGATGTCGGGACGGTCGGCCCGGAAGGACTCCAGGCCCGAGAGCCCGTCGGGCATCGCGGTGACCGCGAAGCCGTCCCGCTCCAGGGCGAGCTGGGTGGCCTCGCGGATGACGTCGTCGTCCTCGACGAACAGGACGTGGGTCTGGTCTGCCATCCCGGTGCTCTCAGTCCTCATGGTGTGGTCGGTCGAACGGGTCGGTCGCCGGATCGCCCGCGGCGTCCCCACCCGGTCATCGGTGCGAGCGGCCCGATCGGTTCACGTCGGCCGGTGCGACGGAGCGGTTCAGCTGTCCGGCTCCGGAGCCGGGGTGGGCGCGTTCCCCGCGGCCTTGCTGTAGTCGTTGTGGGTGCGGTACTCCTCGGTGAACCGGTCCGACGCCCAGCGGTACGTGGTCACGTTCTCGCCGGACGGACTCGACACCGGGTCGCCCTTGTCGTACACCTGCTTCGTCACCACCAGGTCGCCGCGGTCGATCTCCGCGTAGACCGGAGGCTCCTCCGCCCGGAACACATTCTGGTACGCGCCGTCCTCCTCGCGGTACACGTAACTGCCCACACCCACCGCGTCACCGCACGTCAGCACGTTGACGACGACGTCGTCGGCCGAGCCGTCCGTCAGCTTCCCGTACGACACGTCGACCGGATACTCGTCGGCGACGCACGGCTTCAGCTCGCGCTTGACCTCCGGGGACACCTTGGGGTCGGCCTTGACGAGCCGCACCGCGTCGACCCGGTCGGGGGCCTTCGAGGGGGACGCCTTCGCCGCCGGCGCGGGGGACGACGACGCCGCGCCGCCCACCGTGTCCGCGTGGGCCGGCCCCTCGTCCCGGGCACCGGTGCCGCCGGTCCCGCAGCCGGACAGGGACACGCCGAGGGCGACGAACACGGCCACCGCCGTACTCGCCGCCTGCGTGGTTCTCCCGGTCTCCCCGGGTGTCCGACCGCCGGTCAGGCCGCGCAACGCTCCTGCTCCTCACGCTCCAGCGCCCGTGCGTCCAGATCGCGGGCGACCAGCTCCTCGCGGAGCCGGGCGAGCGCCCGGTGCAGCGTGCTCTTGACCGTTCCCGCCGACATGCCGAGGGCGGCGGCGGTCTCCTCCGTTGACATCTGCTCCCAGTGTCGCAGCACCACGACGCTGCGCTGCTTCGGGGCGAGCACCTTCAGGACGTCCATCAGCAGGGCGCGGTCCGCGTGCTGCTCGGTGGCGTCGTCCATGGGGGACTCGGGGAGCTGCTCGGTCGGCACCTCCTCCAGCTTCCGCGCCCGCCACCACTCGGTCCGGGTGTTGATCATCACCCGGCGCAGGTAGGCGTCCGCGAGCCGCTTGTCCTCGATGGTCTCCCAGCGCCCGTACGTCCGCGCCAGCGCGGTCTGCAGCAGGTCCTGGGCGTCGACGGGGTCGGGGACCAGGCGCCTGGCGCTGCGCAGCAGCGCGTCCTGCCGGGTGCGGACGTACTCCTCGAACTCGAGCACCTCGCCCATGTCAACCGCCTTCCGATCCCCGTACTCCGACGGTGGTCACCGCCGGCCCACTGCCTGTGGTCCGTTGTCGTGCCGCGCCCTCTGGGCACGCAAACGAAGTTAGGGAAGCGTTGTCACGGCGCTGTGCGAAGCAGCCTGCGGCAAACCCTCGGCTGTCCGTCGGTTGTGTAACGGAAGGAGGAACCGGGTAAATCGACGCACCACTTGATGGGGACATCGGATGATGTGCCCGATATGGGTGCCGTCACAAAGATGCCGCGGCGGCTGCCGTGTGTCAGCTCATCGGCAGCCGGTACAACCCGTCCGCCAGCGGCTCCACCAGACCGTCGGCCACCAGGCCGTCCAGGGCGCGGGCGCGCTGGACCGGTTCCTGCCACACCTGGTCGAGGGTCGCCTGCGACACCGGCCCGGCCGCGTCCCGCAGCACCGCGAGCAGCCGCCCGCGCACCTGCCGGTCGGTGCCCGCGTACGTCTGGCCGCGTCGCGGCGGCCCGTCGTGGGCGGGCTTGCCGGCCAGCCGCCAGGCGCACTGGGCCGCGATCGGGCAGCGGTGGCAGGACTCGTTCTTCGCCGTGCAGACCAGCGCGCCCAGCTCCATCGATGCGGCGGCCCAGCGGGCGGCGCTCGCCTCCTCGGCGGGCAGCAGCGCCCGGGCCAGCTTCCGCTCGGCGGCCGTGGTGGCGTTCGGCGGGTACTGCACGCCGGTGACCGCGCGCGCGAAGACCCGGCGGACGTTGGTGTCCAGTACGGCGTGCCGCTGGCCGTAGGCGAAGGAGGCGACCGCCGCGGCCGTGTACTCGCCGATGCCGGGCAGCGCCAGCAGTTGGGCGTGGTCGGCGGGTACGTCGCCGCCGTGCCGTTCCGTTATGGCCGCGGCGGCGCCGTGCAGACGCAGGGCGCGGCGCGGGTAGCCGAGCCGGCCCCAGGCGCGCACGGCCTCGCCGGGTGCCTCGGCGGCGAGGTCGGCGGGGCGCGGCCAGCGGGCCATCCACTGCTCGTAGACGGGCCGGACGCGGCTGACCGGGGTCTGCTGGAGCATGAACTCGCTGACCATCACGCCCCAGGCACCGGCCTCGGGGCGCCGCCACGGCAGATCGCGGGCGTGCTCGTCGAACCAGTCGATGACGGGGGCGTGCAGCGGCACACCGGACGCGGCGGGGTCGGAGGGTCCGCCTGGCGAGGGCTTCGTGGGCGCAGTCATGACCCTCCGATCCTGCCACGGGAGGACCTCCGCACGGGAACACCGCCACCGGGTGGGTCCGGACGGTCTCCGGAATGATGATCCGTAAAAGTTGCGGGCCGGAACGGCGGGTGGGACAGGGGAACGCGCCGATCTCTCGTACAGTTTGCGCCGTGGGATCACTGCGCAATCCGGTCGGGCCGCTTCCCTCCTCCATCTACTGGCGACGGAGGGCCGTACTGCTGTCTCTTTTCGCCCTGTTGGCGCTGTTGATCACGTGGATCGTGGTCTCCGGCGGCGGGGGTGGCGGCAAGGGCCGGGACGACGGGGCCGACGGCAAGAACCCGGCACCGTCGATCACTCCGGGCCCCTCGGGTTCCGGCCCGGCGATCAGCCAGGCACCGGGCGGCCGCGACGAGTCGGGGGACTCCAACGGCTCCGGTTCCGGGGCGGGTTCCGGCGGCGACGGCTCGGGCGACGGTTCCGGGTCCGGTTCCGGCGGCGCATCAGGCGGTGACGGCGACGGGTCGGGCAGCGCCGGAGGCGGCGGCGCGGTGACCGGCGTCGGCGCGGGAGACACGCTGCCGGCCGGGTCGGCCCTGCGCGACTGCACGCCGGGCGCCGTGAAGTTGAGCCTGCGCAGCGTCCGCAACAGCTACTCGCCCGGGCAGACCCCCGCCTTCGAACTGACCGCGCGGAACACCTCGGGCGGCGACTGCAAGGTCGATCTCGGCCCGAAGCACGCGGTGTTCACGATCACCCCCGCCGACGGTGACGACGCCTACTGGGCCTCCGACGACTGCGTCGAGGGCAAGGGCAGCCTGCGCTACCGGGTCGCCGCGGGCAGCGGTATCACCTACACCGTCAAGTGGGACCGCAAGCCCAGCGCCCCCGAGTGCGGTACGCCGCCGGCGGGTTCCGCCAAGGCGGGCACCTACCTGGTCGAGGCCAAGGCACCCGGCTTCGAGAAGGTCCAGACGTCCTTCGTCCTGAAGAACGACTGACGTCCTGAAGAACGACTGACAGGACGCGCGGCCGCCCCCTCCCGGGGTCCACCGCGCGTGTCAGACGCACCGCTCAGACGTAACGCTCCAGGATCGACGACTCCGCCAGCCGCGACAGCCCCTCCCGGACGCTGCGCGCCCGCGCCTCGCCGACGCCGTCCACCGTCTGGAGGTCGTCGACACTGGCGGCGAGCAGCTTCTGCAGGCCACCGAAGTGCTCCACCAGCCGGTCGATGATCGCGCCCGGCAGCCGCGGCACCTTCGCCAGCAGCCGGAAGCCGCGCGGCGACACCGCGGAGTCCAGCGTCTCGGGCGATCCGGTGTACCCCAACGCCCGTGCCACCGTGGACAGTTCCAACAGCTCGGCGTGGCTGAGCTTGTCCAGCTCGGCGAGCGCCTCGTCGACCGTGCGGGAGCGCTTCGCGGTGGGCTCGGGCACGTAGTCCCGCACGACCAGCTCGCGCTCCGGCTCCACACCGGCGATCAACTCGTCCAACTGCAGCGCCAGCAGCCGCCCGTCCGTCCCCAGCTCCACCACGTACTCGGCGATCTCGGTGGCGATCCGGCGCACCATCTCCAGCCGCTGCGCGACCGCCGAGACGTCCCGCACCGTCACCAGGTCCTCGATCTCCAACGCCGACAGCGTGCCCGCGACCTCGTCGAGGCGCAGCTTGTACCGCTCCAGGGTCGCCAGCGCCTGATTGGCCCGCGACAGAATCGCGGCCGAGTCCTCCAGCACCCTCCGCTGCCCGTCCACGTACAACGCGATCAGCCGCATGGACTGCGAAACTGACACGACGGGGAACCCGACCTGCTTGCTGACCCGGTCCGCCGTACGGTGCCGCGTACCGGTCTCCTCCGTGGGAATGGTCGGGTCCGGAAGCAGCTGCACCCCCGCCCGCAGGATCTTCGACAGGTCCGACGACAGCACGATGCCGCCGTCGAGCTTGCACAGCTCTCGCAGCCGGGTCGCGGTGAACTCGACGTCCAGCACGAAACCGCCCGTGCACATCTGCTCGACGGTCTTGTCGGAACCCAGCACGATCAGACCGCCGGTGTTGCCGCGCAGGACCCGCTCCAGGCCGTCGCGCAGGGGCGTGCCGGGCGCCACGGCGCTCAGAGAGGCGCGCATCAGGCCATCGGCACCGGCACTCCCACCGGACTTTCCGGGAGCTGCTGCCCGGTCGTTGGCTGCCACTGCACTCCTCCGGTCGCAGGTTCTTCTGGCGCTCCCGTGTCGCACACTCGGTCGTACGGACGGGCGAGACCAGGGCAAAGTCTACCGGCGGTCCTCCTCCTCCCGTGGGGCCTCTCGCCGACGCGAGCGCGGAAGCACCCGCAGGGCGTCCCCCATGTCCGCGACTTCCAGGACCTTCATGCCGTCAGGGACCCTGCCGGGATCGGCCGGTACCAGGGCGTGCGTGAAGCCCAGCCGGTGCGCCTCGGAGAGCCTGCGCTGCACCCCCGTGACCCGTCTCACCTCTCCGGCGAGACCGACTTCGCCGATCGCGACGAGGTTCTTGGGCAGCGGAGTGTCACTGGCCGCACTGGCCAACGCCAGCGCGATGGCGAGGTCGGCGGCCGGCTCGGAGAGCTTCACACCGCCCACCGTCGCACTGTAGATATCCCTTTTGCCCAGCGCGCTGATGCGCCCCCGCTGCTCCAGCACGGCCAGCATCATCGACACCCGCGAGGTCTCGAGCCCCGAGGTCGTACGCCGCGGCGACGGAATCTGCGAGTCCACGGTCAGCGCCTGCACCTCGGCGACCAGCGGGCGGCGCCCCTCCAGGGTGACGGTCAGACACGTACCGGGCACGGGCTCGGCCCGCCGCGTGAGGAACAGCCCGCTGGGATCGGCGAGCCCCGTGATCCCTTCGTCGTGCAGCTCGAAGCAGCCGACCTCGTCCGTCGTCCCGTACCGGTTCTTGACCCCCCGCACCAGCCTCAGCCGCGCGTGCCGGTCGCCCTCGAAATGCAGCACGACGTCCACGAGGTGCTCCAGCAGCCGCGGCCCCGCGATGGCCCCGTCCTTGGTGACGTGGCCCACGAGCAGCGTGGACATGCCGCGCTCCTTGGAGGCGCGGATCAGCGCACCCGCCACCTCCCGCACCTGCGCCATGCCGCCCGGGGCGCCGTCGATCTCGGGCGAGGCCACGGTCTGTACGGAGTCCAGGATCAGCAGCGACGGCTTGACGGCGTCCAGGTGCCCGAGCACCGCCGCGAGGTCCGTCTCGGCGGCGAGGTACAGATGGTCGTCGATGGCGTGGATCCGGTCGGCCCGCAGCCGCACCTGGCTGGCCGACTCCTCACCGGTGACATAAAGCGTCCGGTGCTCGTCGCTCGCCGACTTGGCCGCGACGTCCAGCAGCAGCGTGGACTTTCCGACGCCCGGCTCACCCGCGACCAGCACCACGGCCCCGGGCACCAGCCCGCCCCCGAGCACCCGGTCCAGCTCGGGCACACCGGTGGTGCGGGCGGTCGCCTGCCGCCCGTCGACCTGCCCGATCGGCACCGCGGACGTGGTCACGCGCCCCGGGGTGGTCGTACGCACGGCGGGCGCGCCGTACTCCTCGACGGTGCCCCACGCCTGGCATTCGGGGCAGCGGCCGAGCCACTTGGCCGTCTGCCAGCCGCACTCGGTGCAGCGGTAGGACGGCCGTTCCTTGGCGGACTTCGTACGGGCAGCCATGCACGAACCGTAACCGCCCCCACTGACAACACACTGAGCGGTCCGTTCCTTCGGCACCCGGCGTGGGTGTGGGCGCGGGGTGGGTCGCGCGGCCCGGCGCTGCCGGGGTGCCGCTGCGCCCACCCGTGCCGCCCCAGCGGCACGACTGCCCGCGGCTACGCGCACGCGGCGGGAGAGCCGCGTACGGCGAGAAGGGGTCGTGTCGGGGGGTGTCCGCCCGCAGCGGTTGGCGCGTCAACGCCCCGCACCCCCGTAGCCGACCGATTCCGCGCCGTTCCGAGGACGGACACCCCCCGGCGCGGCCCCGACCCACAGACAACGCACCGCGCTACGCGCACCCCCACCGAAGCCGCACAGGGGCCGCAGGCACCCCGAAAGGGCGACCCACGCCCCGCCCCAGCCCCGGAAGAGCAGCTTCCTGTCCCCTTATGAGGGATCGTTTCACCCGTACGGGTTAAAAGTGCCCAACGCGCCAGTTCGCGCCACCCATAGCCCCCTACGGTCGCCGAGTGATGAGGAGCAGTCCGGAAACCACGACCCGCACGACCGGCGCACACCGGGCGCACCGGGAAGCGCGTGACCGCGCCGCGGCGAGGGCGCTGGTGCAGCAGCCGCAGCAGCCTGCCCAGCGTCCGCCCGCGCGATACGCCGCGTACGACGCGTATCTGGACGGCCTGTTCACGTACTGC
Organism: Streptomyces sp. NPDC034099; assembly: GCF_055575415.1. Classification (NCBI taxonomy): domain Bacteria; kingdom Bacillati; phylum Actinomycetota; class Actinomycetes; order Kitasatosporales; family Streptomycetaceae; genus Streptomyces; species Streptomyces sp. NPDC034099. The sequence goes on along the minus strand of NZ_JBVISR010000004.1, from coordinate 18,140 downwards.
CTGTCCGTGCTCTGCGACCACGACGCCGCGACCGCCGCCCTGGGCGACGTCCTCGCGCTCGCCGAGCGCCGCGGCCACCGCGCCCCCGGATCCGCGGGCGACCGCAGGGCCTGGCTCTACGCGCTGGCCCGCTGGTCCTGCCTGCGCAAGCTGGCCGAGGCCAAGCAGAAACGTCCGAGCAGCCACGCGGCGGGCCGCCCCACCACGCCCGCCACCCCCACCACACCCCCAACCCCCGCCCACGACGAGGCCCACCAGCGGCACCGCAGCGAACTCGCCCTCCTCGCCTGGCCGGAGGCCGCCGGCACCACCCCCGAGCAGCGCGAGGCCCTCGAACTGGCCGTACGCCACCACCTCGCGCCGCACGAGGTCGCCGCCGTCCTCGGCACGGACCTCACCGCCACCCGCGAACTGCTCGCCTCGGCCGCCTGCGAGGTGGAACGCACCCGCGCCGCCCTGGCCGTAGTGGAGACCGGCACCTGCCCCGGAGTCGCCCGCCTCACCGGCGACAACCGCTACGTCCTGAGCAGCGCCCTGCGCCGCGAGCTGGTCCGGCACGTCGACGACTGCCCGCGCTGCCGCCGGACCGCCGAGCGCGCGGTCCCCGGCCGCTGGCCCGGCACCAGCGTCACCCCCGCCGAGCTGCCCGTCCTGGAGGCCCCCCGCACCGCGCTGCTCGCCGCCCCGGCCCACACCCCGCGCGCGCGGAGCGCCGCCCCCCGCTTCGACCGGCGCGGCTTCCCGATGGACCCCAAGGACCGCGCGGCCCGGCGGGACCGTCTGCGCGCGCGGGCCGTCACCACCACCGTCGTCGCCACTGTCGTGGCGGCCCCCGTGCTCGCTCTGTGGGCGGCCTACCGCGGCACCCCCGTCGTCGAGGGCGAGGAAGGCCGCTCGGCCAGCGCCAGCGAGGCGCAGAACCCGGACGGCCTGGAGGGCGGGTCGGCGGGCGGCGGCTACGGGTACGAGAACGCCGGCAACGCGAGCACCACCCCGGGCACCGGCTTCGGCAAGAACGGCGAGGCCGACGTCTCCGTGGAGGTCGTCGGCGTCTCCGGCGCCGCCGGGAAGGGCGCCGGCCACCTCAGGGTGACGGCCGGCCACGCCGGCGACACCACGCTGGTCACCCTGACCGCGACCGGCGACGCCCCGGTGCGCTGGTCCGCGTCCGTCGGCGCCGCCTGGCTCTACCTGAGCCAGTCCTCGGGCACCCTGCGCCCCGGCGAGGCCGTGACGGTCCGGGTGTACGTCGACCACCTGCGCGAGCCGTCCGGCCACTGGAGCGCACGGGTGGCCGTGTCGCCCGCCGGCGCCGTCGTGACCATCGAGGGCTACGGCCCCGCCCCCACCCCGTCCCGTCCGGGCCCGCGCCCCAGCACGCCGCACGGGACCACGTCCCCGTCCCACCCGGGCCACAACCCGGACCCGTCCACCTCGCAGCCCCCCGATCCGGACCCGACGCCCACCGGCGACCCGTCGCCGACGCCGCCCGATCCGGACCCGACGACGAACGAACCGTCCCCGACCGGCGGCACGGGCGGCTCGTCACCACCGCCGGGCACCAGTGACAGCGGCACCCCGAGCCCGTCCGGCTCCTAGAGGGCGCCGGGGCCGCCCGGTCTCAGCGGGCGGGGTCCGCCGGATGCGGCGCCAGCAACGGCAGCTGCGACGCCAGCCGCTCCTCGCACAGCTCGACCAGCCGGTCGTACCCCGCCTTGCCCATCAGCTCGATCAGCTCCGGCCGGTAGGACACGTACACCGGGTCACCCGCGCCGTGCGCCGAGGTCGCCGAGGTGCACCACCAGTGCAGGTCGTGCCCGCCCGGCCCCCACCCCCGCCGGTCGTACTCACCGATCGACACCTGGAGCACGCGCGTGTCGTCGGGCCGGTCGATCCATTCGAACGTCCGCCGGACCGGCAGCTGCCAGCACACGTCCGGCTTCGTCTCCAGCGGCTCCCGCCCCTCCTTCAGCGCCAGGATGTGCAGCGAGCAGCCCGCACCCCCGGAGAAGCCCGGCCGGTTCTGGAAGATGCACGAGCCCTGGAAGGGCCGGGTCTGCCGGGAGCCCTCGTCGTCCTCGGAGGTCCAGCCGTTCCGCGTGCCCTCGGCGTGGTGCTGCCAGATGTCCGGCGTGAGCCGCGCCACGTGCCCGGCGACCCGCTTCTCGTCGTCCTCGTCGGAGAAGTGCGCGCCCAGCGAGCAGCACCCGTCGTCCGCGCGGCCCGCCTGGATGCCCTGGCAGCCGCTGCCGAAGATGCAGTTCCAGCGGGAGGTCAGCCATGTCAGATCGCACCGGAAGACCTGCTCGTCGTCCGCCGGATCGGGAAACTCCACCCACGCGCGCGCGAAGTCGAGCCCCTTCTCGTCGCCCGCTCCTTCGACCGGTACGGGCTTTTTATCCTTCTTGGCCGACTTTTCGTCCTTCGCCTTTTTCGTCTTTGGCACGGCTCCAGGGTAAGTCGCCCGGGCGCGAGGAGGGCACCACCGCGAGCGCCGCCGGCAGTAGCGTTCCCTACATGAGACTCGGTGTCCTCGACGTGGGTTCGAACACGGTGCATCTGCTGGTGGTGGACGCGCATCCCGGCGCCCGCCCGCTGCCCGCCCACTCGCACAAGGTGGAACTGCGCCTCGCCCAGCTCCTCGACGAGGACGGGGCGATCGGCCCCGACGGCGTCGACCGGCTGGCCGCGGTCGTCCGGGAGGCGCTCCAGGCCGCCGAGGACAAGGGCGTCGAGGACCTCCTGCCGTTCGCCACCTCGGCCGTGCGGGAGGCGACCAACGCCGACGACGTCCTCGCGCGCGTGCGCGCCGAGACCGGCGTCGAGCTGACCGTCCTCACCGGCGCCGAGGAGGCCCGGCTCACCTTCCTCGCCGCCCGCCGCTGGTTCGGCTGGTCCGCGGGCAGGCTGCTGGTCCTCGACATCGGCGGCGGCTCCCTGGAGATCGCGTACGGCATCGACGAGGAGCCCGACGCCGCCGTGTCGCTGCCGCTCGGCGCGGGCCGGCTGACCGCGGCCCGGCTGCCCGGCGACCCGCCCCACCCGGACGACGTCAGGGCGCTGCGCCGCCACGTCCGTACGGAGATCGCCCGGACCGTCGGCGACTTCAGCCGCCTGGGCGCCCCCGACCACGTGGTCGCCACCTCGAAGACCTTCCGGCAGCTGGCCCGCATCACCGGCGCCGCCCGCTCCGCCGAGGGCCTCTACGTCCAGCGCGAGCTGAAGCGCGCCTCGCTGGAGGCCTGGGTGCCCCGCCTGGCCGCCATGACCAGCGCCGAGCGCGCCGAACTCCCCGGCGTCTCCGAGGGCCGGGCGCACCAGCTCCTGGCCGGCGCCCTGGTGGCCGAGGCCGCGATGGACCTCTTCCGCGTGGAGAACCTGGAAATCTGCCCGTGGGCCCTCAGAGAGGGCGTGATCCTGCGACGCCTGGACCGCATGGGGCAGGGATAGCGCCCCGACAGGGGCGCGGGGCTGTATCGATGTGCGGCTCCGCCGCGTGGGCGCGAGCGACCACGAACCGTCGCGCAGCCGCCCTATGGCAATCACCACAACGGCGAATGGGCACCCCGCACCCCCCAACGCTCACCCCGTACCCTGATCCCCGTGGCAAAACCCAGGGACGTGATCCGCACCCCGGACACGAAGGTCGCCCTGTCGACGGCTTCCGTCTACCCGGAGTCGACGGCGACGGCCTTCGAGATCGCCGCGCGCCTCGGCTACGACGGCGTGGAGGTGATGGTCTGGACGGACCCGGTCAGCCAGGACATCGAGGCGCTGCGCAGGCTCAGCGACTACCACCGCGTGCCGATACTCGCCGTGCACGCACCGTGCCTGCTCATCACCCAGCGCGTCTGGTCCACCGACCCCTGGGTCAAGCTCCAGCGCGCCCGCGCCGCCGCCGAGAAGCTCGGCGCGAGCACCGTGGTGGTCCATCCCCCGTTCCGCTGGCAGCGCCAGTACGCGCGGGACTTCGTCGACGGCATCTGGCGGATGGCCGACGAGACGGACGTCCGCTTCGCCGTGGAGAACATGTACCCCTGGCGCTACCGCGACCGCGAGATGCAGGCGTACGCCCCCGACTGGGACGTGACGAAGGACGACTACCGGCACTTCACGATCGACCTCAGCCACGCCGCCACCTCCCGTACCGACGCCCTCGACATGGTCGACCGCATGAGCGACCGCCTCGGCCACGTCCACCTGGCCGACGGCAAGGGCTCCGCCAAGGACGAGCACCTCGTCCCCGGCCGCGGCAACCAGCCCTGCGCCGAAGTGCTGGAGCACCTCGCGCACACCGGCTTCGACGGCCACGTCGTCATCGAGGTCAACACCAGGCGCGCGATGTCCAGCGCCGAACGTGAGGCCGATCTCGCCGAGGCGCTCGCCTTCACCCGCCTGCACCTGGCGCAGACCGCGTCCCCGGTGCCGGGCGGCCCGGCGGCGTGGACGGACCGCCGGTGAGCGGAGACGCCGACGGGACCACCCGGCGCCGCGGCCGCCCGCCCGGTACGGAGTCCGGGGACACCCGCGACCGCATCCTCGTCACCGCCCGCGAGGAGTTCTCCGAGCGCGGCTACGAGAAGACCTCCGTGCGCGGCATCGCCAAGGCGGCGGGCGTGGACCCGGCGCTGGTGCACCACTACTTCGGCACCAAGGAGCAGGTCTTCGAGGCGGCCATCGAGGTCGCCTTCGCACCGGCCCTGCGGGCCCCCGACGCGATCGGCGACGCCCCCCTCGACGAGGTCGGCGAGCGGCTCACCCGCTTCATCCTCGGCCTGTGGGAGAACCCGGCCAGCCGGACGCCCCTGCTGGCCATCGTCCGCTCCGCCGTGAACAACGAGACCGCCGCCGCCGTCTTCCGCCGGCTCATCGCCGCCCAGGTGCTGAGCCGGGTCGCCGCCCAGGTGGGCCTGCCGGACGCGGACCTGCGCGTCGAACTGGCCGCGGCACAGCTGGTGGGCTGCGCCATGCTCCGGTATGTGATCAAGGTCGAGCCGCTGGCCTCCGCGGACCCGGAGCAGATCGTCGCCCGCCTGGCCCCGGTCGTACAGGGCCACCTCACCGGCCCCTGACAACACCCGCCCACGGCGTACGACGAGACGGGCGTCCCGCATTCCGGACACCCCGTCCCGACCCCTGGATGACCGGCGTACGCTCGACGGCAGTCATAACTCTCCGAAGGAGCGAGCGACGATGCCCGAACTGAGGTCCCGCACTGTCACCCACGGCCGCAACATGGCGGGCGCCCGCGCCCTTATGCGTGCCTCCGGTGTACCCGGCGCGGACATCGGGCGTAAGCCGATCATCGCCGTCGCCAACAGCTTCACGGAGTTCGTGCCGGGCCACACCCACCTGGCGCCGGTCGGCCGGATCGTCAGCGAGGCGGTCGTCGCGGCCGGCGGCATCCCGCGCGAGTTCAACACGATCGCCGTGGACGACGGCATCGCCATGGGCCACGGCGGCATGCTCTACAGCCTCCCCTCCCGCGACCTGATCGCGGACAGCGTGGAGTACATGGTCGAGGCGCACTGCGCCGACGCCCTGATCTGCATCTCCAACTGCGACAAGATCACCCCGGGCATGCTCAACGCGGCGCTCCGCCTGAACATCCCGACGGTCTTCGTCTCCGGCGGCCCGATGGAGTCCGGCCGCGCCACCCTGGTCGACGGCACGGTCCGCACCCTCGACCTGGTCGACGCGATGTCGGAGGCGGTCAACGAGAAGATCTCCGACGCGGACATCCTCCGCATCGAGGAGAACGCCTGCCCCACCTGCGGCTCCTGTTCCGGCATGTTCACCGCCAACTCGATGAACTGCCTGACCGAGGCGATCGGCCTCTCCCTGCCCGGCAACGGCTCGGTCCTGGCCACCCACACCGCCCGCAAGGCGCTCTACGAGAACGCGGCCCGCACGGTCCTGGACCTGACCCGCCGCTACTACGAGCAGGACGACGACTCGGTCCTGCCCCGCAACATCGCCACCCCCGCGGCCTTCGAGAACGCCATGGCGCTCGACATCGCGATGGGCGGTTCCACCAACACGATCCTGCACCTGCTGGCCGCCGCCCAGGAGGCGGAGGTCCCCTACGGCCTCACCGAGATGGACGCCCTCTCGCGCCGCGTCCCGTGCCTCGCCAAGGTCGCGCCGAACGTCGCCAAGGGCCGCACGTACTACATGGAGGACGTGCACCGCGCGGGCGGCATCCCGGCGCTCCTCGGCGAACTGCACCGCGGCGGCCTGCTCAACGAGGACGTCCACTCCGTCCACAGCCCGTCCCTGGCCGACTGGCTGAAGACCTGGGACGTGCGCGGCGGCTCCCCCTCCCAGGAGGCCGTCGAGCTGTGGCACGCGGCCCCCGGCTGCGTCCGCTCCGCCGAGGCCTTCTCCCAGTCCGAGCGCTGGGACACCCTGGACGAGGACGCCGAGGGCGGCTGCATCCGCTCCGTCGAGCACGCCTACTCCCAGGACGGCGGCCTCGCGGTCCTGCGCGGCAACCTCGCCGTGGACGGCTGCGTGGTCAAGACGGCCGGCGTCGACGAGTCCATCTGGACCTTCGAGGGCCCGGCGGTCGTCTGCGAGTCGCAGGAGGAGGCCGTCCAGAAGATCCTCACCCAGCAGGTCAAGGAGGGCGACGTCGTCGTCATCCGCTACGAGGGCCCCAAGGGCGGCCCCGGCATGCAGGAGATGCTCTACCCGACCTCGTACCTCAAGGGCCGCGGCCTCGGAAAGGCCTGCGCCCTGGTCACCGACGGCCGCTTCTCCGGCGGCACGTCCGGCCTGTCCATCGGCCACGCCTCCCCGGAGGCGGCGGCCGGCGGCACCATCGCCCTGGTCGAGGACGGCGACCGCATCCGCATCGACATCCCGAACCGCTCCATCGAGCTGCTCGTGGACGACGCCGAGCTGACCCGCCGCGAGCAGGCCCTGAACGGCGTGTACGCCCCGAAGAACCGCGACCGCAAGGTCTCCGCGGCCCTCAAGGCGTACGCCGCGATGGCCACCAGCGCGGACAAGGGCGCGGTGCGCGACGTCAGCAAGCTGGGCTGACCCCGCCCCGGGGGACAACCCCGAGGGCCCCGGCAGGGGACCCGGTACGGCCTACCAGGCCCCCGGGTCCCGCCCCGACACCCCGAACACCGTGCCGTCCGGCGCCCCGGCGTACACGTACCCGCCCACGAGCAGCGGCGCCGGCAGCGAGGCGGGCACCTTGTCGGAGTCGGGGCCGAGCCGGGGCCGGGTCTGCCCGAGGAGCTTGCCCCGGCGCGCGTCGACACCGAGGAGCCGCCCGTCGGGCGCGGTGACGTACACGTGCCGCCCGTCGGAGACCGGCGAAGAGCCCCGGCTCACGCCCGTCTCCAGCCGCCACGCCTGCTTCCCCGCCGCCATGTCGGCGGCCACCAGCGAGCCGCCCGCGCCCATGAGGTACACGGTGTCCCCGCGCACCCCGGCCTGCGCCGCCTCGACCGGGATCGGCAGCGTCACCCGCCGGGTCGCCCCGGTGGCCGGCGTGTAGCGGACCACGGTCCTGACGTCGCCGTAGGCCGCCCCCTCGGCGACGAGGAACACGGAACCGTCCGCGGCCCCCACGGGCTTCAGCTCCCCCGCCAGCTCCGCGTCCCAGCGCACGTCCCCGCTCGCCGGGTCCACGGCGGTGACGCGGGTCCCCTTCCCGTCCGCGCTCTGGCTCGTCGCGTACGCCGTCGGCCGCCGCTCCCCGGCGAACGACGTGAAGTACGGCACCGCCTGCCCGGGGATCCGGCGCGACCACTTCGTCCTTCCCGAGGCGCTGTCCACGCCGGTGACCATCCCGTCGGCGCGGGTGAGCAGCAGCATGTCGCCGACGGTACGCAGCCCGTCGTACGGGGGCATGTCCTCCTGCCACTTCGGCTCGCCCGTCGCGGGGTCGAGCGCCTCCAGCGGGCCCAGCAGGCCCACCTCGGGCTGCACGAGCCCGCCCGACACGACCGGCGGTTCGTCCCGCACGGTCTCCTCGACGGGGTGGCGCCACAGCGTGCTTCCGTCGGCCGGGTCGACCGCGAAGACCAGACCGGGCCGCGCGCACAGCAGCCGCCGGGCCGCGTACGAGCACTGCGGCATCCCGCCGCCCTTCGTCGCGGGCCCCGCCTCCCACGCCCCGAACCCGCCCGGCGCACTCTGCGCGGTGGGCGTGCGCGCGGGCTCGGCACCGCCGAACGCCTGCACCGCCACGAGGCTCCCGGCCACGGCGAGCCCCAACGCCCCGGCGACGAGCGCCGACCGCTTCCCCAGCCGCCGTACGACCCGCCCGGACCGTTCGGACGGCTCGGCGGGAGTCCGCGGGGCGGGTTCCTCACCGGCCTCCTGCGGGGTCTCGGCCCGCTCCGCCCGCGGTGCCGGTATGAACACCTGCGTGTCGAAGGCCGCCGCGACCGACCGCAGTTCCCGCATCAACTCGTCCGGCGTCGGCCGGTCCTCGGGCTCCTTGGCCAGACACCGCACCACCAGCGGCGCGAGCGAGTCCGGTACGCCGGTCAGATCGGGTTCGTCGTGCACGACCTGGTAGGCGACGACGTACGGGCTGTCGGAGTCGAAGGGCCCCCGCCCGGTCGCCGCGTGCACCATCAGCGAGCCGAGGGTGAAGACGTCGGCCGCGGGCCCCACCTCCCGGGGCCGCCGGAACTGCTCGGGGGCCATGTACGGCGGCGTACCGATCAGCTTCCCGGTCTCGGTGCGCAGTTCGCTGTCCTTCGGCCGGGAGATGCCGAAGTCGATGACCTTCGGACCGTCCTCGGCGAGCAGGACGTTGCTCGGTTTCAGATCCCGGTGCACGACGCCGACCCGATGGATGTCGCGCAGCGCCTCGGCGAGTCCGGCCATCAGCCGGCGCAGCTGGGGCTCGTCCATCGGCCCGTTCCGCTTCACGTGCTCCGAGAGCGTGGGACCGGGGATGAACAGCGTGGCCATCCAGGGCCGCCCGGCCTCCGGGTCGGCGTCCACGACCGGCGCCGTGAAGGCCCCGCTCACCCGCCGGGCCGCGGCCACCTCCTGCCGGAAACGCCCCCTGAACTCGGGGTCCCTGGCATACGTCGCATGCACGACCTTGACCGCGACGCGCATCCCGGAGGTGCTGCGGGCCAGGTGCACGACGCCCATGCCGCCCGAGCCGAGGCGGGACTCCAGCCGGTAGTGGCCGGCGTACTCCGGAAGTTCCGCTTCCGCGTCCGCTCCGGCATCCCGCTGCGGCGCCATGGAACCACCCCCGTGCTGTTCGTTCGCGCGAGCGATGCTCGGAGCCTAGTCGATGGGGCCTGTGGGACAGAGGCGGCCTGCCGACTCGCGTGTGCGAGTGGCGAACTGGTGTTTCATGGCTTGTTCCCGGGGTATCAACGGTGCCCCACGAAAGTCGTGGGGCTCAACGGGGGGAGTTCGTCCATGTCTGTCGACCAGGTCCAGAACATCGGCGGCGAAGAGGAAGAAGCGGGGCAGGCCGGGGGAGTCGTCGCGGCGGCGGCCCTGAGTTCCTACCCGGTCGCGCCGGGCTACCGCCTGAACGTCCGCAGCGGCCCGGGCACCGGCTACTCGGTGGTGCGGGTCCTGGCCGAGGGCTCCAGGGTCACGATCAACTGCCAGCGCACGGGGGAGCGGGTCTCCGGCCCCTACGGCACCTCGAACATCTGGGACAACATCGGCAGCGGCCAGTACGTCTCCGACGCCTACGTCCGCACCGGCAGCGACGGCTACGTGGCCCCTCGCTGCTGAGCCGGCCGCCGCTGATGACCTTGTAACAGCGCTGTCCCAGCAACGTATTAGGAGGTTGCCGACGGGAACGGTCTGCCGGGCCGAGCGGCTCCTGATGATCGGAAGCGCCGCTCGCACCGATGGGTACGGGCGGCCCGGCACGCCAACCGACTCTGAGGTAGACAACGATGCGCGTTCGCAAGCTGACCCTCGCCGCCATGGCCCTCGCCGCCGGTCTCTCGCTCACGGCCTGCCAGGGCGACGACGGCACGGACCAGAGCGCCGCCCCGCCGGCCGCCTCCACCGCGTCCTCCTCGAACGGCGGGTCGGGATCGGCCGGCTCGGACCAGGAGGGCGGGACGGACTCCGCGGGGAAGACCCCCAACGGAACCGGTGGCACCAGCGGATCCGGTGGCACCGGCGGGTCCGGCGGGTCCGCCGAGGACGGCAAGGCCGCCAAGTGCCGCACCGACGAGCTGGAGATCACGGCGATGGACGCCACCGTCGGCGGCGACACCGAGGGCACCGTCGCGGTGGACCTGAAGAACGGCGGCGGCCGGGACTGCACGCTCGCGGGCTACGCGGGCGTCGACCTGAAGACCAACACGGGAACCCTCTCCGCGGAGCGCACGGGCGCGGAGGCCTCGCCGGTGGTCCTCAAGGACGGCGAGAACGTGACCTTCGGCATCACCTACCCGATCAACAACACGGGCGGCTCCGGCGTCCGCATCACGGGGCTCGTGGTGACCCCGCCGAACGAGACCAAGTCGGTCACCCTCGACTGGCCGGGCGGCGCCTCCCTGCCCGCCTCGGACGAACCGGGCTCCCCGGTGAAGGTCGGTCCGATGGGCAGCGCCGGCCAGGGCGGCTGACCGCACCGCTCGCCCCACGCGCCTCGTCCGGTGTGCCGGGCCCGCCCGGGGCCCGCGCCGCACCGGCGCCATAATCGACCCGTGAGCGCAGAGAACGGCAAGAACGGCAGCCCGGACATCCCCGCGGGCCCCCGCCCCGAACCCCTCCGGTTCTACGGCACGACCTGGGTGGACCACGGCCACGGTTACACCGCCCGCCGGGTGGGTCTCGCCGTGGGCTCCCTCGCCGTCGCGGCCGCCGCCTGCTTCGTGCTCCGCGTCGCGTACCAGGGCCTCCAGATCGCCGACATCGGCAGCTTCGTCTCGCTGCTGATGATCGTGATGTTCGCGATCTGCAGCGCCCTGGCCTTCCGCCACACCTGGTCCGGCTTCACCAGCCGCCCCGACCCCGACCGCCAGGCCTCCATGCGCGGCCTGCTCGCCATCGGCTTCGTCGGCTCCCTCCTCGCCTACTTCTTCCGCACCTTCACCGAGGCGCCGGGCGAGAAACTGCACCGCGAGGAGTACGAGAAGGCGCGCGAGGAGTACGAGAAGCGCACCACCCGCCGCTCGGGCAACCCGTCGCGGAAGCGCCGCGGGAAGTAACCCGGGCGGGAGCCCGCCGCCCACGGCGCTCCCGGAAACCCCCCTCCCCGTCCGGGCCCGCCCGGCCACCATGGCCGTATGACGACACCGCTGACCCCGGACGACCCGGCCGCCGCGACCGCCTCCGCGCGGGCCCACCACAGCGCCCGCGCCCACTCCTTCAACGCCGCCGCCGTCCAGTACGCCGCCAACCGGCCCTCCTACCCGCCCGCCCTCTTCGACGCGCTGGAGGAGCTGACCGGCCGCCCCCTCAAGGGCGCCCGCGTCGTGGACGTCGGCGCCGGCACAGGCCTCGCCACCGCCCGCCTGCACGAGCGCGGCGCCGACGTGATCGCCGTGGAACCGGGCGCCGGCATGGCCACCGAGTTCCGCCGCACCCTCCCCGGCGTGCCCGTGGTCCGCGGCAACGGCAACGCCCTGCCCCTCGCCGGCCGCAGCGCCGACCTGCTCACCTACGCCCAGGCCTGGCACTGGACCGACCCCGCCCTGTCCGTCCCGGAGGCGCTGCGCGTGCTGCGTCCGGGCGGCGCGCTGGCGCTGTGGTGGAACACCGACGCCCACGACGTGCCGTGGATCGCGGAGTCGGCGCGACGCGTCGACCGGCACTTCGCGCACCTGAACCTCTCCGCCCAGAAGCGGGACTTCGACGCCCGCGTCGCCGACCCCACCGGCACGCTCGGCTTCGTCCACCGCGAGGTCCGCTGGAGCCGACGCGTCCCCCTCGACACCCACCTGGCCAACCTCGGCAGCCACTCGGTCTTCCTGACCGACACCGAGGAACGCGCCGCGGCCTTCTTCGCCGAGGAGCGCCGCCACCTGCTGGCCGTCTTCCCGACCGGACGCGTCGAGGAGACGTACGACGTCCACCTCCTCGTCGCCCGGACTCCCGAAGCGTGAGAACGCTCGGCGGCCCTTGACGCCACGGGCGCCCGGGAGGAGTATTCATCACATGATGAATTACTCGACGGGACACTCCTCCCGGCCACCCGAAGGACACGGCGACGACCCCGCCCCGCCCGCCGTCCACGCCGAAGACCTCACCGTCGTCCGCGGTACCCGCACCGTCCTGCGGGGCCTCGGCTTCACCGTGCCGCGCGGCCGCATCACCGGCCTCCTCGGCCCCTCCGGCTGCGGCAAGTCGACCCTGATGCGGTCGATCGTCGGCACCCAGTCCAAGGTCACCGGCACCCTGGACGTCCTCGGCCGCCCGGCCGGCCACCCCGCCCTGCGCACCCGCGTCGGCTACGTCACCCAGGCCCCGTCCGTCTTCGACGACCTGACCGTCCGCCAGAACCTGGACTACTTCGCCGAGATCCTCGACCCCGGCCGGGCGGCCGCCGACCGCCGCCGCGAGGACGTCACCCGGGTCATCGCCGACGTCGACCTCACCACCCGTGCCGACGCCCTGGCCGGCAACCTCTCCGGCGGCCAGCGCAGCCGCGTCTCCCTCGCCGTGGCCCTCCTCGGCGCCCCCGAACTCCTGGTCCTCGACGAACCCACGGTCGGCCTCGACCCCGTACTCCGCCGGGACCTGTGGGCCCTCTTCCACTCCATCGCCGCCGACCGCGGCGCCACCCTCCTCGTCTCCTCCCACGTCATGGACGAGGCCGAGCGCTGCCACCGGCTGCTCCTGATGCGCGAGGGCGAGGTCCTCGCCGACGACACCCCCGACGCCCTGCGCACCCGAACCGGCTCCGAGACGGTCGAGGAGGCCTTCCTCCACCTGGTCGACGAGGCGAAGGCCAAGGCGGCGGCCCGCACGAAGGAGACCACCCGATGACCACGCCCACGGCCCCCGCGGCGGCTGCGCCCACCCTCACCCCGGCGCCCACCCGCCCCCTGAGCCTCTTCCGCACCACGGCCACCGCGACCCGGGTCCTGCGCCAGCTGAGCCACGACCCCCGCACCATCGCGCTCCTGATGCTCATCCCCTGCGTGATGCTCTTCCTGCTGCGCTACGTCTTCGACGGCAGCCCGCGCACCTTCGACAACATCGGCGCCTCGCTCCTCGGCATCTTCCCGCTGATCACGATGTTCCTGGTCACGTCCATCGCGACGCTGCGCGAGCGCACCTCCGGCACCCTCGAACGCCTCCTCGCCATGCCGCTCGGCAAGGGCGACCTCATCGCCGGCTACGCCCTCGCCTTCGGCGTCCTCGCCATCGTCCAGTCGGCCCTCGCCACCGGTCTCGCGGTCTGGTTCCTGGGCCTGGACGTGACAGGCAGCCCCTGGCTCCTCCTCCTGGTCGCCCTGCTCGACGCCCTCCTGGGCACCGCGCTCGGCCTCTTCGTCTCGGCCTTCGCGGCCTCGGAATTCCAGGCGGTCCAGTTCATGCCGGCGGTGATCTTCCCCCAGCTCCTCCTCTGCGGCCTCTTCACCCCGCGCGACAACATGCACCCGGCCCTGGAGGCCGTCTCCGACGTCCTGCCCATGTCCTACGCGGTGGACGGCATGAACGAGGTCCTGCGCCACACCGACATGACCGCCACCTTCGTACGCGACGCCCTGATCGTCGCCGGCTGCGCCCTGCTGGTCCTGGCTCTGGGAGCGGCCACCCTGAAGCGCCGTACGGCATGACCGACCAGCCCGTCCGGCGCCTGAGGACCCCGCACACCCCACCCGCGCCCCTCCCACCCGCGTCCCGCGGACTGGACGCGCCACCCCCACCCCCACCCGCGGTGCGAGGATGACCCCGGACGACGCGCACACCCCGAAGGGCACCGAACCCATGACCCAGAAAGTCGCAGTCCTCGGCACCGGCAAGATCGGCGAAGCCCTCCTCAGCGGCATGATCGGCGCCGGCTGGGCCCCCGCCGACCTCCTGGTCACCGCCCGCCGCCGGGAGCGGGCCGACGAACTCCGCGCCCGCCACGGAGTCACCCCGGTCACCAACGCCGAGGCCGCCAAGACCGCCGACACCCTGATCCTCACGGTCAAGCCCCAGGACATGGGCACCCTCCTCGACGAACTCGCCCCGCACGTCCCGGCCGACCGCCTGGTCATCAGCGGCGCGGCGGGCATCCCCACCTCCTTCTTCGAGGAGCGCCTCGCCCCCGGCACCCCGGTCGTCCGCGTCATGACGAACACCCCGGCCCTCGTCGACGAGGCCATGTCCGTGATCTCGGCGGGCACCCACGCGACCGCGGCCCACCTGACCCACACCGAGGAGATCTTCGGTGCCGTCGGCAAGACCCTCCGCGTCCCCGAGTCCCAGCAGGATGCCTGCACCGCCCTCTCCGGCTCGGGACCGGCGTACTTCTTCTACCTGGTCGAGGCCATGACCGACGCCGGCATCCTCCTCGGCCTGCCCCGCGACAAGGCCCACGACCTGATCGTCCAGTCCGCGATCGGCGCCGCGAAGATGCTCCGCGACAGCGGCGAGCACCCGGTCAAGCTCCGGGAGAACGTCACGTCCCCCGCCGGCACCACCATCAACGCCATCCGCGAGCTGGAGAACCACGGCGTCCGCGCCGCCCTCATCGCCGCCCTGGAGGCCGCCCGCGACCGCAGCCGCGAACTGGCCTCCGGCACCAAGGACTGACGCACCGCCGAACCGGACCCGACGACCTGGACGAGCCCCGCCCCCACGGGGCTCACCGCACGCCGGTCAGCATCCGGCCAGCACCTCCTCCGTCGTCACCACCCGGGCGAACCCGCCCCCGTGCAGCGACACCGCCGACGCGCGTGCCAGCTCGTCCGCGCTCTGCCGCCAGCCGAAGGGCCCCTCCAGGCCGAAGGTGTACGTCGCGTCCAACGGGACCACCACGTCGTACCCGAGGTTCCCGCCCATCCGTGCGGTCGTCTCGACGCACATGTTCGTCTGGATCCCGGCGAGCACGAGCTGCGAGATCCCCGCCGCCCGCAGCCAGTCGCCCAGGTCCGGCGCGCCGAGGAACGCCGAGTTCACGCTCTTCGTGACCAGCAGCTCGGCGCCGCCCCCCTTCCCGCGCCGCTGTTCCACGTACTCCTTGAACCCGTTGCCCTCGTACCCCGTCCGCAACGGCGACCCGGCCTTCACCGAGTCGTGCCGCACGAAGACGACCGGCCGTCCGCTCGACTGCCAGGCGTCGATGAGCGCGGCGATGTTGTCGTCCGCCCCCGGGTTGTTGCGCGTACCCCAGAAGCCGAGCTCCTCGAAGCCCTTCTGCACGTCCACGACCACCAGTGCCGCGTTCTCAGCGATATCCATGCCCCCGATCGTGCCGCCCGGAGAGCAGCGGCCCCAGCGGTCTGAAAGTCAGCGATCGATGGTTTACTGCCACCATGCTGACGACGGGCACAGCCGCGGCGACGACACCGGCCCCCTACCGCGTGGCCCTCCTCGCCTTCCCCGGCATCCGGGCCTTCGACGTCGCCGTCATCACCGAGGTCTGGGGCACCGACCGCACCGACCGCGGCGCCCCCGCCTTCGACCTGCGCCGCGTCGCCGCCGACGGCACCACCGCCGTCCCGATGCGCGGCGGCCTCGCCCTGCACCCCGACCGCCCCCTCGACTGGCTGGCGGAGGCCGACCTCGTCGTCGTCCCCGGCCTCGACGACCACCTCACCCCGGCACCCGCCCCGGTCCTCGCCGCGCTCCGCCGCGCCCACGCCCGCGGCACCACCGTCGCCGCCCTGTGCGGAGGGACCTTCACCCTCGCCCAGGCCGGCCTGCTCGACGGCCGCCGCGCCATCACCCACTGGCGGCTGCTCGACCTCCTGCGCACCCACCACCCCCGGGTCACCGTCGTCCCCGACGCCCTCTTCATCGAGGACGACAACATCTGGACCGCCGCCGGCACGGCAGCGGGCATCGACCTCTGCCTCCACCTGGTCCGCCTGGCCCACGGCGCCGAGGCCGCCGCCACCATCGCCCGCTCGATGGTCACCGCACCCTTCCGCACCGGCACCCAGGCCCAGTTCATCGAGCACCCCATCCACCCCGCGGACCGGGACGCCGACACCCTCGCCGACGTCCGCGAACACGCCCTGCGCCACCTCGACGAGCCCCTCACCGTCGCCGACCTGGCCGCCCGCGCAGGCATGTCCCCGCGCTCCTTCGCCCGGCACTTCGCGGCGGCCACCGGCACCACGCCCCTGCGCTGGCTCCTGGACCAGCGGATCGCCGCGGCCCAGAAGCTCCTCGAACGCACCGACCTGCCCATGCCGGAGGTCGCCCGCCGGGCGGGCTTCGGCAGCGAGGTCACGATGCGCCAGCACTTCGCCTCGCGCCTCGCCACCAGCCCCCGCGCCTACCGGGCCGCGTTCACCGGGGGCAGCAGCCCGATCGCCCGGTAAGCGGCGTCCACGGTCGGCCGCGCCATAGCCCGCGCCTTCTCGGCCCCCTCCCGGAGCACACCCTCTACGTACCCGGGGTCGGCGCAGAGCTCCTGGTGCCGCTCCCGCACGGGCCGCAGCACCTCGACGACCGCCTCCGCGGTGTCCTTCTTCAGCGCGCCGTACGAGTCGTACCCACCCGCCAGCTCCGCGGGGTCACCACCCGTGCAGGCGGCGAGGATCTCCAGCAGATTGGCGAGCCCCGGCCGCTCCTCCCGGTCGTACACGACGTCACGTCCGCTGTCGGTCACGGCCCGCACGACCTTCTTCCGCACCACGTCCGGCTCGTCCAGCAGATAGACGATCCCCGGCCCGACGTCGTCGCTCTTGCCCATCTTCGAAGCGGGCTCCTGCAGATTCATGACCCGCGTCGCCACCGCCGGACTGGTCACCCGCGGCACCACGAACGTGTGCCCGTACCGCTGGTTGAACCGCACCGCGAGATCCCGCGCCAGCTCCACATGCTGGGTCTGGTCGTCCCCGACCGGCACCTCGTCCGTCCCGTACGCCAGGATGTCGGCCGCCATCAGCACCGGGTACGTCAGCAGCGACAGCCGCACGCTCCCCCCACGCTCCCGCTCCCGCGCGGCCTTCTCCTTGTACTGGATCATCCGCCGCATCTCGCCGTCGGTCGCCACACACTCCAGTACGTACGACAGCCGCGCGTGCTCGTCCACGTGACTCTGCACGAACACGGTGCACATCTCGGGATCGAGCCCCGCCGCCAGCAACAGCGACGCCGACTGCCGGCTGAGTCTGCGCACCCGCGCCGGGTCGTGGTCCACGGTCAGCGCGTGCAGGTCGACGACGCAGAACAACGCGTCCGACCGGTGCTGGTCCACCGCGGCCCACCGCCGCATGGCTCCCAGATAGTTCCCCAGCGTCAGGTGCCCGGTCGGCTTGACCCCACTGAAGACCCGTGTCATCTCTCCACCTCCTGGTCTGGGCCGCCGCCACCCGCCGGCCGCCCCTCCTGGAGGGAGATACGAGAACGGCCGCCGAAGCGGCGGCCGTCGAGTGCATACGTGTGTACGGCCGCCGTCAGGCGGCCCGCCAGAGCTGGGTACACGTACGCGTCATCACGGGCCCACCTTACGCCCGCGCAGCCCGCCCCGCCCGGGATTTGACACGACCGCCCCGCACTCCTAATGTTCTCCGAGTTGTCCGACGTGAGCGCCGGCCCCGGTCGGTCCCCGGACAGCGATTCCGCACGTACCCACCACTCTTCGATGAACCGTCGCATTGTCGGCGTCGTCGTCCTGTCGGTGCGCGTATTAACGGAATGAGGAATCCACGTTCGAATGAACGCGGCCCCCCGATTAGCTCGGGAGCCGGGAGTCCGCTAGAGTCTCACCTCGTTGAAACGGCCCAAGGGTCGCGGAGACAGCCCCTTCTGACGGGGAATCAGGGCCGAAAGGGTCTGATAGAGTCGGAACCGCCGGAAAGGGAAACGCGAAAGCGGGAACCTGGAAAGCACCGAGGAAATCGGGTCGGAAAGATCTGATAGAGTCGGAAACGCAAGACCGAAGGGAAGCGCCCGGAGGAAAGCCCGCGAGGGTGAGTACAAAGGAAGCGTCCGTTCCTTGAGAACTCAACAGCGTGCCAAAAGTCAACGCCAGATATGTTGATACCCCGACCTGATCGGTACTT